>NZ_JBHVAL010000008.1:0-174150 GCF_042667405.1 Paenarthrobacter sp. NPDC057355 | reverse complement strand
GCTAAGACCCACAGCGCCGATGGTACTGCACCCGGGAGGGTGTGGGAGAGTAGGACACCGCCGGACAACCATTAGGTCGAGACCCCCCAACCCACACCAGGTTGGGGGGTCTCCCACACTCAACACCACAAACACACGAAAAGGCCTCCCCACAAGGAGGCCTTCGGCTTTTAATGACTAACCCCAAAAACCACCCAGCTCATCGGCCAAGGACAGCCCTTGTTCGTACCCGGCCCGGGCGGCTGCTGGGCGGAGCGACAGGTCCATTGCGTTGACCCCGAACATGTATTCAGAGTCGCTGTCCGGGACAATGGTGCGAACCTGGCTTCCGCTGCTCTGGAGCGCCACTACCTGGGTCTGCAGATCCATTCCCCATTCACGAGGCGTCCGTGTCCGGCCGCCGAACGGCGAAAGCACCAACACCCTGGGATAGCCGGCCGCAAGGTCGGCGTTCTCCGCATTGGTGCGGTATCCGCCGTCGATGTATTGGTCGTTGCCGATGCTGTAGGCGAAGCCGCTGGCACAGCTGGCGGCCACGGCATCCACCAAGTCCACTCCACTCTGGCGGTCGAAGACCACCGGTTCTCCGGTGTTGGCGTCTACCGCTGTGAGAAGCACTGGCCGTTCCGGCCACTGCTGTTGGGGCAGGCGCCCCGCTACGGTGGCCCTCCACCTTTTGCTGGCCCCGTCCATGGCTGCTGCCATGTCGCGCGCTGCAGCACCCAGGCGGCGGCGCATGTCGGCCATGTCCATGGAGGCGTCCAGGATCTTACCTGTCCGCTCCATATGGTCAGCCACGGGTCTCGCCTGCTGCTGCGGCGAACCGTCCCGCCCAGAACCGTCCCGCCCAGAACCGTCCAGCCCAGAGGCGGCCACCCCAGAACCGTCCAGCCCTGAACCGTCCAGCCCGGAAGCCGCCGGCCCAGAAGCGGCCGGCCCCGGCCCCACGCCCGCTGGTGCACGGGAGGGGAGGGAAACCGGAGCAAGAGCGGCCTCCAACAATTCGGCTGGTTCGGCGCCAGCGAGCTGGGCCGCCGCAGTGGACCCGGCAGAGGTGCCGACCGTCAGGTCCGCGCGGGTGGCGTCCACGCCGCCGTCGTAAAGTCCTGCGACGATGCCGATGAGCCAGGCGTTGCCTGTAGACCCGCCGCCGCCAAGGACCAAGGCCCGCTCACCCCGGGGAATGCGCAAAGAAGCGTCAATTGTCGGCTGTATCTGTGCTGTCCTCGATGGTTCCCGGAACGGGTGGGCTGGCAGCGGAGAAGTTGATGTGTTCATGGGAGTTGCCTTTCGCGAAATGCGTCTCAGGCGCTCCCAGGAGCGGCTTGCTCAGCCGCGGGATCGTGGACTGCAGGGAGCGCCCACTGTGGATACCGCCTTCATGGGTCTCACCTCCAGTCTGAAGTTCATGATTGTTCGAAGCTCACGATCACCGGAAAACTACCACCCAGGAGGGGCGCTGTGCAACGGTAGTTCGAGGGCAGGGTACGCCAAGGGCTTAAAGGGCTCCTAAAAACCCCTCAAATCCGGTGATTTTGGTCAAAAAGGCGCGGAAACACGCGGAATTTGCTGGCCAAGGCAGCCCAAGCTGGTAAGTTTTCGAACAGTGGCTTGCTCGCATTCCGCTTGAAAGCTCAAAAACGTATGAGTCCAGGAGGACGTAAATGGCTAAGAACCGTAGTGAACTCGTTGCAGAGGTAGCAGGCAAGGCTGGCACCAGCCAGGCAGCAGTCAACTCCGTGCTCGATGCACTGTTCGAAGTTTTCGAGACTTCTGTCGCCGCTGGCGAGAAGATCACCATCCCGGGCTGGCTCGCCGTTGAGCGCACCGACCGTGCAGCCCGCACCGGCCGCAACCCGCAGACCGGCGAAACCATCCAGATCGCAGCAGGCCACAGCGTCAAGCTGACCGCTGGCTCCAAGCTGAAGGCAGCTGTCGCCAAGAAGAAGTAACTTCTTCGGCACACGCCTTGAAAGGGCGGCAACCTGTTGGTTGCCGCCCTTTCTTCTTTGAGTTAATGCACATAGCGCACCTTTCGATTCGCAGCCCGGCGACAGGTAGCGGACAATGGATAGGTGCCATCAGCAAGAAGTTCCGCAACTGCCCCTTCGTCTTCTCCCAAGCCGGGATTGCGGAGAGGCCCTACAGCCGTGGGTATTTCACTTCCCTGGCAATTGGCGGGATTGGCAGTTCTGTTCCTCACTCTTGCTGGCGCGTTGATCTTCTCCGGAGCCTCGGCAGCCCGCCAGGTTTCCGACCCCGGAGCCTTGGTCAGATGGGGACTTCCGTTTGCCAAGGCCATCCACAACGTCTCGGTAGCCACCGTAATCGGCGGCCTGATCTTCGCCGTAGGCATCCTGCCAAAGAACCTCGGCGGATCCCGCTCGCGCGAGAAGGACGCTGACGCTCCCGAGCATCCGGCGTTTGCCAGGGCCCTCGCGTTGGCCGCTGCAGCAGGCGCCGCGTGGACGTTGTCCGCAGTGGCAGTCCTCGTCCTGACATACGCGGACGTCGCAGGCCAGTCGCTGTCCGGTGATGCCGAGTTCACCCGTTCGTTGGTTTACTTCATGACCGACATCGAAACCGGCAAAGCCTGGCTTGCCGTAACGATTATCGCCGCCGTGGTCACCACAGCCCTGTTCGGGGTCCGATCTTTGACCGGCCTGGCGTTTACGCTCTTGCTCGCGTTGATCGGGTTGATCCCCACCGCACTCATCGGCCACTCCTCGAGTTCAAGCGACCACGAAGGCGCCATCAATTCCCTGGGCCTGCACTTGGTGGGCGTCTCCACGTGGGTTGGCGGCATCATCATGCTGGCGGTCCTGTCGGGACTCCTTACCGGCTCACGTCAGGCGGGGACTGCGGACATTACAGAGCAGACCCTCCGGCGTTTCTCCTCCTTGGCAGGCTTCGCTTTCGTCCTGGTGTTCGCTTCGGGTGTCATCAATGCGGCCATCCGGGTCACCAACCCCGCAGACCTGTTCGGCTCGTCCTACGGGCAACTGATCGTGGCCAAGTCCCTGGCCACCTTGGTGCTGGGCGGCATCGGCTTCATGCACCGCCAGTGGGTCATCCCGCAGCTTGGGAAGAACGGCTCAATGTCTGCCCGCCGGGTGCTGTGGCAGTTGGTTTTGGTTGAGCTGCTGGTGATGGGCGCGACGTCGGGACTCGCCGTTGCCCTCGGACGCTCGGCTCCGCCGCAGCCGACCACCTACGCCCCTGATGCCTCGCCGTCGTTCATCCTGTCCGGGTACGAGCTCCCACCGGAACTGACCCCTGCCCGCTGGCTGACCGAATGGCGTTTTGATTGGCTGTGGGTCGGAGTGGCCTTGTTCGGTGCCGTCTCCTACATCATGGGTATCGTCAAGATCCGTCGCCGCGGAGATCGATGGTCTGCCTTCCGGACAGTGAACTGGATGATCGGGCTGGTGGTCCTGACCTACATCACGTCGGGCCCACCCGCTGTCTACGGCCGGGTGCTGTTCTCCGCGCACATGGTGGACCACATGGCCCTCACCATGGTTGCGCCCATCTTCCTGGTTCTCGGCGCTCCCGTAACCCTGGCGCTGCGCGCGCTGCCCTCCCGTGGTGAGGGTGCCCATGGTTCCCGTGGCTTGCGCGAGTGGCTGCTGCTCTTCGTGCACTCCCGGTTCTCGCAGGTGGTTACGCACCCCCTGTTCGCGGCCGCAAATTTCGCGGGCTCCATCGTCTTGTTCTACTACTCGGACCTTTTCGGCCTGGCTATGCGCGAGCACGTCGGTCACGAGCTCATGAACCTTCACTTCCTGCTGACCGGATACATCTTTGTCCTCAGCATGATCGGCAGTGATCCTTTGCCTCGTCGCGCGCCGTATCCGATGCGCTTGCTGCTCCTCCTGGCAACCATGGGATTCCATGCCTTCTTCGGAGTGTCCATCATGGGCGGCACCGGTCTGCTCGCGGCAGACTACTTCGGCAACCTGGGCCGTGCCTGGGGTCCCACGGCCCTCGGAGACCAGCAACTGGGCGGTGCAGTGGCCTGGGGCATTGGAGAAATTCCCACGCTCCTGGTGGCCATCGGGGTGGCGATCATGTGGTCCCGGTCGGACGAACGGGAGAAGCGCCGCGTGGACCGCGCGGCCGACAGGAATAACGACGCCGATCTCAGTGCTTACAACGATATGTTTGCCCGGCTGGCTGAGCGTGATGCCAAGCTGTCGGGCCGCACAGCCGGGGCCACATCCGCAGCCCCGGCTGCGCGCCCCACGAACGACAATTCCGGGCAGAGTGACCCGAACACCAAGCTGGAAGGACGCTGATGAGCGAATCCGTACGTACCCAACACCGGGTCCGGGCCTCCGAACTTGAGGGCCGCGGCTGGCTCAATACGGGTGGTAAGTCCCTGGATCTGGAGTCCCTGCGCGGCAAGATCGTGCTGCTCGATTTCTGGACCTTCTGCTGCATCAACTGCCTGCATGTGCTCGATGAGTTGCGCCCCCTGGAAGAGAAGTACTCGGACGTCCTTGTCACTGTCGGCGTGCACTCGCCCAAGTTCGAGCATGAAGCAGACCCCGTCGCTTTGGCATCGGCTGTTGAGCGCTACGAGATCCACCACCCGGTCCTGGACGACCCCGAACTCGCCACCTGGAAGGCGTACACGGCACGCGCGTGGCCCACGTTGGTAGTGGTGGACCCCGAGGGGTACATCGTCGCCCATCTTTCCGGTGAGGGCCACGCAGACGGCCTCGCCGTCCTGCTCGAAGAGCTCGTCGCCGAACACGAAGCGAAGGGGACCCTCCACCGCGGTAATGGTCCGTACGTAGCCCCGGAGCCGACGTCGGGCACGCTGCGGTTCCCCGGCAAGGCAACCCAGCTCGCCAACGGCAATTACCTGGTAGTGGATTCCGGTCATCACCGTCTGGTGGAGTTGCGCCCCGACCTGGAAACCGTCGAGCGCGTGATCGGGTCCGGAACCAAGGGCTACCTGGACGGGCAATCCGAAATTGCACAGTTCAACGAACCCCAGGGCGTGACTTTGCTGCCGTCCGAACTTGCCTGGAAGCTCGGCTACGACGCCGTGGTGGCAGACACCGTCAACCACCGTCTCCGTGGTGTGACACTCAGTTCCGGTTACGTCCAGACGATCGCCGGCAACGGCGTGCAAAGGCTCCTGGACACCGGCCCCGCCCGTGTCACCGATTCCGGTGCCGGTACCTGGTCCGAACACCACGACGACGGCCCGGCTGACTTCGCCGGGGACGCCGTGGATGTCGGAGCGCTGGGCCGGGGCACCGAGGTTTCGCTGTCCTCCCCGTGGGATGTGGTCTGGAGCGAAAAGCTGCAGAAGGTTGTCATCGCGATGGCCGGCACCCACCAGATCTTTGCCTTCGACCCGTTGGCCAACGAGGTCTCCATCCTCGCTGGCTCAGGTCTCGAAGGCTTGCTGGACGGCAAAGCCGAGGAAGCCTGGTTCGCCCAGTCCTCGGGCTTGGCGATCGACGGCGAAGACAACATCTGGGTAGCCGACTCGGAGACCTCATCCCTGCGCCGCCTGGTCATCAGCGATTCCGGCGTCACGGTGGAAACCGCTGTGGGCAAGGGCCTGTTCGATTTCGGTTTCCGTGATGGCGAGGCTTCCGAAGCGCGCCTGCAGCACCCCCTCGGTGTGACGGTGTTGCCGGACAACTCCGTGGCTATTGCTGACACCTACAACGGTGCCGTGCGCCGCTACGATCCCGCGAGCAAGTCCGTCTCCACACTGGCGAGGGGCCTTGCCGAGCCGAGCGACGTCGTCGTGGTCCAGGTCGAAGGCAGCGATCCGCTGCTGGTGGTGGTCGAGTCGAACAAGCACCAGCTGGTCCTGGTGCCGATCCCCAAGGAAGCCCTCCAGGTGGACGAAGGCGCCTCGCAAACGCAGCGTCCCAAGAGCCCGGTGACCCCCGGGACACTCGAGCTCGCGGTGCGCTTCAAGGCTCCCACCGGCCAGAAGCTCGATGACCGTTGGGGCGACCCCACCCAGATGAAGATTTCCTCCACCCCGCCTGAGTTGTTGGTTTCGGGCGGCGGGACTTCGGTGGGTCTCCTGCGGACGCTCGAACTCTCGGCGGATGTTCCCGAGGGCATCCTGCACATCACAGCCCGCGCGGCCGCGTGCGATGGACCCGAAACTGAAGACGGCGAGATCCCGGACCATGCTGCATGCCACCTGTATCAGCAGGACTGGGGCATTCCCGTGGTCCTGCAGGCCGATGGTGAGTCCGAGCTGGTGCTGGACCTGCGCGGTATGGACTAAGGCGGCATAACCAAGCCCCGTGAGAAGGGCCCGGTTCCTCCCCAAAGCGGGGCAGGAGCCGGGCCATTCCGGTTTATTCAGCGACCTTATGCAGCGATGCTATGCAGTGGCTCTTGGCAGCGACGTGGCTAGAACGTCAGCAAGGGCGTGACCGTCACCGTGTCGTCTTTGATGTCCAACTGTGTGGTGAAACTGAAGTCGTGCTCCACGTTGAGGTCGTTCACGAGTCCCGTAAAGAGATTGACCTCCCTGGCCGTCAAGGTGGCCTTGCCGTTCAAGGGCGCGACAACCCATCTGCCGCTGAACGGCTCGATGGTGATCTTGGGGTACTCCGTAATGGCCCACTTGATGGTTCCGTCCACTACCCGGGCGTTGCTGACATGGTAGAACGGGCAGTCTGGCTGCAGGCGCTGCTGCTCGGTTGCCTGGGCCGCGCAGGTGTCCAGGAACTCGCGGACCTTGCCTGCAACGGCGTCGTTCATGGCCTTGGTGGAACGGGTCTGCAGGTTCAGGGGTGCCTGCCCGCCGTCGCGTGTTGCCACCAGCGCAGATGTTGCGGGGGCTTCAAAGTAGGTCCCGTTCAAGCTGGCTTCGTACTTGCCCGGGAAGAACACCGCGAACGTGTTGCGACCGTTGGGCATGTTGACGGGCACACCGTTGAGGGTGGCTTCGCTGGAGTTCACCACGGTGACGTCAATGGTGGGCAGAGTGGTGGGAACGAACGCCCACTTGGCAAAGAAAAGCCATTGGGTACCGGTCCGTTCCATGAGGAACTCAGTGTGTAGGCGGCTGCCGTCCAAGGTGTAGTCAACCGGCACCGAAACCCTGCTGCTTCCGCGGGCCTCGGGGTTTCCAAGTTTCACGTCGGACAGCTTGGAGGCGGCGGTTTGAAGGGCAGTTCCGTCCAGCATGGCAGCGTTGGCGCTGGGCACCTTGGCGCGCAGCAGCCCGAGTGCTTCTTCACCGTTTCCGTCCTGGAGCGCCCGGAAATACTCCTTGACCGGCTGCTGCGGACTGGCCACGGAGGAGCTCACCAGGTTGATGGAGACGATCGCTCCGGCGGCAGCGAGCATCAGACCGAGCAGCCATCCGGCTGCGGTCCTAACGAACGCTTGACTCAACTGCACGCCCTTTACGTTACCTGCCGCAGCAGCCCCCGCCGTGCAGGAGGTACGGGTTGTGACGGCTGGGACTAGCGTCGGCGACGTGAGGATGTGCCGAAAACTCCGCGCATAAGGTCCCGGCCGAGCTGGGTCCCCATGGACCGGACCATGCTCTTGAGGCCCCCGCCCAATGCTCCGCCGAGTGCCCCTGCGATGTCACCGAACATGCTGTCCTGTGAAGTCTGTTGCGGAGCAGGGACGGGTGCCGGCGCGGGAGGTGCCGGGAACGAACCGGGCGTGGACGACGCAGGACGCGAACTGGGCCGTCCGAGGATTTCTTCCTCGATCCGTCGCGCTTCAGCGTCAATGTCCGCTTGGGAGGTTCCGGCTGTGGAGCGCGCTGAGGCCGGGGAGCCCGCCGAAGACGGGACCGGTGGCTGGCCCGGCGCGGCATCCCCGGTGGGCGCTGCTGTCTTGCCGTTGAGTTTCTCGTACGCCGAAAGGTTGTCCACTGCTGTTCCGTACTTGGCCAGGAGGGACGAGGCAGCAATAGTGCTCTTGATGAGGTCATCAGTACTGGGGCCCATGACGGATTCCGGCGCTCGGAGCCGGGTCAAGGCGACGGGCGTCGGCGCACCCTTCTCATTCATGACAGTGATGACGGCCTCGCCGATGCCGGCCGACGTGAGGGTCTCTTCGAGGTCGTAGTCACTCACCGGGAAGGTGGACACGGTGGCTTTCAGGGCCTTGGCGTCCTCGGGTGTGAAGGCGCGAAGGGCGTGCTGCACGCGGTTGGCCAATTGGCCCAGGACGTCCGCCGGAACATCCTTGGGGGTCTGGGTGACGAAGAAGATGCCCACGCCCTTGGAACGGATGAGCCGGACGGTGGTGGTGATGGCTTCAAGGAAGGCCTTGGATGCGTCGTTGAACAGCAGGTGGGCCTCGTCCAGGAAGAACACCAGCTTGGGCTTGTCGAGGTCGCCTGCCTCAGGGAGTTCCTCGAAAAGGTCGGCCAGGAGCCACATGAGGAAGGTGGAGAAGAGGAGTGGCTTGGTTTGCAGGGTGGGCAGTTCCAGGCAGCTGACCACACCGCGGCCGTCCGGTGCCGTGCGGAGCAACTCGGCGGTATCGAATTCGGGTTCGCCGAAGAACTTCTCCATGCCCTGCGCTTCGAGGCCGATCAACTCACGCAGGATCACCCCGGCTGTGGCCTTGGACAGCCCGCCCAGTTCGGCGAGTTCGGCTTTGCCTTCGTCCGAGGTAAGGAACTGGATGACGGCGCGGAGGTCCTTGAGGTCGATCAGTTCAAGGTTCTTCTGGTCCGCGAAGTGGAAGATCAGCTGGAGGCTGGACTCCTGGGTGTCGTTGAGGTCCATGATGCGGGAGAGCAGGATGGGCCCGAACGAGGTGATGGTGGCGCGGACCGGGATGCCGTTGCCGTCTCCGCCCAGGGAAAGGAATTCCACCGGGAAGTTCTTGGCCTGCCAGTCCTGTCCGAGCGCAGACGTACGTGCCGCCAGCTTCTCACTGCCAGTGGCCGGCGTCGCCAAACCGGAAAGATCACCCTTGATGTCCGCGAGGAAAACCGGGACACCCGCCGTCGAAAGTTGTTCGGCGATCATGTGCAGCGTGACCGTCTTGCCGGTGCCCGTTGCGCCGGCCACCAGGCCGTGCCGGTTCATCATGGCGAGCGGCAGGCGGACCTGGGCTTCCTTGTGGACTTCACCGTCCACAATTGCTGCACCGAGCTCTATGGTGGCCCCCTCCAAGGTGTAACCCTGTTGGATGGTGGCGAGTTTTTCCGCAGTGGTTTTCTTGGCCATGCGCATAGCTTAGCTGGGCTTGGCAAGATCCTTGCTGAACGCCAAATGCTTGATGTCCTCGGGGTCGGCGGCGAGGTCGAACAGGGCTTTGTACCCGGTGGCGAGGTAGAGGTTCTTGGCCTCCGGTTGCCTCGGTCCGGTGGTCAGATAGAGCTTCCGGTAGCCGCGACGGCGTGCCTCGTTTTCGAGTTCTGCCAGGACCAACCGGGCCAGACCGCGCCTGCGATGCGCCGAGTGGGTCCAGATCCGCTTGAGCTCGGCAGTGTGCTCGTCGTAGCGGCGGAAGGCGCCCCCGGCAACGGATTCGCCGTCTTCCTGGATGATGATCAATGCGCCATGGGGAGCCGCAAATTCTTCGGCCGGGTAGCGGTTCAGTTCCTCCGAGGCGCCTTCGCTGCTGAACAGGTCCCCGTAGCGCGTGTTGTATTCAATGGCGAGCTCGTCCAGCAGCGGCTTCACGCGGGGGTCCCGCATGGGCAGGCTGAGGACGGTAAGGCCCGACGGCGGCCGGGTTGGGGTTGAGGTCATGGCTTGCCTTTCGTTCGTGGCACCCAAGTAGGTAGCAGTAGATGTCGTATTGAGCGCTCAATACGACGTTAACTGCGACTCAGTTGGGCGGGCGGTGGTCAGGGACTCCAGGATCCTGCGGGCCAGGGCATCGTTCTCCCGGAAGGGGGCTGCGTTGGTGTTCGGACGTGCGAACGCTCCCGCGCCCCAGCCCGAGGTCCAGGGACCCACCGCGAACAAACCCTGCTGTGGGCTTCCAACCGGTGAGAGGACCTCGAAATTCCCGGAAACCAGGAGCTTGCCGGTCGAGTGTGTGCCCTCGGAGGTGAGCAGCCGCTGTTCGGTGCCCCAACCGGCGTCGTGCAGGTCCGCCAGGGCGGGGTTCGCGGAACGTTCCACGGAAGCGGCCGGCAACCTCGCCTCAATGTAGGCCGCCGCATCCACCACCACCGGCGACTGGAACGAACCGGCCACGAATCGGCCCAAGGACTCATCAGCGCGTACCCACATGCCGGGGCCAAGGAATTTGAGGAGTCCGGCCCGGTGGAGGGCCAGCATCTCGCGGAGACGGTGCGACGGCGGCCCCGAGTCCACGAAACTGAAGAAACCGTGCCACCAGCCGTGGATGGACTGCTGGGACCGGGCATTCAACCGTTCCTGCGGGACCAGCCGGCCAAGGTCCATGTACACGTACAGCAAAGCAGTGAACAGGGCCAGGGTTTCGGAATGGTCAGGTCCGGTGCGCAGGTCGAGGTCCCGTTGGATGTAGGCAGTGACGGCCCGCTGGACTGCCTCGTGGTCGGCGAAGGCGCAGCCGCTGAGCGGGTGGTCCAGCTTTTCCAGGTCAAGACGCAGGGCAGCATCGGGGACTGATACGGCCACCAGTTCCTCGCGGAGTGCGCTGTACCAGTCGAGGGCATCGAAGCGGGCCTCGAAGTCGGCCCAGGAGCCCAGGACCCGCTCCGGGTAGCCGGTGAAGAGCTCGCGGTAGTAGGCGTGGCCCGCGTCCTTGGCGATCAGCGGCCACAGGTGCGCCCGGAAATCGAGTTCCTGGTGCTCAGCGAGCAGGGCGTCGATGGCTGCTGCGGTGAAGTACCGCGGACGGTCAACGGGCGTGCGCAGGGTGGAGGAAATCTTCGAGTGGTACGGGACGCCGCGCCGTGACCCTGCCCAGAGCCGCGGCTCGGCGCCGGAGGGCACGTAGTCGAGTCCGCCGTCGGGCCTTTCCTCGAAGCGGCCGCCCCGGCCCTCGAACAGCAGCACCAAAAGGTCAACGAACGCCAAGCCCATGCCGGACACGATCACATCCTGCCCGGGGCCTATGGCGGAATAGTCAACATCGGTGGTGTACGACGGCGGCGCATGGAACCCGCCGTGCCGGGCGGCGAATTCGCTGTGCCGGACGGACTCGGGGTCAACAACGGAGTCGGTGTGGCCCAGCGCGTACACCACGACGTCGGCGACCACCTCGGCGCCCGAGGCCAACCGCACGCGGTGCGGACCGTCGTCGTGCCTGCCTTCAGTGGCGGCCGAAACGGCGGAGGCGGGCGATACGCCCGTGGCGGTGTCCTGGTGGACCGTTACCGTGACCTCGGGGCCGAGGGCGGTGACTGCCCGGCCAAAGAACCATTCAAGGTACTTGCTCTGGAGCTGGCGTGTGGGAAACGACGCAGGGGTCAGTTCGCGCAGCTGGACCAGCAGGTGCGGCTCCAACGTAGGGACGTCGCGGATGGTGCCGTCCAGGACGCCGGCGGCCCAGGCGGAAAGTCCGGGACCCTGCACGGAGGGGCCATCGCAGGTGACGGACTCATCGGTGAACATGGTGACGTCCCCGGCGGTGGAGTTCAGCAGCAGGCCCGGGCTCTGGTCATAGCGCCAGATCCGTCCCGAACCGGGCTGATGGGGTTCAATCACGTGGATGTCCAAGGGGCCGTTGAACAGGTCCGGGCGGTTCGCGGCGAGTCGTTCCAGGACTCCGGCCGTGCGCGGACCGCCGCCAATGAAGGCGATGGCGGGAACTCGTGGCGGCATGGGATCTCCTGGAATGCAGTGGTTGGTGATGCCCAATCTAGGGACTCCCGGACGTGCCGGTCGAGGAGCGGGTAACCGCCGTTCACCACACGTCACGAGCCGTTAACCGACGCAAAACTGCGACTCATACGACGTTTCGTGACGACGATTGTGACGCCCCAAGAACTCCGGCGAAGCCCCGGGAAGTCCAGTGAAGAAGTGCAAATACCCGCCTTGCTGGAGGCTCTGGCACGCCCATAGATTGGCAGCCATCCGATAGAGAACAACCAACTGAAATGAGGTGGCGCATGAGTGCAATCGCACCGCCTGCCACGGCGGACACAGCACCGCCCACCCCGGATTACTCCGAGTACAAGCTGGTGCCCGCCCGGCATCCCTGGCGTTGGGTGGGGACGGTGGTGGTCGCCGCCGGTGTAGCCGCGATCGCCTGGTCCCTTGTCACCAACCCCCGCTGGGAGTGGGGCGTTGTGGCCCAATGGTTCACGGCGCAGTCAGTGGTCGCCGGCCTTGTGGAGACACTCAAGCTCACTGCCATCTCCGGTGTCCTTGGCTTCGTGCTCGGCTTCATCCTGGCCCTCATGCGTCTGTCCGCATCGCCGTTGCTGGTTTCGGTCTCCTGGACGTTCTCCTGGATTTTCCGGTCGACCCCGCTGCTGGTCCAGCTCCTGCTCTGGTACAACCTCGGCTACCTGTACGAGAAGATCAGCCTCGGCATTCCGTTCACGGACGTCCGCTTCTTCGAGGCCCAGACCACCACGTTGATCAGCCAGTTCGCTGCAGCCGTCCTGGGCCTGACGCTGAACCAGGCCGCGTACTCCGCGGAGATCATCCGCGGCGGCATCCTCTCCGTGGACCAAGGCCAGCTCGAGGCAGCCTCCGCTCTGGGCATCCCGGCCTGGCAGCGCAATACCAGGATCATCCTGCCCCAAGCCATGCGCGCCATCCTTCCCAATGCCTTCAACGAGATCATCGGCCTGGTCAAGGGCACCTCGATTGTGTATGTCCTGGCCTACTCCGAGCTGTTCTACACCGTTCAGGTCATCTACAACCGTACCCAGCAGGTGCTGCCGCTGCTCCTGGTGGCGACGCTTTGGTACGTGGTCATTACCTCGGTGTTGAGCGTTTTCCAGTACTACATCGAACGCCACTTCTCCAAGGGCGCTGTCCGGAACCTGCCGCTGACCCCGCTGCAGAAAGCGCGGAAATTCTTCGCAAGCCATGCTCCCGCCTCGACCACGAAGGACGCCCGATGAGCATCATCGCCGCACGCAAGCAATCCACGACGACGGCGGCACAGGCTGCCGCTGAAACGCAGGCCGCCGCTTCGGCCGGGACAGCTTCAGCCGGGACAGCTCCGGCGGGCACTGCCACAGCGGCTGTGCAGCCGGCCGCCACGCGCGGACAAGTCGACATCACCAACGTCCGCAAGTCCTTCGGTGCCACCGAGGTCCTCAAGGGAGTGTCCCTCTCGGTTCCCCCGGGCGGTGTCGCAGTGATCGTGGGCCCGTCCGGCTCCGGCAAGTCCACCCTGTTGCGGACCATCAACCACCTGGAAAAGGTCGACGGCGGCTACATCACCATCGACGGAGAACTGGTGGGCTACGAGGTCCGCGGCAACAAGCTCCACGAACTGCGCGAGAAGGACATCCTCAAGCAGCGCACGAACATTGGCATGGTGTTCCAGAACTTCAACCTGTTCCCGCACCTGACGGCGCTGGAGAACGTGGCTGAGGCGCCGATCGTGGCGCAGGGCCGTTCCAAGCCCGAGGCACGCAAGCGCGGACTCGAACTCCTGGACCGCGTGGGCCTGAAGGACCGTGCCGATGCCTACCCCCGCCAGCTTTCCGGTGGGCAGCAGCAGCGTGTGGCGATTGCCCGGGCGCTGGCCCTTGACCCGAAGATCCTGCTCTTCGACGAGCCCACTTCCGCTCTCGACCCGGAGCTGGTCAACGAGGTCCTCGATGTCATCCGGGAACTCGCCACGTCAGGAACCACCCTCATTGTGGTGACCCACGAGATGGGCTTTGCCCGGGACGTCGCAGACACGGTGGTGTTCATGGATGACGGTGTGATCGTCGAATCCGGCTCACCCCAGGACATTTTTGCCAACCCCCGCGAAGAACGTACCCGCAGCTTCTTCTCCCGAGTCATCGAACCGGCTTTCAACATCTAGGACCCCTTCATGCTTCGTACCACCCGCTCCACCACCATCCGTTCCACACGCAAAACCAAGCTCCTGGCGCTCGCGGTGCTGCCCGCCGTCGTGCTTCCTGTCCTGGCCGGGTGCTCCGATCCCGGAGCGTCGGCAGCCAAGTCGGAATCCGAAGCCGCCAAGAACGGCATCGTCTACAACACCTCCGTGGACCAGAACCGGATCCGTGGGGAAAAAGATGCAACCGCCGCGGCTGCCGTTCCCGCTGCCATCGCCAAGGACGGCAAGCTGACCGTAGCCACCACCGCGGGCTCGATCCCGCTGTCCTTCCACGCCACGGACGACAAGACCCCGATCGGCGTCGAGGTGGACATCGCCCAGCTGGTGGCCGACAAGCTCGGCCTGGACCTGGACCTGCAGGTGACATCCTGGGAGAACTGGCCGCTGAAGACGCAGTCCGGTGACTTCGAGGCCGTGTTCTCCAACGTGGGCATCAACGCCGCACGCGTGAAGCTGTTCGACTTCTCCACCTACCGTGCGGCCTTCATGGGCTTCGAGGCAAAGAAGAGCTCCAGCTACGACATCAAGGGCTCGGACGACATATCGGGCCTCAAGATTTCCGTCGGTTCCGGCACCAACCAGGAAAAGATCCTGCTGGCCTGGAACAAGGAACTCGAGGCAAAGGGCAAGGCCCCGGCCACGCTGCAGTACTACTCCTCCGACGCCGACACCATCCTGGCGCTCTCCTCCGGCCGCACCGACCTCAACCTTGCACCGTACCCATCCGTGACGTACCGCGAGAACACCCGTGACGACCTCAAAGTGGTGGGCAAGGTCAACGCCGGCTGGCCGTCCGAAACCCTGGTGGCAGCCACCACGCTGAAGGGCAACGGACTGGCCCCGGCCATCACCGACGCCTTGAACTCCACCATCAAGGACGGCTCCTACGCCAAGGTCCTGCAACGCTGGGGCCTCTCCGAGGAAGCCGTCCCCGAATCCAAGACCGTCACCGAAGCAAACTTTGGAACGGGCAAATGAAATTCCAGGTCCTGGACATCATTCCCCACCTGAAGAACCCGGTTACGGGGGAGATCGTCTCCACTGCTGACCGCCTCAACCAGGTGGTGGAGACGGCCCGCCGCGCGGAGGAACTCGGTTTCGACAGCTTCTCCGTCGGTGAACGCCACGCCGGCGAGTTTGTCTCATCGTCCCCGACGACGGTCCTCGCCGCGATCGCTGCCGTCACCAGCCGCATCCGCCTCCAGACCGGGGTCACCGTGCTCTCCGTCCTGGATCCGGTGCGGGTGGCCGAGGACTACGCCACGATCGACCAGCTCAGCCGTGGCCGCCTCGAACTGGTGATCGGCAAGGGCAACGAAGTACTGCAGTACCCGCTCTTCGGACTTTCGCTGGATGACCAGTGGGACCTTCTGGCCGAGAAATACGCGCTGCTCCGGACCCTGTGGCGCAAGGAAAGCGTTACCTGGTCCGGTCGCTTCCGGCCCGCCCTCGCTGAACCAACGACGACGACGCCGCGCCCCTTCGCGGGGTCCCCGCGGATTTGGCACGGCTCGGCTACAACCCTGACGTCGGCTGCGCTCGCCGCCAAGTGGGGCGATCCGCTGTTCACGGCCAACGCGATCCAGCCCCGGGAAAACTACAAGGTCCTGATCGACCACTACCGCGAGGAATACGAACGCCACGGCCACGATCCCCGGCACCAGTACCTCGGATCGGGCAGCGGGGCAGGCGGGGTATTCATCGCGGACACCACGCAGGAGGCCATCCGCCAGTACGGTCCCGTCTATGAGGGCCTGACCGCCGGCCGCAACGTCCCCGGCAACAACTCGCCGTTCAGGGACATCGAGCACGCAGTCGCCGAGGGACCTGCCCTGGTGGGAAGCCCGGAACAGGTCATCGACAAGATCCTCAGCTACCACTCGCTGTACAACCACGATCTCCAGTCGATCTCCTTGCCCACCACCTTGCCCTTCGGGAAGCAGCTGGAAATCCTGGAGCGGTTTGCCCTGGAAGTCATCCCGGCCGTTCGCGCGGCCGCCCCCACCACGTTGTGGGAGTCCGGGGACCCGTTCGGTGGCCGTCCGGAATTCGCCGGGGCCACCGAACCGGACGCAGCAGCAACCGTCACCGCCGACCACGCCTTCAACAGGACGGACAATGCCAATGTCTACGCACACTGAAACCGCGCTCGAAGCCTTCGACGAGGAATGGCAGGAGTGGCACGCAGCCCACGAACGCCACCGCGCCCACCCGCACGGCTTCCTGGCCGTCACACACCTCCACTGGCTGACCACTGAACCGACCCGGCTGGAAGGCGCGCCGGGCACCTGGAGCGCGGACGCCGACGTCGTACGTGTTGATCTTGAGCCGGGCGAAATCCTGCTGCAGGACGACCAGGAGCTGAAAGGAAGCATCCAGCTCGGCCCGATCGCGGAGCGGGGCGGCATCAACCTGGTGTCGGGGGACACCGTGATCGAGGTAGCGAAGCGTGGTGGCGAGTACATCGTGCGCCCGCGGAACCCATCGAACGCGCTGCTTCAGGAGTACCAGGGCACGCCCGCGTACACCCCGAATGCGGCGTTCGCCGTGGCCGGAACCTTTGTCCCGTTCGAGGCGCCGCGCGAGACCACGGTGGGGGCCGCCGTCGAGGGCATCCAGCACGTTTACGAAGCCCCCGGGGAAATCCGGTTCAAGCTTGCCGGGCAGGAGCTCGCACTGACCGCGTTCAACGGGTACGCCCCTGGCTCGCTCTCTGTGCTGTTCACGGACCAGACTTCCGGAAAGACCACCTACGCGGCGAACCGCTCGCTGTCCGTGACGCCTGCCGTTGACGGAACCGTGACGCTGGACTTCAACCGCGCGGTCAACCTGCCGTGCGCCTACACGGACCTCGCGACCTGCCCGCTGCCGCCTGCCGAAAACCGGCTGCCCGTGGCCATCGAAGCCGGCGAAAAGATTCCCTACGAACGTCAGGACCAGAAGTGACCATCTCCCACACGCCAGGATTCCTGGCCATCGAACTGGACGGGGCCGGATACCAGGACCTCGCCGGGGCTGTCCTCGCTGCGGAATCCGCCGGCTTCCATGTAGCCACGTTCCAGGACGCACCCCGCGCCGGACGCGCCAATGCCCTCCAGCGGGCCGCGTTCGCCGGGCCGATCACGCGGACCATCGCTGTGGTTCCGGAAGTGGACACCGTTTACACGGAGCCGTTCCACATTTCCACGCAGCTCGCCAGCCTGGATTACGTCTCCGGAGGCCGTGCCGGGTGGATTGCAACCGCAGAGGAGTCACCTGAGGCCGCTGCCGCCGTCGGACGCTCTTTTGTCTCCGGTGAGGCACGCGCGCAGGAAGCCGCGGCGTCCATCGAAGTGGGCCGGCGTTTGTGGGACTCCTGGGAGGACGACGCCGTGATCCGCGATGTTGCCACGGGCCGCTACCTGGACGTCGACAAGCTTCACTACGCGGACTTCGAAACCCCTGCCGATTTCGCCGGCACGCCGTATTCGGTCAAGGGACCGTCCATCATTCCAAGGCCCCTGCAGGGACAGCTGCCCGTGCTGGCCGCCGCGTCCCTGGTGGGCGAAGGGCTGGTGCCGGTCGAGGCTGTTGACGCTGTTCTGGTGTCCGCGCCCACGCCCGAGCTGCTGACCGCCGAGATCCGCGATGTCCGTGCACGGCTGGGCGGTTCGGTGGCCGTTGTTGCCGAGCTCGACGTCGTCCTGGACGCGCGCGGGCAGGCTGCGGAAGCCCGCGTGGCCTCTTTGCCGGAAAGTGGACGGGCACGTTACGCCGGACCGGCTGCGGGACTAGTCGAGCTGCTGGACGATTTGCTGGGCGAAGCCGACGGCATCCGTCTGCACCCCGCTGCCGTGGACGTGGATCTTGAGGAACTTTCCCGTCTTGTCCTTCCCGAGCTGCGTCGCAGCGGTTCGCTGCGCGGACCCCTCCAGGATGGAACGTTCCGCGACCTGCTGGGCCTGGGACCGGCGCAGAACCGCTACGCAACCACCGCCTCCGGAACAGGAAATTAAGGACCACCATGACACGCGACATTTTCCAGCCGAGCGGCCAGATCCAGTTCGGCATCTTCTTCCAAGGCGTTAATTCGGGCACAGTCTGGAAGGCAGCCGAATCCGGTTCCCAGACAGACTTCGAATCGTTCCGCCACATCGTTCAGACCGCCGAACGTGGCAAATTCGCTGCCTTCTTCCTGGGCGAAGGGCTGCGGCTTCGCGAACACCTGGGGCGTCCCCATGCGCTGGATGTGGCAGGTCGGCCCGATGCTCAGACCATGCTCGCCGCCTTGGCGTCGGTGACGAAGAACATCGGCCTGGTGGCCACCCAGAACACCACCTACAACGATCCGGCGGACCTGGCACACCGTTTGTCCTCGCTGGACCTGATCTCCGGTGGCCGGGCGGCATGGAACGTGGTGACTACGGACAACGCCTGGACCGGGGCCAACTTCCGCCGCGGCGGCTATCTGGACCATGCCGACCGCTACAAGCATGCAGAAGCTTTTGTTGAGACGGCCAAGCGGATCTGGGACTCGTGGGAAACGGCGTCCGGACCCGCCCGGCCTGTGCTCCACGAAGGCCAGCACTACACCGTGGACGTGACTCCCCGCCTGCCGCGCAGCGCCCAGTACCGTCCCGTGCTCTTCCAGGCCGGCGACTCACCCGAGGGTCGTGACTTCGCCGCCCGGCAAGCGGACGTTATCTTCTCCGCACACCCCAAGTTCGATGATGCCGTGGAGTTCCGCCGCGACATCGTTGCCCGATCGGTGGCAGCAGGCCGCGGTGCCAACGCCGTGCAGATCATGCCTGCCAGTGAATTCATCCTCGCGGCCACCCCGGAGGAGGCAGAGGAGAAAAAGGCCTGGGTCCGGAGCCTGCAGATCGGGCCCCAGCAGGCCATCGCGTACCTGGAGCAATTCTGGGGCCGTGAGCTTTCCTCCTACGACCCCGATGGTCCGCTTCCGGAGATCGACCCCGTGGTGGAAGAAACATCAGAGACGCGCGGCAGCGGATTCCACGGTGCCAAGGCCCGCCAGCTGGCAGACCAATGGCGTGCCGAGGCCAAGGACAAGGGGCTCTCCATCCGCCAGTTCGTCACGTCCAAGACTGCACGCATCGACTCCACGTTCACTGGCTCCTACTCGGCGGTGGCCGACCACCTCGCCGAGTACGCCCGCGTCGGTGCTGTGGACGGTTTCAATATCTCGCCGTGGCTCATCCCGACGGGCCTGGACGACATCGTGAACCACCTGGTCCCCGAGCTCCAGGAACGCGGTGTCTACCCCACGGATTACCGAGGCACTACGCTGCGCGAAAACCTTGGCCTTGAAACCCCGGTGCGCTCCGAAGAGTCAGTGCAGGTCTGATGAAGAGGCTGGAATATTCTGCTGGATCATTCCCCACGGACGGGAACGAAGCCCCGGAATCACGGGGGCTGTTTCCGCTGCTCCTGGCGATGATCCAGCAGAATTTCACGGCTGGTCCGGCTGATGAGGAACACGGAACCGTCGCGTTGCAGCTCACGGTGTTGGGGCAGCCACTCTAGGGTGTCCTTCCGGTGAGGGCTACAGCAGTTCCCGGAACACGTTCCAGCGGTTGCCGACAGGCCCGTATGGCCCATACAGCGCTGTGGTGGCCGCGCCCGTGGAGTAGAGCACAAGATCGCCGTTCTGGTTGATGGCCACAAGGTTGTTGTACTTCTGATGGGCGAAACTGCCCAAGCCGGAGACATCCAGGAAAGTGTTCCAGCCACCGCCCATGAAGGCGGGGACGCCCCATCCTCCTTGGCCGTCGGTGGGGTACAGCTGGAGGCCGCCGTTGTGGTCCCGTCCGAAGATCTCAACCGTGCCGTCGCCGTTCATGTCGCCGCTGGTGATGATCTTGTCCATGACCTGCCAGCCCCAGCCCACCTTGGACGGCGCGAGCCAGCCTCCTTGGCCGTCGCCGGGGTAGAGGTAGAGATCGCCGCCGGGAGTTCTGGCCAGGACATCATTGGTTCCATCGCCGTTGAAGTCGCCCGGGCCCACAATCGAATCAAAGATGTTCCATCCCGAACCGACCTGCCGGGTAGGGAGCCAGCCACCTTCGCCGTCGCCGGGATAGAGGAACAACTGGCCGGCGCCGTTCCTGGCGAGGAGATCATTGAACCCGTCGCCGTCGAAATCACCGGGCGAGAAAACGATGTTGAACATGTTCCAGCCCGCGCCCACTTGCCGGGGCTCGTCCCATGAACCCCAGTACGCGGGGCAAGGACCTTCGCAGGAGCCCTTGTAATAGGTGTAAGTCCGCGGGTACAGGATGAGCCTGCCGTCATGAGTCCGTGCCAGGGGTTCGAAATTGCCCCGCCCTGTCCAGCCCATGGCCCTGGAGGAGGCTTTGATGGTGGCGGTCTCGGGGCTGAGCTGGGTGCCGGTGGGGCAGCCGGGTTCACCGGGAGTCAAGGGATGGACCCGCACGGAGATGCGGCTGCCCAGGTCCTCGGGCAGGATCCGCAAGGTTTCGCCTTGCCTCTCCTGGGGGAGAGTTTCGCCGTCCCGCAGCCACTCCAAGGAGATGCCGTCGCCGGAGCCGTCAGGATTCTTGCAGCCCCAGTAGTCGTAGTTGTACTGGCGGCGCATTTCGGAACCGACATACGGAACCCCGTCGATATACGGAGTGGGTTGTGAGTCTGCCCTGGCCGGTCCGGCGCCCAGCAGGCCGGACGCCAAGAGACCCGCTGTCAATGCGATGGTGCTTGCGTGCCTCAAAGCGCACGCTCGAAAGATCCCCATTTTTCCCCCCGGAAAGTGTCGCGTCGAAGCCGCGTGGTGTGCTGAGGTTACCGCATTCCGGTGCAGCTGTGGTCAGCTGTTGCCCGGAGCCACCATGAAGACATCGATCGCGTCCTCGGATTCGAGCGTGAAGCCGTGCCGCTCGTACAAGCGACGGGCAGGGCTACCTTGCAGCACATCCAGCCGGAAGGGCCGCTCGTCCACCGATGCAGCCATGACGTGGCGCAATACGGCCCCGCCAAGTCCCTTGCCCTGATGGGCGGGTGCGATGAAGAAATGTTCTATCCACCGGGCGTCCGGTTCAGGCCTGACAGCAATGACCCCGGCGTCGACACCATCTGAATGGATGATGTACGTGTGCTCCGGCTGGAAGGAGTTCAGGAAGCGCTCGCGGACACGGACGGGGTCGAAGCGATCAAGCCGTTCCAGATCAGGACGCATCACTACGGCACGGAGTTCGGCGATCCAGGCGGCGTCGGTGGCTGCGGCCGGGCGCAGGACAAAGTCAGGCATGGTTCAAGCGTAGGTGCTCCGGCTCAGCCCTTTTCCTCGACGGGAGCCTGCGCGCCGTCCCGTTGCGTAGCCACCCAACTGGCGAGCACCTTGAGTGCGTCCTCGGAGGGCGTTCCCGGATCTGCCGTGTACACGTTGATGCGCAGGCCGGGATCGGCCGCGAGCTCGAGCGCCTCGAAGCTTAAGTCCAGGTCCCCAACGACCGGATGGTACAGGTGCTTCCGGCCGGTCCGGTGGTACTTCACGTCGTGACGGGCCCATCTGATGCGGAATTCTTCGCTGCGGGTGGAGAGCTCCCCGATAAGGTCCGTCAGGTCCCGGTCATAGGGATTCTTCCCGGCAGTGGACCGGAGCACGGCAACGATGTCGTCCGCGCTGCGCTCCCAGTCAGCGAAGAACTGCCGGGCTTTCGGATTCAGGAACGTGAACCGGGCACTGTTCGGCGGCTTGGTTTCCTCGGCCATCAAGTCCATGTACAGCGCTGCGCCGAGTTCATTGGAGGCCAGGACATCGCCGCGGTCGTTGCGGACCCAGGCCGGCGCCGTCGTAATTGCATCGACGACGCGCTGAACGCTTGGCCGGACCGTGCGGGGGCTTCGCTTGCGACGCACGCGTGGAGCGGCGCCTGCCGCGCGGGCGAGGTCGAAAAGGTGGGCCGTTTCGGCGTCGTCAAGCTGTAAAGCGCGGCCGAGCGCCTCCAGGACGCTGTCCGACGCGCCGGAAAGATTCCCCCGCTCCAGCCTGATGTAGTAATCGATGCTCATCCCGGCAAGCATGGCCACCTCTTCCCGGCGGAGCCCGGCAACGCGGCGGTTCCCGCCGTAGGCAGGCAGGCCGGCGGCCTCGGGCGTGATCCGCGCCCTGCGCGAGGTCAGGAACTTTCGCACGTCGTCACTATGGGTCATGGCTGCAACGCTACGCTGGCGCGGCCCAAGGAGGGAGGGACTGCCAGTACTTGGGACGGCAGGGAGGTAATGGTGTGCACTCCCACCGGTGCGCTGCCGTCCCTAGCGTGGAGGGCATGAGCAAGCAACTAACCCTCAACAACGGAATCACCATGCCGGCGCTCGGCTTGGGCGTCTTCCAAAGCGCCCCGGAAGAAACGACGGCGGCAGTTCAGGCCGCGCTCGCGGCCGGCTACCGGCATATCGACACTGCGGCGGCCTACGGGAATGAACGGGAGGTTGGCGAAGGCATCCGCGCATCGGGCCTGGACCGCCGGGATGTCTTCATCGAGACAAAGGTCTGGGTCAGCGACTATGGCTACGATCAGACGCTCCATGCCTGGGACAAGGCCACCGGAAAGCTCGGGGTGGACTACCTGGACCTCTTTATCCTGCACCAGCCCGCTCCGGACCGTTTCGACCAGACAATCGCGGCCTACAAGGCGTTGGAGAGGCTGCTGTCCGACGGCCGTGTCCGGGCGATCGGGGTCAGCAACTTCATGCCACACCACCTCAAGGAATTGCTCGCTTCCACGGACGTTGTGCCGGCAGTGAACCAGATCGAGCTTCACCCCTACTTCACGCAGCCGGAGGTCCAGGCCGCCGACGCTGACAACGGAATCCTCACCCAGGCGTGGTCGCCGATCGGCGGGATCACCTTCTACCCGGGCTGGGGCGAGGCGCGGCAGAACGTGATGGAAGATCCTGCGATCGCTGCCATCGCACAGGCCCACGGGAAGACGCCGGCGCAGGTCATGATCCGCTGGCACCTCCAGCAGGGCCGCTCGGCCATCCCCAAGTCCACCAACCCTGCACGGATCGCGGAGAACTTCGACGTCTTTGATTTCGAACTCAGCGGCAGCGAACTGGAGGCCATCGACGGATTGGACCGCGGTATACGGAACGGGCCGGATCCGGACGTCGCCCGGCCTGAGCGCTTTGCCATGGTGATACCGGAAGCGTGACCGTAACTTAGAGATCCAGGCCATGGGGCCGCAATGAAGGATTGGGCGTGCCCGGAAATCCCCGCCAACCATAGGATGAACCTGACGAAAGGTGCAGCCACGATGGTCACACGCGAAGAAGTAGAAGCCGCCTACACTCGGACGGCTGGCTGGGTCCGGCACACGCCCCTCGCGGAAAGCGGAAACGGCGAGCCGTACAATCTTTGGTTCAAATGCGAGTACATGCAGCACACCGGATCCTTCAAGGCCCGCGGCGCCTTCAACCGGCTGCTCACCGCAAAAGAGAACGGTGAGCTCGATCCTGACGTGGGGATTGTGGTGGCCTCCGGAGGCAACGCTGGACTCGCCAACGCCTATACTGCGGCCAAGCTCGGCGTCCCGGCAACTGTTTTCGTTCCGGAATCCGCTCCGGCGAACAAGGTCCACAAGCTCTACGCCATTGGAGCCACTGTGGTCCAAGGCGGCGCCGAATACGCCGAGGCCTACGCAGCCGCCATCACCTTCGCCGAGGAGAAAGGCGCTGTCTACTGCCACGCCTACGACCAGCCTGAGATCGTGGCCGGCGCCGGCGGCGTTGGGCTTGAGCTTCTGGACGAACTGCCCGACGTCAATACCATCCTCGTCGCTGTGGGCGGCGGTGGGTTGATGGGCGGCATTGCGGCGGCAGCTGAAGGCCGGGCGCACGTTGTTGCTGTTGAGCCGGAAACGGTTCCCACCCTGCACACCGCTTTGGCGCAGGGGGAACCGGTGGATGTCGCGGTCTCCGGAATTGCAGCTGATTCCCTGGGTGCCCGCCGGGTGGGAGAGATCGGCTTTGGCGTGGCCCGCCGGACCGGGGTGGAGAGTGTGCTCGTGACGGACCAGGACATCGTGGATGCCCGGCGTGCCCTATGGGAGAAGCACAGGATCCTGGTGGAACACGGTGCTGCGGCAGCGTATGCCGCGCTGCTCTCGGGTGCGTACGCCCCGCGCGATGGTGAGACGGTCGCCGTCGTACTGTGTGGCGCGAACACGGACCCATCACAGCTCTGATTAAACCCAACTGGGTGACAGCAAACGGTCCAATGACGAGTCATTAGGACGTTTGCTGTCACCCAGTTGGGTGAGGGCGCTTACTTCTTGGGCAGGCCCGGCGGGTTCAGCTCAGATGCGGGGATGGCCTCGGAGGACAGTCCCCAGCGGTCCAGGATCTTGCCGTAGTTGCCGTCCTTGATGAGGGTGTTCAGGGCAGCCTGCGCAGCAACGGCCAAGCCATTCCCCTTCTGGGTGGTGAAGGCGATTTCGGCCTTCAGCGGCCAGCCTCCCTCAAGGGTGCCGACTTCCTTGGTCTTTCCATCCTTCGCGGCCTTGTAGGCTGCGGAGGCGTTGGGCCCGAACGTCAGGTCCGCACGTCCGGACTGGAGGGCGAGCTGGGAGGCGGAGTCGTCGTCGTAATACTGGAACTCGACCGGCTTCAAGCCGTTCTTCTTGTTCTCCTCGTCCCAGCGGACCAGGATGGCTTCCTGGTTGGTTCCCGAGCCGACGATGATGCGCTTGCCGGCCACATCCTTGGGTTCCTTCACCGTCGAGATGTCCGAGTCGGCCTTGGCGTAGAAGCCCAGGAGGTCGTTGCGGTAGGTGGCGAAGTCGAACTTCTCCTTGCGGGCCTCGGTCACCGTGACGTTGGACAGCACGGCCTCGTACTTGCCCGACTCGACACCCAGGGGCCAGTCGGCCCACGCGACCGGCAGTACTTCCACCTGCAACCCCAGGGTCTCGCCGACGGCGTAGGCAATGTCAACTTCGCTGCCGATCAGGGTCTTGTTGTCTGTGGCGAACGTGCTCAGCGGGGGAGTTCCGCCCGTGGTCACCACGGTCAGCTTGCCGTCGGCCTTGATGGCGTCCGGGACCAGGGCGGCGGCCGCGGAGTCCACGGACACCTTGATGCGGTCCTGCTGCGGCGTCAGGTTGAACTGCTTGGTTGCGCTGGAGGAAGCGTTCGACGCCGGGGCTGACGCGGCTGCCGTCGCTCCCGGATCCGAGCATGCCGCCAGCCCCAGCAGGGCGGCGGCGGCCAGCGCCGCGGTGATGCCGGAAGCGGCTGTAATTCGTGCCATGGGTTCTCCTTTGAAGGCTCTGATGCGAGGTCTTGGCTGCAACTATCCGGGTCGGCCGGGAGGGCGGTCAAAGCAGTCCGAAACGCTGGGATACAAGGGTTCACGGCACTTAACGGGACGTCGAACAGGGTCACAAAACCCCCACGCGACGCAACTCACAGAAATAAGCCGGGCGCCGCCGTCGTTGTCGCTTAAGTGCCCGGCAAAGCAGAAGAGGGCACCGCGAAACGTACCGAAAGGCTTCCCCGTGACTCTTCCTCTTTCCATCCTCGACCTGGCAACCATCGGGAAGGGCCAGACGGTGGCGGAAAGCCTCGCGGGCAGTGTGGCCATGGCGCAGAAGGCTGAAGAACTGGGTTACCGCCGGGTTTGGTACGCCGAGCACCACAACATGTCCGCCATCGCGTCGTCGGCCACGAGCGTGCTGATCGCCCACGTGGCCGCGCACACCAAGACCATCCGCCTCGGTGCCGGCGGCGTCATGCTGCCCAACCATTCGCCGCTGACCATCGCGGAGCAGTTCGGCACACTGGAAACGCTGCACCCGGGCCGCATCGACCTCGGTTTGGGACGTGCCCCGGGCAGTGACCAAAACACCATGCGTGCCCTGCGGCGGGACCACACGTCCTCGGACAGGTTCCCGCAGGACGTCCTGGAACTGCAGGGCTACCTCACCGGCCCCACCCGCATCCAAGGTGTTGAAGCCACGCCGGGCAAGGGCACCAATGTGCCGCTGTACATTCTTGGGTCCTCGCTTTTCGGAGCGCAATTGGCCGCCCAGTTGGGCCTGCCGTATGCGTTCGCTTCACACTTTGCTCCTGCTGCGCTCCAGGACGCCGTGGCCATTTACCGCCGCGAGTTCAAGCCCTCGGAGCAGCTGTCCGAGCCTCACGTGATCGCAGGCGTAAACGTCACCGCGGCTGACAGCAACGCCGAGGCCCAGGCCATTCACCTGGCGGTGAAGCGTGCACGTGTCTCGCTGTTCTTCGGCGGCGGGCGCGAATTCACGGACGACGAAGCAGACATGGTCCTTGATTCCCCGCAGGGTCAGCACATCGCCCAAATGATGAAGTTCTCCGCCGTCGGCACCAAGGACGTGGTCCGCGACTATCTTGATGAGTTCGCTGCCTTCGCAGACGCCGACGAGTTGATCGTGGCCCACCAGAGCGTGGGCACCGAGGAGCGGTTGCGGTCCGTTGAGCTGCTGGCCGACGTGGCCGGCCTCGTGCCCGCATAAGCACCCGGATAAATCCAAGGAAAGACTTTACTCGTACGCAATAAAGGAGGTAGGCAAGCGAAACCCGCCGGGCGGAAACTTTAGGTATCCGCTTCGGAAGGATTCGTTATGCCTGCGCCTTTGAACCAGACAGTCGCCGATTCAGCACTGCTGATGAAGTCACTTCCCCTTGGCCTGCTGAGAACGGTCCTCCAGTCGGACGCGCAGAACGGCATCACACCGGAGTTGTTTGCCGAGCTGCGGGTCTTGGCTCGGGTTCCAGGCCTTCTGGTCGCTTGCAATTACGGAGGAACGCTCTGCTCGGCCGAAGGTGTTTCCACCGAAACCCTCCCCCTGGACAGTGCAGCCGTCGCCCTCCGTGCCCTCGCGGCCCTGCCCAACACGCACGCCGCCATCATTTCCGGCAGGTCCTTGCGTGACCTGGCGGCAGTATCCCGGTTGCCGGCCGAGGTTCATTTGGTGGGCTCACATGGTGTCGAGTTCGACATGGGCTACGCCTACACGCTCTCCCTCGCCACGGAACAGATGCTGCAGCAGGTGACCACCGCCCTCACCGAAGCCGTGGGTTTCGAGAAGGGCATCAGCGTTGTCCGGAAACCGGTAGGGGTAGGCGTCCACACGCGCCCGGCGACACCGGAAGTGGTGGAACGCGTGAGGTTCGCCGCCCAGAAAATCGCCATCGAATTCGGCATGTACTTCATCGTGGACGGGACAGTCCTGGACCTCACCGTGGAGGAACCCGCCAAGGGCCAGGCGCTGGAGCAGTTGCGCGCACGGCTGGGAGTCAGCGCCGCCCTCTACGCGGGCGATGCCGAAAGCGACGAGAAGGCACTCGCCACCCTGCGCGGCCCCGACCTTGGATTGCACGTAGGAGCAGGAAGCACGACGGCGGCGCACACCATCCCGGACCCTGAAGCCTTTGCGCGCGTGCTGGCTCTGTTGTTCGAACTTAGGCGCGCCTGGCTGTTCGGTGAGGACGCCGTAGGCCTGGAACGGCACTCGATGATCGGCAACGGTTCCTCAACGGCACTTCTCACTCCGGACGCCAAGGTCTGCTGGATGAGCCACCCCTTGCCGGATTCGGGTTCTCTGTTCGCCCACATCCTGGGCGGTGACCCCGCCGGGCACTTCAGCGTCGAACCGGTGAAGCCCTCGCCGGTGCTGGCGCAGCGTTACGTGGACAACACCATGATCGTGGAGACCCGCTGGGCTGACGTCACCGTGACCGATTACCTTGAACCCGCTCCCGAGGGCATCACCAGCCTGGTCCGCGTCTTGTCCGGAACCGGTTCGGCCCGCGTGGTTTTCGCACCCCGCCCCGACTACGCAAACGCCCCGTTCAGTATGGAAATCCGCGGCGATGAAGTACATATCCTCGGAACCTCCGATCCCATCATCCTCTCCGCACCCGGGGTAGCCTTCACGATCACCAGCGATGGCCGCTACGCGACAGCCACCGCGGAGGTCGCCCTCGGTGACGGGCCCGTGGTCCTGAACATGCGCTGCGGTGATACCGAGCCGCCGCCCGCGGACCCGGACGGAGAACCCCCCCGACGTGCCGCCGTCGGGCGTGAAATGCGCGAGTGGGTCAAGACGCTGCAGCTGCCCACCATGAAACCGTCCTTGGTGCGCCGGTCCGCCTTGGTGCTGAAATCCTTGGTTCATGAGCCCACGGGCGCCGTCCTCGCCGCGCCTACGACGTCCTTGCCGGAAGGGATTGGCGGGACGCGCAACTGGGATTACCGCTACTGCTGGCTGCGCGACGGGTCCATGACGGTCAACGCGCTGGTGTCGTTGGGGTCCACCAACGAGGCCCACGGTTTCCTCGATTGGCTTGGCCGGATCCTGGAAAATGCGCCAGGGCCTGAATGGTTGCACCCGCTGTATTCGGTCACCGGTGCGCCGCTGTCCACGGAAGCGATCGTGGAGAGCCTGCCCGGTTATGCCGGCTCGCGTCCGGTGCGTATTGGAAACGCCGCTGATCATCAGGTCCAGCTGGATGTGTTCGGGCCTATCGCCGAGCTGATCGGCGACCTTGCCGAGCGGCAGGACTTCCTGCCGGACGAGCACTGGTACCTGATGGAGCAGATGGCACATGCCGTCATGGCGCGTTGGCATGAGCCTGACCACGGCATCTGGGAAGCCCGGCGTGCGCCGCGGCACCACGTCTACACCAAGACGATGTGTTGGGTGACGCTGGACCGGGCACTGAAAACCGCGGCGAGGCACGGACGCGTCGCCCACGCTGACTGGGCTCCTGAGGCAGAGATCATCCGCGCCGAGGTTCTTCGCGATGGCTGGGACGACTCGGCGCGGTCCTACACCGTGGCGTACGACAGCCCTGACCTCGACGCCGCCGTCCTGCACATCGGGTTGTCCGGGCTTCTGGACGTCCAGGACCAGAGGTTCCTGGATACGGTCACCGCTGTGGAGCGGGAGCTGCGCGTGGGGCCCACCGTTTTCCGGTACAGGTACGACGACGGCCTGCCGGGTTTGGAGGGCGGCTTCCACATCTGCACCACCTGGCTGATCGAGGCGTACCTGGCTGTGGGGCGGTTGGATGATGCCCTCGAGTTGTTCAACCAGTTGGTGGCGTTGTTCGGTCCGACCGGTTTGCTCCCGGAAGAGTACGATCCCGCCACGGAAACGCACCTGGGCAACCACCCGCAGGCGTACTCACACCTGGGCTTCATCCGCTGCGCCCAGCTCCTTGACCACTACCTGGCCAGTGCCGACGTCGAATAACCCAACTAGGTGACAGTAAACGCTCCACCCAAGCCCGAGCAGAGCGTTTGCTGTTACCTACTTGGGTGGCCGGGGCGTTAGGTAAGCAGCAACGCCACGGCGATCATCGCCGGGACGGCCACGATCGTGGTGATCAGCACGGTGTCCTTGGCCACGGTGATTCCCGCTTGATAGCGGTTGGCCGCGACAAACACGTTCTGGGCCGTGGGCAGGGCGGAAGTGACCACCACGGCGAACAGTGCGTGCCCGTCCATTCCCAAGGCAAACCTGGCGAAAAGGTACGCGACCAGCGGATGCACCACGAGTTTGAAGCCGCTGGCGAGCAGAGTGTCGAGCCGGCGTCCCGAGGACTTCTGCAAGGGCCGGGACCCGTTCAGGCTCATGCCGAACGCCATCAGCATCGCAGGAATCGCGGCCCCGCCAATGAGGTGGATCGGCTCGAGGATGAGCGCTGGCACTTGGAAACCCGTGCCCGCCACCAAGAGCCCCAGTGCTGAGCCCACAATCATCGGGTTCTTGACGATCATCAGTACGAAGCGCAGGGGAGTGGTGCGGTGCGAACTGGTGCTGGCATCCAGGGCCATGAGGTACATCGGGGTGAAAAACGCCAACTGGAAGATCAGCAGCGGCGCCACATAGCTGGCATCGCCGAGGACGAACACGGCGATCGGAATGCCGAGGTTCGCAGAGTTTGCCAGGGACGCACTCATGGAGGACATGAGGGCTTCGGGCATGGAGCGTTTGAGCCAGAACTTCACCAGCAGGAAGAACAGCAGCCCGGTCAGCACCGCGCCCACGGCCGTGACCAGGAGGGGTGCGGCGAAGACGTCGTGCAGCTTCGCTTTGCTCAGGGTTTCGAAAAGCAGCGCTGGGCTGGCTACGAAGAAGGTCAGGGAGCTCAGCACTGACCTGGCGTTGTCGCCCAGGATGCCGCGCCGGCCCACGAACATGCCCACCAGGATGATGGCCCACACCACGAAGAACCCGGACAGGACACCGATCATGACAGCGTGCGGGCGGGGTTTCGTTGGTTCACGAACTACAGCCTAGCCAGACTTGCTGCGCGAGTAAGCGTTTTCTGCGGAGCTTTCCGCCATGTGGACCCGGAGTTTTTGTACACCTAATGAGCCTAAGGGGCCCTTTTAAGGGCGGTATCTGTACAAAAACTACGACGTCGGGGCTCAGGTGAGTGCCGACGTCGGGCGTTGCTGTGGAAACTTAGCTGAGGTGCGCCGCGTTGCTCAGCGCGTGCGGCGGGCGCATGAGCCCGGGGGTGTGGGCTTCGGCGGGGTCGTTGCCGAGCTGCACGATCCTGTTGTCCTTGCCAACGTGGACCACCTTGGGCTCGTAGGCCCGGGCCTCCTCCGTGGTCATCTCCGCGTAGGTGATGAGAATGACTGTGTCGCCGACATGAACCATGTGGGCGGCTGCGCCGTTGATTCCGATCACGCCGGAACCGCGCTCGCCGGCAATGGTGTAGGTTTCCAGCCGGGCGCCGTTGGTGACATCGACGATCGAGACAAGCTCGCCGGGAAGGATGTCGGCCGCGTCCAGGAGGTCCAGGTCGACAGTGACGGAACCGACGTAGTGAAGATCGGCATGGGTCACCGTTGCGCGGTGGATCTTGGACTTGAACATTGTGCGGATCATAGTGGCACCAGTTTAGCGCGGGAGCCTCATCGGGCGCTGTGACGTACCAGACGTTGCGGCCTTTGCAGTGGTGAAAACGGTTACTATCGCAAGGGTCGGCAACAGCGTAACTGAAGGATAAGAAGCTTGGACGGAGTACTGAAGGGCTTCTTCGTAGTTGGCGTCGTCCTGCTGGTGGGCTACATCCTGGGCAAGACCAACGCGCTCGGCCCGCAGGGGAGCAAAGTGCTTTCCACGCTGACGTTCATGGTGGGACTGCCAAGCTTGATGTTCTCCACCATCGCTTCCCGTCACATTTCCGACATCCTGAGCCCCACCGGCCTGATCTCGGTGGTGACCGCTTCGGCTGTCATGCTGGTGTTTGCTGCGTCCGGGGCGATTTTTCGTTGGGGAGTCCGGCGGACCACCATTGGGGCCTTGGCAACAGGAATCGTGAACTCCACCAACCTGGGCGTTCCGTTATCCCTCTACATCCTGGGCAGCACCACGTACGTGGTTCCCATCATGCTGTTCCAGTTGGCCTTGGTGACACCGATTGCGCTCACCATCCTGGACCTGACCAACCCCACCGCCACCAAAGTATCTGTGTGGCGGATCCTTGCCACTCCCTTCCGCAATCCCGTGACAGTTGCCGCGATTCTCGGCGTGCTGGTCAGTGCCCTCGGGCTGGAACTGCCCGGCTGGACCCTCGATCCGTTGAAGCTCGTGGCACAACTGGCGGTGCCGCTCATGCTGATCATTTTCGGCATGTCACTGCACGGGCTGTCTGCCGGACATGGTGGCGGCGACCGCGCACCGACCACTCTTGCCATCGTTCTGAAGTCCGTGATCCAACCGGCCCTGGCCTGGGTGCTGGCGGTGTTTGTGTTCCGGCTGGATTCCTTCAGCACGTTCGTGGTGACGGCCTGCGCGATCCTGCCCACTGGCCAGAACGTGGTGCTCTACGCGCTCAGGTATGGCGTGGGGCAGAAGATCGCGCAGTCCACTGCCGTGATCACGTCCATGCTGGCGGTGCCGCTGCTGCTTGGTGCTGCGTGGGTGATGGGGTGAGGGTTCACGATCTGGTCCGACGCAGCGCCTCGGCGGCGGCGATGGCTTCCTCGGCAACGATTTCGTAGTTGTCTGATGGAGCGCTTAGAGCCACAGAATGCTCGCCGTATTTTTCGAATGCGAGTTGTACAAGTTCGTCAGCTTTTTCGATCCCCAGTGCCAGCACTATGTGGCCCAGATCCTCAATATCTTTCGCGCGTTCAGCTGCGATCTTCATCGCAGCCAAGGTGGGCAGATCTGCGAGCTTGACAGCGGACGACGTCCCATCGGGGCCGGCGATCCACCGCGCCTCTTCGGGGAGAAATGCCGCTGCGTTGCTGTTCAGCCACTTTGAGGGCAACCCGTACTCCTGCGCCATGGCGGCGGCCACTTCATCAACAGCGTCCCTGGGAGCGTAACGTGCATCAATATCGCCGGTAACGCGGTCCAAGATGCCGTGAAGCAGGAGCGCGGCACCACCTACGATTTGGATGTCCAATGCGATGCCGCGGCTTCCAAGTCGCTCTTCCATGTCGCGAAGCAGTTCAACGACGTCGTCCCGTCGGAATTCGCGCATGCCATTCACACTGTTTCCAGGTCTCTCTCGCGGATCCAGACATTCATGGCAGCGATCTCAGGGGGAGTCTCACGACGAATGAGCTCCTTCATCCGATCACTCACCGGGTGGAGCTTCTCGGCAAGGAAAACCGGCTGCGACGACGCCTTTGCGTTCCTTGCCCATTTGGGTACGGGCGAGCCGGTCTTGGCTGACAGCCATCGGGTGACTGCGCCAAGCGCCGCCCGGTAGGCGCCGTCATCCAAAGAGGGGGCAGCGGGCATCAACGCCCGACCGGCTGTGAGCGAGGCGCTGGCGTATTCCCCCAGTAACCGCATGGCGTAGTGGTAATCATGATCGTTGAGAGTGCGCGCGAAGTCCTGAGCGAATTCAGGGTATCCGTTGTCCTCAGGGCGTATGCCCAGCCCCAGGAGCTGCATGGCTTTGAGGGCCAAACCAAAGGACGCGCCCTCTTTGCCCGCTTCCAGATCGACAACGAATTTGCGGGAAGCCCCGATGGACTCGGCCAGAGCCTGCTGGGTATACCCTCGGGCCTTTCGTCGCTCGCGTATGGCGTGGCCAATAGCCTCAGCACTCATCTCCATATTCCCAATTATGACACCGATCAGTTACATTTTGGCTCGCAGTGACCCGAAGCTGCTTTCCATCCTCATCTCGACTGTGGCGGGAGCCTCCCCGGGCTCGTACCGCACCAATTCCGTCCCTGCGCCGACGAGCGCCCGAAGCTCAGCCAAGCCACCGCTCACCACGCCCGCCGCCCGCGCCTGGATCAGCACGTTGCCCAGGGCTGTAGCCTCCACAGGGCCCGCCACCACAGGCTTCCCCGTTGCGTCTGCCGTCAGCTGGCAGAGCAGCCTGTTTTGCGACCCGCCACCAACGATGTGCACCACCGAGGTCGTGCGGCCGGTGAGCCGTTCGGCGTCGGACAGTGTCCGGGCGTAACCGGCCGCGAGGCTGTCCAGGATGCACCGCACGACGGCGGCAGGACGGTCCGCGAGCACGTCACCGTTGTGCCGCACGGCTGCGCGGATGCGTTCGGGCATGTTGTCCGGGGCGGTGAAAGCAGGATCGTCGACGTTGATCTGCGGTCCACCTGGCGGGAGTGCTGCGGCGGCCTCGAGCAGGGCGGGCAGTGATTGGCTGAACCCTTGCCCGGCCCACGAACGTTGGCATTCGCTCAGGAGCCAGAGGCCGCCGACGTTGCGCAGGTACCGGACGGTTCCGTCCACGCCGCGTTCGTTGGTGAAGTTTGCGGTTCGGCTGGCTTCACTGAGCACGGGCTTATCCAGTTCCACGCCCACCAGCGACCAGGTTCCCGAGGAAATGTAGGCAAAGTCCTCTGCAGACGCCGGAACGGCGGCAACGGCAGATGCTGTGTCGTGTGAACCCACTGCTACCACCCGGGTGTCAACAGCCAGCCCGGTCCGTTCCACCACGGACGGCAGCAGCCGGCCCACGGTTTCCCCGGGCTGGATCAGTGGCGGGAAGACATCCCGTGGCAGGCCAAGGGCGTCCATGAATTCCGTGGCCCACTCACCGGAAACAGCGTCGAAGAGTCCGGTGGTGGATGCGTTGGTGGCCTCGGTCCGGCGCTCGCCGGTCAGCAGGAAGGCGATCAAATCCGGAATGAGCAGAGCCTGCAGGCCACTAAGCGAACGCTCGGCGGCCAGCTGGTACACCGTGTTGAACTGCAGGAACTGCAACCCGGTGGTCGCGTAGAGCCTCTCCGGTGGAATGACGGAATGCACGCCCGCTACGGCGGCCCGGCTTCGCTCGTCCCGGTAGCTGTACGGCACGGAGACCGACTTGCCCGCGGAATCCACCAGCCCGTAGTCCACAGCCCACGTATCGATACCGATGCTGGCAATCCGCTCCCCATGTTCCGAAGCCACGGAAGCTGCCGCCGCCAACCCCTCAAGCACCTCAGCGAAGAGGGCCTCGAAATCCCAGTGGAGGCCGCCGTCGAGCTCGATGACTCCGTTGGGAAAGCGGTGGATTGTCTCAAGGGAAACGCCTGTGGAGGGCGAGACGCGACCGAGCATGACGCGGCCGGAAGAAGCGCCAATGTCGACGGCGACAAAAACGCCGCCGTCGACATCACCCATGGCGGTACTCACCGCAGGAACGCTGCCGCGACGCCGGCGTCCACGGGGATGTGGAGGCCGGTGGTGTGGGAGAGTTCGTTGCTGGTGAGTACGGCGGCGGCGTTGGCTACGTGTTCGGGCAGGACCTCGCGCTTGAGGAGGGTGCGTTGGGCGTAGTACTTGCCCAGTTCCTGCTCGTCCACCCCGTACACGGCTGCGCGCTTGGCACCCCAGCCGCCGGCGAAGATGCCCGAGCCGCGGACCACGCCGTCGGGGTTGATGCCGTTGACGCGGATGCCGTGATCGCCCAGTTCCGCGGCGAGGAGCCGTACCTGGTGCGCTTGGTCTGCTTTGGTGGCGGAGTAGGCGATGTTGTTGGGGCCGGCGAACACGGAGTTCTTGGAGGAGATGTAGATGATGTCTCCGCCCAGGCCCTGATCGATCATGACCTTCGCCGCGGCCTTGGAGACCAGGAACGAGCCCTTGGCCATGACGTTGTGCTGGAGGTCCCAGTCCTTCTCCGTGGTTTCCAGCAGCGGCTTGGAGATGGAGAGCCCGGCGTTGTTGACCACCAAGTCCAGGCCACCGAACGCGAGCACGGCCTCCTGGATGGCGGCGGCGATTTGGGCTTCGTTGGTGACGTCGGCCTGGACGCCGATGGCGACGTCGGGTCCGCCCAGTTCCGCGGCGACGGCTTGGGCGTTCTCCAGGTTCAGGTCGGCAATCACCACGCACGCGCCGTCGGACGCCAAACGGGTGGCGATCGCCTTGCCGATGCCCGACGCCGCACCGGTCACCAGCGCGATGCGGGTGGCGTGGGACTTGGGCTTGGGCATCCGGGCGAGCTTGGCTTCTTCCAGTGCCCAGTACTCGATGCGGAACTTCTCGGATTCCTCGATCGGGGCGTAGCTGGAGATCGCCTCGGCGCCGCGCATGACGTTGATGGCGTTGATGTAGAACTCGCCGGCCACGCGTGCGGTCTGCTTGTCCTTGCCGTAGGAGAACATGCCCACCCCGGGGATGAGCACGATCGCGGGGTCCGCGCCACGGAGGGCAGGTGAATCGGCGTCCGCGTGGCGGTCGTAGTAGGCCTGGTAATCCTGCCGGTATTCGGCGTGCAGTTCCTTCAACCGCGCCACGGACTCTTCGATGGGCGCGTCCGCGGGCAGGTCCAGGATCAGGGGTTTGACCTTGGTCCGGAGGAAGTGGTCCGGGCAGGAGGTGCCCAGGGCGCCGAGGCGCGGGTGCTCGGTGGCGGCGAGGAATTCAAGCACGACGGCGTCATCGCTGAAGTGCCCCAGCTGCGGTTTGTCGGTGGAGGCCAGGCCTCGGATCACCGGGGCGAGGGCGGCTGCTTTGGCGCGGCGCTCGGTTTCGGGGAGGGCGGCGTAGCCGGGCAGGGCCGGCCCGAAGGGTTCTGCTTTGCCGTTCTCGGCGATGTACTTTTCGGCCTGGTCGATGATCCAGAGGGAGTTGGTCTCGGCTTCCTCGCTCGTGGCGCCCCAAGCGGTGATGCCGTGGCCGCCCAGGATGGTGCCGACCGCTTGCGGGTTGGCTTCCTTGATCGCGGCAATGTCCATGCCGAGCTGGAAACCGGGCCGGCGCCACGGAACCCACACCACCTTGTCACCGAAAATCTTGGACGTCAGGGCCTCGCCGTCCACCGCCGTCGCAATCGCGATGCCCGAGTCCGGGTGCAGGTGGTCCACGTGCGCGGCGTCCAGCCCGTGCATGGCGGTGTCGATCGACGGCGCCGCGCCGCCCTTGCCGTGCAGGCAGTAATCGAACGCGGCCACCATTTCGTCTTCACGCTCGACGCCGGGGTAAACGGACTTCAGCGCCTGCAGCCGGTCGAGCCGGAGTACTGCAAGGTTCTCGGCCTTCAGCGTGCCGAGGTCACCGCCGGAGCCCTTGACCCAGAGGAGTTCGACGTCCTGGCCGGTGACGGGATCCTTTTCAGTGCCCTTCGCGGAGGTGTTGCCGCCGGCGAAGTTGGTGTTCCGCTTGTCCGCACCGAGGCGGTTGGAACGGTTGATCAGCTCTTCAACAGTACTCATGGTGTTACGCGCCCCATCCGGCTTGCTGGCCGCCTGCGCGGTCCTCGTTGATCTTCTTCTGGTAGCCGCTGGCCTTGTAGGCAGCGATCGGGTCGGCGGGCAGTCCGCGGGCTTCGCGCCATTCGGCCAGGACCGGGCGGACATCGGTGTAGAAGGCATCGTTGAAGATGCCGTTCGCGGCCAGGACGTCCCCCGCCCGCTGGGCCTCATCCAACGCGGACGTGTCCACCAGCAGGGCGCGGGCGGTCATTTCCTGGACGTTGAGCACCGAGCGGATCTGGCCCGGGATCTTCTCTTCCAGGTTGTGGCACTGGTCCAGCATCAGGGCGACGCCGGACTCCTTCCCGAAACCGCCGCCACGGATCACTTCGTGCATGATGCGGAACAGCTGGAAAGGATCAGCCGCGCCCACAATCAGGTCATCGTCGGCGTAGAAGCGGGAGTTGAAGTCGAAGGAACCGAGCTTGCCCAGCCGCAGGAGCTGCATCACGATGAATTCGATGTTGGTGCCGGGGGCGTGGTGGCCGGTGTCCAGGCACACAAACGCCTTCTCACCCAGGGCCAGGGTCTGCGCGTACGAGGTGCCCCAGTCCGGAACATCGGTGTGGTAGAAAGCCGGCTCGAAGAACTTGTACTCCAACACCAAGCGCTGCTCATCACCTAAGGCCGCGTAGATTTCCTGCAGGCTTTCTGCGAGACGGTCCTGACGGCCGCGCATATCGTCCTGGCCAGGGTAGTTGGTGCCGTCAGCCAGCCAGATCTTCAGGTCCTTGGACCCGGTGGCGTGCATGATGTCGATGCACTCGAGGTGGTGCTCGATCGCCCGGCGTCGTACGGATTCGTTCGAGGAGGTGAGCGAACCGAACTTGTACTCATCATCCTGGAAGGTGTTCGAGTTGATGGTGCCCAGGCCAACACCCAGGCCCTCTGCATATTCACGCAGGGCCGAGTAGTCATCCACCTTGTCCCACGGGATGTGCAGCGCGACCGTGGGCGCCAGGCCCGTGAGCTCGTGGACCTTCGCCGCATCCGCGATCTTTTCCTGCACGGTGCGTGGGGTACCCGGGGTGCCGAAGACCTTGAACCGCGTCCCCGAATTTCCATAGGCCCAGGAGGGCACTTCAATGGCCAGTTCTCCCAAGCGGCCCAGGGCCGATTCTGTGGTGTTCATGCTTGTTCCTTCTGATGGGTGATGGCGTTGCCGGCCTTGCTTGCTGAAGCCAGTTGGTCTTCCAGGTTGAAAACTTCTTCCACGATCTCGAAGCCCTCGTCCGGAGGGACATCGCTGTTGGCAAAGAGGGTGGCCATTTCCGCTTGCCAGCGGGCGTTGACCTCGGTGACGGCCATGCGGGCTTGCGCTTGCGCATAGTCGTCACATTCCAAGTAGCCAATGAGCTGCCCGTCTGACGCGAGAAACAGGGAGTAGTTGTTCCAACCCGCGTCCTTGAGGGCACGGAGCATCCCGGGCCAAACGGCTGCGTGTCGGCGCCTGTACTCGTCCATCAACTCGGGGTGGACGGAGGAACGGAAACATACCCTCATCTGCGGTTCTCCGGGTTACTCGTCTTTGAATCGTTTCATTTGTTACGATTCAAATTACCCTCGGATAAAGGAGGGTGTCAAGGCGTTTCCTGCAGGTAAGACGAGAAGACGGCGGAGATCGGAAAGCATGTCCCAAACAGCGAGCATCAAAGATGTTGCCACTCATGCCAAGGTTGCCGTGGGCACGGTTTCCAACGTGCTCAACTACCCGGACCGTGTCTCGCAGCGCACCAAGGAGCGAGTGCTGAAATCCATCGCTGAACTTGGATTTGTGCGCAATGACGCCGCCCGCCAACTCCGCGCAGGCCAAAGCCGCACTATCGGCCTGGTGGTCCTGGACGTCGGCAACCCCTTCTTTTCCTCGGTAGCCCGAGCAGCCGAGGACGCCGCCACCGCGCTGGGAAGTGTTGTCTTGGTAGGGGACAGCGGACAGGATGCCTCCCGGGAGGCGCACTACATGGACCTCTTCCAAGAGCAGCGCGTCCAAGGGCTCCTTCTGTCCCCGGTGGGAGACGTCGCGGACCGCATCGACAACCTTCGTGAACGCGGCGTGCCGACCGTTCTGGTGGACCAGCTCGCCGACACGGAACGTTGCAGCTCAGTTTCGGTCGATGATGAGGAAGGCGGTTATTTGGCGGCCAAGCACCTGCTGGACATCGGCCGCCGTCGTCTGGTTTTCGTCGGAAGTCCAGCAATCCGCCAGGTGGCCCACCGCCTCGAAGGCGCGCAGCGGGCGGTGGCAGAGGTGGCGGGAGCGTCCATTGAGGTACTCGACTCTGCCGGGCAGACGGTCCTGGCCGGGCGTCAGGTGGGCAACGATCTGGTGGAGCGTTCGCCGGATGAGCGCCCGGATGCGGTCTTCTGCTCCAATGACCTCCTTGCCCTCGGGGTCATGCAGTCCTTGACCATGCTGCGCACCGTCCGCATCCCTGAAGACATTGCCCTGATCGGGTACGACGACATCGATTTCGCAACCTCCGCCGTCGTTCCTTTGTCCTCCATCCGCCAGCCGACCGAGGCGCTGGGCCGGACCGCCGTCGAGCTGCTCGCGGAGGAGCAGGAGAGCGGCGGGACCAAGCACCGCGCCGTCGTGTTCACGCCCGAACTCGTGGTGCGCCAAAGCACCGCCGGTGCACCCAACTAGGTAACAGCACATGTTCCATTGGCGGCTCAGTGGAGCGTTATCTGTTACCCAGTTGGGCGGGATTACGACGCGCGGAGCCCGGCCAGGTACTCTACCGGCGCCATGGCGTCGGGCTGCTTCGTCTGACGGAACAGGCCCGGGGTGGAGACCGCCAGCCGGTCCGCCGAGCGGCCCAGGCACTGGATGACACTGCTGATGGAGATCCCCGCCTCCGTTTTCTGCCGTAATGCCGAGATGTGCCTCCGGGCCGTGCAACCGCGGATGCCGGTGGCCACGATACCGTCCGTGGGAACGTGGTCCAGCGCGGGAACCAGGGCGACGCCGAGACCGGACTTGACCATGCTGCGGATGGCGTCGTAATTGTTGCTGCGCACACTGATGCGGGGAGCGAACCCGCTTCCTGCGCAGAGATGTCGGAGGCAGGCATCGCCCGAGCAGTCCTCCTTGGTGGACACCCAGTTCTCTTCAGCGAGGTCCTGCATTGTGATGGAGTCCGTTCCCGCCAAGCGGTGGCCGTCCGGCAGCAGCAGCACCAGCTCCTCGGCCAGCAGCGGGACGGCAACCACATTGGCCGGCCATTTTTGGGGGACGAGGTCGTAGTGGAACACCACGGCCACATCCAGTGTTGAATCCCGGATCATGGCCGCAAGTTCGGCAGGTCCGCTTTCCTCGAGTTCCACGGAGGAGTTCGGGTGCCTGCGGAGGTAGGCGGCCAGCCCTCCCGGCAGCAGCCGTTGGCTTGCGGTGCTGAAACTGCCCAGGCGCATGAGGCCGTAGTCGCCCTTGCTGAAGCCCTTCATGTCGTCTTCGAGCGCACCCAGGGCGTTGATGATGTCGCGGGCCCGTGCGGCCAGGAACTTGGCAGCCTCGGTGGGCCGGATGCTCTGGGCGTCGCGTTCCACCAGCGGCGCCTGCACGGCCCGTTCCAGCGCCGCCACCTGCTGTGAAACGGCTGAACCGGTGTAGCCGATTTCGCGTGCCGCGTCAGCGAAAGAGCCTGTGCGGAGGACCACGGAGAGGGTGCGCAAATGAACTGGATTCAGCATGGCCTTGCTACTTCTGCGTGGGTGGAGTGAGCAGCTGTTCGACGTCAACGGCGCCGCCGGCGGCTTCGAAGTCCAGCTGCACCTGCTCCCGGAGCCGGGCGTCGGCGAGGTAGTCGGCAATCGTCAGTGCCAGCCCCACGGCTCCGTCCACCACGGCGGCGTCGCCGGCGGGGCTGATGGAATGCTGGCCAAACTCCACCGTGTGCATCACGGCAGTTTCGCGGGAGATGCTGACCGTGGGGTGGATGGACGGGATGCGCAGGCTCAGGTTGCCCAGATCCGTCGACCAGCCACCGCCCACCAACTCAGTCTCCAGCGTGATGGCGCGGCCCCGTGCGGACATGTGCCCGTGGTAGCGGGTGGCCAGGGCGTCATTGCTGCGGACCGGGAGATAGGCGGGGAAGGGGTCCCAGGACGTTTCCAGCCGCGTGCCGGTCATGAGCGCCGCGCCTTCCAGGATGTCCTGAACTTTCCGGGAGATGTCCACCAGTCCAGCCGGGTCCAGGGAGCGGATTTCGACGACGGCGCCCGCCAGGTGGGGGACGACGTTCACCGCCGAACCGCCCTCAGTGATGAGGCAGTGCAGGCGATCCGTCGCGGGAATGTGTTGGCGAAGCGCCGCAATCCCTTGGTATGCGGCCACAACGGCGTCGAGGGCGTTACGGCCCATGTGCGGTGCCGAAGAAGCGTGGGCCGCCACCCCGTGGAAAGTCACCTCCACGTCGCGGACCGCCAACGATGCGAAGGATGCAACCTCATACTCCCCGGTGAAGGGGTGCAGCATCACGACGGCGTCGATGTCGTCAAAGGCGCCTGCCCGGGCCAGGAGTTCCTTGCCGTTCCCGTTTTCCTCAGCCGGGGTGCCGATCAGTACTACGGAGCCGCCCAGTTGTTCAACATGCGCAGCCACGCCGAGGAATGCCCCGACGGCCGCGGCGCAGATGACGTTGTGACCGCATCCATGGCCTACCCCGGGGAGGGCGTCGTATTCAGCCAGGACCGCCACCTTGGGAGAGCCCGAGCCGGCCTCGGCACGCAGCGAAGTGCGCAGACCGTACCTGCCGACTTGGACGGGATAGCCCCTGTAGCGGAGGAATTCGGCGGCGAAGGCCACGGAGAGTCGTTCCTCGAAGCCAACTTCTGCAATGCCATGGATTCCGTGGCTGAGTTCCTGCAGGTCGGGGGCGAGGTCCTCGATGGTGGCGGTGATGTTTCGCGCAACAGAGTCGGGGGCTCCGAGGATGCCGGTAAGGGTCAGTTTGGACGGGTTTGTTTCCACGGTCTTCACGTGGCGTCCTTTCACAGGGGAAGTGATGGGGGCCAGTTTCGGACATCGTCGTCCGGGCCTGGCTCGTTGTTTAACTTAAGATACATCCGCTTCTGACTTAAGAACAGCTAATCGTGCAAGAATGATTCATGACGGAAAAACCCCTCCCCGACGTTACGCGGTTGCGCCTCCTTAACGAGGTTGCCCGGCAAGGCTCCCTGGCCGGTGCAGCCCGTGTCCTGGGCATTACGTCCTCGGCCGTTTCCCAACAGATCAGCATCCTGGAACGCGAAACCGGAGTACAGCTCCTGGACCGCTCCTCCCGCGGCGTTGGATTGACCGGAGCCGGGGAGATCCTGGTGGAGCATGCCCGCGCAGTCGTGCGCCTTCTGGAATTGACCCGCGCCGAGATGGACCAGCTCAGCGGCGAACTTGCCGGCCGCGTCCGTATAGGCTCCATTCCCTCTTTGGCCCGGAACGTCCTGCTTCCTGTCACCGAAAAGCTCGAGGTGAGCGCTCCTGACGTCGAACTTACCGTCAACGTTGTTGAACCCGTGGACAGCATCGAGCAACTGCTGAACGGCGCCCTGGACATTGCCATCGTGGACCTCTATGACAATGTGCCCATGGCCTTCCCTGACTATCTGGTGACCCAGGAAGTCATGAATGAACCACTGGCCCTGGTGACTCCGCCGGACTACGTGGTCCCGCCCCGGCTGAAGCTGGCGGACCTCAAAAACGAAGCGTGGGTACTCACTCCGGATGCCGGCGCCTGCGGCCAAGCGGTCCGCTACGCCTGCCGGAATGAAGGGTTCGAGCCCAACATCCGGTGGGTGGTTGATGATCTCCTGTTGCTGGTTGAGTCAATTTCCCGGGGCCGCGGCATTTCGTTGCTCCCGCCGTTTTCCGTGGACAGTGCCGTGGCTCCGGTCGGAATTCATACCTTCGACAGGCCGCATATCAACAGGCGCGTGCTCACGGTAACGCGCAGCAGCGATGCCAGGCGACCGATCGTCAAGGCTGTTTTGGACGAAATCCACAGCCTCCTGGGTGCCGCTGCCGCCTAAGCCGGGAGGGCCGCCGTCGTGCCTTTAAGGCAGGCGCAAGAATCTCTTGTGGCAGCCCCAGCAGACCTCGCACTGTTGTCGGGTTAAAAGCCCCTTTTTCGTTCCATGCTTGAAGTGATCAGTGACGATCACCACAAAGGAGAACGAAAAATGACCACCCTCGAACGACGCTTCGCAGAGGTTCCCGGACACTGGCAGGTGCCAGGCCACTTCAAGATCAACCACAGCCACGGCATCCGCGTCGGGGACATGATTTATGTGGGTGGCCAGGAGGACCTCGACGCTGACGGCAACGTCAACAACCCCGGCGACATCGTGGCCCAATGCAAGAACGTCATGGAATCCCTGAAGCGGGTCATCGAAAGCCTCGGCGGAACCATGGGCGATGTTGTCCAGTTCAATACCTTCTACGCAGGCGAACTCAGCTACGAAGAATGGCAGCGCACCTACGACATCCGCTTCAGCTACTTCCCGGCTCCCGGCCCCACGGCGACGGGCATTCTGATCGGCGAGGAGCTGAACCTGCCAGGCATCCGGGTGGAGGTCAACGCCGTCGCTATTGTCGGCAGTGCCGCCACCCGCGTAGAAGCGTTCGACGGCGGCAGCCAGGCTACGCTCGACGTTCCCGTGGAGGTGGCCGGCAATGACTGAGGTTAAGCCCCAGCTTGGCGTCATCCTCTGCGACCTCGACTCGTATCCGGTGGACTACGTGGAGTGCCTCACCCCGGATGCGCCCGGCATCAGTGACAATCCCGTGGGCTTCTTCGAGAACCCCGCCAGTTGGCAGGGCCTTCCCGTGGCCTACGCAGTGGCGCGGGGTGCCCGGGTGGAGCCCTTGGTGAACGGCGAGCCCGAAGCTGTGGAGGCCTTTTGGAAAGCGAGCAAAAAGCTGGCGCACTGCCCCTTGGTCATCACCGACTGCGGCTTCTTCTTCTACGCCCGCAAGGACAAGCGCCAGACGACCAACGTGATCACCAGTGGGCTGGACCTGCTCCCGATTGCCTCGGTGCTGTCCAGCGGCTACATCGGCGTGTTGACTGTCTCGGAGTCACTCGCCGCCAAGCTGCTGGCTGATCACGCATTGTCATCGCAGATCGTCATCGCCGGCATGGAAGGCGAGCCCGGTTGGGCCACCATGCTGACCAACGACCACGCGCTGGGCAATGGCTGGGACCAGGCCTTGCTGAAGGAAGGCGTGGCCAGGGTGGCCAAGCGTGAGTTCGGACCGGGGGGTCGCTTTGCCGATGTTGGCGTCCTGGTACTTGAATGCACCCTGCTGCCTGAATTCCGCCAGGAAATCCGCAAATACACCAACGTGCCGATCCTCGATATCGCCTCTTTTGCGCTGAACGCCTTGGGTAAAGGGTTCGACGCCGGTGCGGCACCGGCGCCTGTCAGCGTCGCCTTGAGCCAATGACACAAGTCAGGAACGAGTTAGCCATGCATGAAGACGCTGAACATCGGACCGCCATAGCGCTTGAATCAGTAGTCAAGCGCTATGGAGATCACACAGTGATCAATGATGTCTCGTTGTCCGTCAGGGAAGGTGAGGTCGTTGCCATTATCGGCCCCAGCGGCGCTGGCAAGAGCACACTCCTAAGGTGCATCAACCTGCTGGAGGTCCCGGACAGCGGGCGGATTACTGTTGAAGGCAACCACGTGGACGCCGGCACCGAGATCAGCAATAAGGACCTGGTCAGCTTGCGCCGCAATGTGGGCATGGTGTTCCAGTCCTTCAATCTTTTCCCGCACATGACGGTGCTTCGCAATATTTCCCTTCCCCAGGAACGGGTGCTGGGCAGGAGCCGGGCTGAGGCCGATGCCCGTTCCATGAAACTGCTGGAAAGGGTTGGGCTGGCGGACAAGGCCAAGCAATACCCGAGCCGTTGCTCCGGTGGCCAGCAGCAGCGGATCGCGATTGCCAGGGCACTGGCCTTGGACCCGCAGGTCATGTTGTTCGACGAACCAACCTCTGCCCTCGATCCCGAGGTCGGCTTGGAAGTCCTGGCCGTCATGAAAGAACTCGCCTCCGAGGGCATGACCATGGTGGTGGTGACCCACGAGATGCAGTTCGCGAGGGATGTCTCGGATCGCGTGGTTGTCATGGCCGAAGGTGCAATCCTGGAACAGGGCGATCCCGCCGACGTTTTCACCGCTCCTGCCATGGAGCGTACGCGACGGTTCCTGCGCGCAGTATTGGAGCGCTGACATGGAACACCTCGGCGTAGTGGCGCAGGGCGTCACCATGACGCTGCTGCTGACACTGTCTTCGCTTCTGTTGGGTGCCGTAGGCGGCATCCCGCTGGTCCTGGCACGCCGCTCGCGAATTGTCTTGGTGCGGTTCGTTGCGCGGGCCCTCATTGAGCTGTTGCGCGGTATTCCTCCTCTGGCCTGGCTCTTCATCATTTACTTCGGTGTGGGAATCGGCGTCATTGAACTCAGCTCCTTCGCCGCCGCAGTCATTGGTTTCGGCCTGGTGGCCTCCGCCTACATGGCTGAGATCTACCGGGGCGGATTGACGGCCATCCACGAAGGTCAGTGGGAAGCCAGCGATGCCTTGGGCCTGTCCCATGCGGCCACCTTGGCCACCGTTATCGGCCCCCAGGTCTTTCGTGTTTCCATCCCGGCTGCGGCAACTTTTGCGATCGGCCTCTTGAAGGACTCGTCCGTTGCCTCGGTTATAGGTGTCCAGGACACCATCTATTGGGCCAGCCATGAATCCACTGTTACAGGGGATGCGATTGTGCCCTTCCTGTGGGCGGCCGGGCTCTACGTGGCCATGACTATTCCCTGCGCGTGGGCAACACGGTTGCTGGATGCCAAGCTTCGAAAGAGGGTAGCGCGATGACGTTCTTCAACGACTGGGTGGAATACTTCCCGGACCTGTTGGGCGGCTTGGGGGTCAGCCTGCAGCTGACTTTGGTGACGCTGTTGATAGGCCTGCCGGCGGGGCTGGTACTGGCACTTGGTGCTGGTTCAAAGAACAGGTTTGTCCGGCTGCTGTTCATTGGCGTGATCGAAATAGGCCGCGGAACTCCTGCCCTGGTGGTTTTGCAGTTGTTCTACTTTGGACTTCCCACTGCCGGAATGACGCTGACCTCCTTTGTTGCGGCATCGCTGGCCCTGGCGTTCACCACAGCGGCCTACACCAGCGAGATCATCCGCGGCGGATTGCAGGCGGTGCCCAGTGGAGAAGTGGAAGCCGGCCATGCCCTGGGCATGGGCCGCGGAGACATCCTCCGATTTGTTGTGATTCCGCAAGGGATCAGAATCGCCATCCCGCCGCTCATGGGATTCGCGATCATGGTGTTCCAGGCAACCTCCCTGGCCTACACCATTGCCATGCCGGAACTGATGAGCCAGGCCTACTCCATCGGCTCCATCACGTTCCGCTACTTGAGCATCCTCACCCTCGCGGGTCTGATGTACGCGTTGATCACTATTCCCGCGAGTTCCCTAAGCAACTTCGTTGAGCATCGCCTGGCGCGTCACCGTTGACGTCGTCAAGCACCCCCATACAGAGGAACCCATCATGAAATTACGAATGATTGCGTCAGCAGCGGCTGCCCTGGCACTGGCCGCGTCCCTCAGCGGTTGCGGTGGCAGCACCGAAGCTGCCGGCTCCAAGGTCTCTGCTGACTGCAAGCCGGCATCGGACTTCGGCACCATTAAGAAGGGCAACCTGACGGTGGCCGTCTATGAAGCGCCTCCCTACGTCACCTTCAAGGGCAACGAGCTCGGAGGCGTCGACGGCGACATCCTCATGGGCTTTGCGCAGAAAGAATGCCTTTCAATCACCACGGTCTCCGCAGCTGCAGCAGCAGTTATCCCCACGGTGCAGGGTGGCCGGGCGGACATTGCCACCGGTGGTTGGTGGCGCTCCAAGGCCCGGGCCGACATCCTTGACCTGACAGAACCCATCTACACGGACCAGATGGTCCTGATCTCCAAGGACGGCCTCAACAAAGTCACCGACCTCAAGGGCAAAAAGGTGGGGACGGTCAACGGCAATGTGTGGGTTGACGACGCCAAGAGCTACCTCGGCGGGGACCTCCAGCTCTACAAGGCGCCGGTGGACTTGTTCCAGGACCTCAAGTCCGGCCGGCTGGACGTGGGTATCGACGGTTTCGGCGAGGCCCACAACAACAGCAACGGTCTCAAGGTAGAGGTTCTCGAGCCTGACAACGCCATCAAAGCCTCACTCGAACCGCCGCAGACCTGCCTGCCTGTAACCAAGGGAAACACGGCTTTGGTCAAGGCTTTGAACGACTATGTGGACAGTCTCCGCAAGGACGGAAGCCTGGAGAAGATTGTGGTGAAGAACGGTTTCCCGGCATCCTCGATCAACACCGGTGACGCCCGGCTGATCGGCTAACCCCACCCAAGTAAGTAACAGCAAATGCCGTTATGGAACCTCATAACGGCATTTGCTGTTACCCAGTTGGGTTGTTAGAGGGCGTAGATGCTCCAGGAGGCGGTGTGGGTCTCGCCGGGTTCCAGGCGGATCAGGTCCGTGCCGCTGTTGAACGCATCCGGGGGACACGTCATCGGTTCCACGGCCAGCCCAATACGGCTGGGAATGGGTGCCGGCTTGTCAGCCGTATGGATCTGAAGCCACGGGCAGCTTTCGTCCCACGACATTCCGACGCCGGTGCCCGCCGGGTCCCGCAGCGAAAGCCGCGCCAGCCCGGCGTCGAACGTTATGTCCGTAAATGCATGGTCGATTTCGGTGGTGCCGATGGGCCGCGCGGAACGGAAGTCGAACTCATGGCCTGCCACCGGCTCCAGCGAAACGGGCAGCAGCCGGTCCGGGGTGACCTCCAGGAACTTCCCGGCGGGCGCTTCGAGGATCCACTCATCCAAAGGCGAAGAACCCGCCACCAAGTACGGGTGCGGGCACACGCCATAGGGAGCGGCAACGTCCGCTGCGTTGTGGGCGGTCACGAAGGTGTGGAGTCCGGTTTGGTCCAGAACATAACGCGTAGAGAGCTCCACCACGAAGGGATAGCCCGTGGTCGGCCCCACCGTGCACGTCAAGGTGACCGAACCGGCGTCGTGCTCCTTCACGGTCCAGTCGAGCGGATAAGCGAGCCCGTGCAGCGCCGTGCCCCGCTCCGGCTCGGTAAGCGGAAGCTGATGGGTGGCGCCGTCGAAGGCGTACCTGCCGTCAGCGATCCTGTTGGGCCAGGGCGCGGCGATGATGCCGCGGTAATCCGGGATCGGGCCGCCTTCCGGAAACGGGACCACAAGGTCCCGTCCGTCGAACTGCAGGACGCGAAGCGCGGCGGCGCGGGCGGTCACAACAGCCGTGTAACCGCCCGCGCTTAGCGTGAATTCGGTGCTCACAGGCCGCCGGCCAGCTTGTAGTAGGCGGCGTTCCAGGCGAGTTCCTTCTTGAACTGTTTGATGGTGGTGCCTTCGTCGATGGTGAGCAGTTCCGTGCGGGCGATCTCGGCGAAGTCCTCGAACACCTCGAGGCCCACCTGCGTGGAGAGTACCGTGTGGTGGGCGGCTCCGGCTGTGAGCCACGCGGCAGCTGAGGTGGCGAAGTCCGGCTTCGGTTCCCAGAGCGCGCGGGCGACGGGCAGGTTGGGCAGTGGCTGGTCGAGGTCGACGACGTCCACGGCGTTGGCGACCAGGCGGAAGCGGTCGCGCATGTCGGACAGTGCGACGACGACGCCGGGGCCCGCGTCGGTGTCGAACACCATGCGGACGGGATCTTCCTTGCCGCCGATGCCCAGCGGGTGGATCTCCACGCGGGGCTTCTTCGCGGTCAGGGACGGGCAAACTTCGAGCATGTGCGCCCCGAGTATCTTCTCCGAGCCGGGTTCAAGGTGGTAGGTGTAGTCCTCCATCAGCGAAGCGCCGCCGGGCAACCCGGAGCCCATGACCTTGGCCGCGCGGACCAGGATGGCGGTCTTCCAGTCACCTTCGGCGCCGAAGCCGTAACCGTCGGCCATGAGCCGTTGCACGGCCATGCCGGGGAGCTGGCGGAGTTCGCCGAGGTCCTCGAAGGACGTGGTGAACGCAGCCGAGCCGTTGGCTTCCAGGAAGCTCCGCAGGCCCAGCTCGATGCGGGCACTGTAGCGGAGGGACTCGTGCCGGGCACCGCCGGTCTTCAGCTCGTCAACCACCTCATAGAGGCGCTCATATTCTGCAACCAGGGCGTCGACGTCGGACTCTGCGGCGGTGTGGACAGCGTCGGCGAGCTCGTTGACGGACCAGGTGTTGACCGAGACGCCGAAGCGCAGCTCGGCCTCGGTCTTGTCGCCTTCGGTGACTGCGACGTTGCGCATGTTGTCACCAAAGCGGGTCAGCTTCAGGGTCCTGACCGCTGCCCAGCCGGCGGAGGCGCGCTGCCAGGCGCCCACCTGGCGCACGACCTCAGGATTGGAGACATGCCCGACGACGGTCTTCCGCGGCACGCCGAGGCGGGCCTGGATGTACCCGAATTCGCGGTCGCCGTGGGCTGCTTGGTTGAGGTTCATGAAGTCGAAGTCGATGTCCGCCCAGGGGAGGTCCCGGTTGGCCTGGGTGTGCAGGTGCAGGAGGGGCTTGCGCAGTGCGTCCAGTCCCTGGATCCACATCTTGGCCGGGCTGAACGTGTGCATCCACGCGGTCACGCCGATCACGGAATCATCGGCGTTGGCTTCAAGGGCGGTGCGGCGGATGGCGTCGGAATCGGTGAGGACGGGCTTCCAGACGAGCTTCACCGGCACATCACCGGCGGCGTTCAGGACGTTGGCGATCTCCTGGGATTGCGCAGCGACCTGCTTGAGGACATCCTCGCCGTAGAGGTGCTGGCTGCCGGTGAGGAACCAGACCTCGTACTGGTCCAGCGAGGTGTTGTTGGCGTTGGGCATTTGAGGGCTCCTGGGTATTTGCTGAAAAGCGCGGGCTGGTTGGTGGTCCGCCTCAGCGGCCGTAAACGTTCTGGTAGCGGTCGTAGAGCGACTCGATCTTGGCTTGGTCAATGGGAAGTGGCTCGCCGAGTTGGCGCGAGACGTGCACAGTCTTGGCCACTTCCTCGCACATCACGGCGGCTTTGACGGCCTCGCGGGCGGATTTGCCGATGGTGAACGGGCCGTGGTTCTGCATCAGCACGGCCGGTGAGTTGGAGTCCTTCAACGTCTCCACGATGCCTTGGCCGATGGAGTCGTCGCCGATCAGGGCAAAGGGGCCGATGGGGATGGGCCCACCGAATTCGTCCCCCATCATGGTCAGGACGCAGGGAATTTCTTCGCCCCGGGCAGCCCACGCTGTGGCGTAGGTGGAGTGTGTGTGCACCACTCCGCCGACCTCGGGCATGTGCCGGTATACGTAGGCGTGCGCAGCGGTATCCGAGGACGGCGAGAGGTCGGGGTTGCCCCAGTCGATGGTGCCGCTGCTGCCGGTGTTCATGCCCCGGACCGGGATGCCGTACAGGTCGGTGACCACCATGAGCTCGGGCGTGAGGTCGTCGTAGGAGACACCCGAGGGCTTGATGACCATGAGGTCATGACCTGGAATGCGGCCGGAAACGTTGCCTGCCGTCCAGACCACCAGCCCGTAGCGCGTCAGTTCCGAATGGAGTTCGCAGACGTCCTCACGGACCTTGGCGATGGTGTCCAGGAGGTTGCTCATGCGGACACCCGCTCAGCCTGGTCGGTGGAGGAGTTCGACGCCGGTTCGGCCACCCCGCCGGCGCCCAGTGCCAGGCGCTGGATGGACTTCAGGCGGTGCATCACATTGTTGCTTCCACGGCCGAAGTAGTCGTGAAGGGTGCGGTATTCCTGGAAGAGGGCCTCGTACGCGGCCACGTTCTCCGGGATCGGGGTGTAAACAGCTCCCGGCGCGGCAGCCATGGCAGCGGCGGCCTCGCGGATGTCTGCGTACTTCCCGGCAGCAGCGGCGGCGTGGATCGCCGAACCCAATGCGGGACCCTGTTCCGAGCCGATGGTGGAGAGCTGCAAGCCGGTGATGTCTGCGTAGACCTGCATCAGGAACTTGTTCTTCAGCAGGCCGCCGGCCACGATGAATTCCTTCACCGGTACCCCGGAGTCACGGAAGGCATCCACGATGGTCCGGGTTCCAAACGCCGTGGCCTCCAGCAGTGCCCGGTAGATGTCCTCCGGCTTGGTGGCCAGGGTCTGCCCCACCACGACGCCGGACAGTTCGTGATCCACCAGCACTGAGCGGTTGCCCGAGTGCCAGTCCAGGGCGATCAGGCCGTGCTCGCCGATGGCCTGCTTCTCCGCGAGTTCCGTGAGGTACTCGTGGATGCTTTGGTCATTGGCTGCTGCGGCCTGGTGGTATTCGGGTGGCACACCGTTCTTGGTGAACCAGCCAAAGATGTCGCCCACTCCGGACTGGCCTGCTTCGTAGCCCCACAGGCCGTCCACGATGCCGCCGTCGACCACGCCGCACATGCCGGGGACTTCACGCAGGACATCACCATTCATGACATGGCACGTGGAGGTGCCCATGATCGCTACCAGCTGCCCGGGTTCCACAGCGTTCGCGGCAGGTGCGCTGACGTGGGCGTCAACGTTGCCTACCGCCACGGCGATTCCCGCCGGGAGCCCGGTCCAGCCGGCGGCTTCTTCGGTGAGGTAGCCCGCGGCATCTCCCAGCCGCCCGATGGTGTGCTCCAGTTTGCTGCTGACGAAGTCCTTGAAATCGGGGTTCAGTGCTGCCAGGAAATCTTCCGACGGGTATTTGCCGTCCTGGTAGATGCCCTTGTAACCGGCAGTGCAGGCGTTGCGGACGTAGCTTCCGCAGAGCTGCCAGACGATCCAGTCGGCCGCCTCCACCCAGTGCTCCATGGCCGCGTAGACCTCGGGGTCTTCCTCGAGAAGCTGCAGGCCCTTGGCGAATTCCCATTCCGAGGAGATCAGGCCGCCGTAGCGGGGGAGCCAGGACTCGCCACGCTCTTCTGCCAGCTGGTTGATGCGGTCAGCCTGCGGCTGCGCAGCGTGGTGGCGCCACAGCTTCACGAACGCGTGGGGCCGGTCAGCGAAGCGTTCCAGTTCGTTCAGCGGTGTGCCGTCCGCCGTCGTCGGAACCATGGTGCAGGCGGTGAAGTCGGTAGCGATACCCACCACGTTCTCAGGGTTGATACCGGCATCAGCGACGGCGGCCGGTACAGCATTGCGCAGGACGTCGCGGTAGTCGTTCGGGACCTGAAGGGCCCAGTCGGCAGGGAGGCGTTGCCCGCTCGTGGGGAGGCGGTCCGAAACAACTGCGTGGGGGTACTCGAACACGCCGCTGCCGATCTCGGCACCGTCGGAGACGCGCACCACGACGGCGCGGCCGGACAAGGTGCCGTAGTCCACGCCGATGACGAACTGCTCATCGAGCGGGAGGTTTTCAGAGGTATTCATGGGTGTCTCCATCCGGCTGGCCAAGGCCTCATTGCCGGGGGTCGGGGTGGAAAGTGAAGAACGTCTGATGCAATTGTTAGCGCTCACAACATTGATGTCAAGAGCCGCTCAGGGTGAAGCTGTGCTCAGGACGGACGTTGGCCCCCGACACCCCCATGTAGGTAGCAGCAGATGTCGTAATGGGAGCTCAATACGACATCTGCTGTTACTTAGTTGGGGGCGGGGCGGTGGTGGAACGGACTACGAGCCGGGGAGTCACGGTCGCCGCTGTCCCGGTGCTGCCGCTTTCGATGCGGTCCAGCAACAATCCAATGCACCGTTGGCCGAGTTCTTCGAAATCCTGGGCCACTGTGGTCAACGGCGGGATGAAGTACGCCGACTCGGGCTGGTCATCGAAACCCACCAGGCTGATGTCACCGGGAACCTGCACCCCGGCTTCATGGAAGGCGCGTAATACCCCCAGCGCCATCTGGTCGTTGGCCACGAACAGTGCGGTGACGGCTCTGTCAGCGGCAATTTTCAGGCCCTCCCGGTAACCGCATTCGGCGCTCCAGTCCCCCTCGATCAAGGTTCCCGGCTCGATGCTGGCCGCGTCCAGCGCGTCACGCCAGCCGTCGATGCGTGCCGCGGCGTCGATCCAGTCGGAGGGGCCCGACAGGTGGCCGATCCGCCGGTGCCCCAGGTCCAGCAAATGCTCGACGGCGAGCCGGGCCCCCTGCCGCTGGTCAACGGTAGCGCCGGCGAGTTCCTCGTCGCCGACGGAGCCCACAGCGACCAACGGAACCTGGGAAGTGACATCCTTGAGGACCTCGAATGTGCCCGGATGTGGAACCGTCACCACAATGCCGTCCACGCCCTGGTCCATGAAGTGTGCCAGCGCATCCTTGATGGTCTCGGGCGTGACCTCCCGAAGGCCGGCCACGCTGACGAAATAACCCGCATCCCGTGCTGCCTGCTGCACCCCGAGGAGGGTGTGTGATGGCCCGTATTGGGCAAGTTCACTGCCCAGCACCCCGATGGTCTGGGACCGCCGGGTCACCAGGCTGCGGGCAGCTGTGTTGCGGCGGTAGCCCAACTCGGTGATGGCCTGCTCTACCCGTTCGCGGGTCTTGGAACTCACGTTCGGGTGGTTGTTCAGGACCCGGGAGACAGTCTGGTGGGAAACACCTGCCACGCGGGCGACGTCCTCCATGACGGGAGGCCGGGCTGATGCAGATTGTTCTGAGCTCACCCTGTCACGATAGAGCACCGGGAGCCACGATCAGCCGATGGCTGCCTTGGCGGCGTAATGGCGGTACCTCTCCAGGAAGGGCGCCACCCCCTTCGGATCAGCGTGGTCCACGGTAAGGCCGTCCACAGGCCACTCGGGCAACTGGCCCGTGAGGACGCCGGCCGCTTGCCGTGCCGCGCCGTCAGCCACGTATTCTCCGGGCTTCGGAACAAAGACCGGCAGTCCGAACGCGGAGGCAGCCACTTGTTGAACAGCCTCGGATTGAGCGCCCCCACCAACCAGGATGATGCGCCGGGCCTCTACACCCTGGGCCTGGAGGGCTGCCAAGCCGTCAGCGAGCGAACAGACAACCCCCTCTATCGCCGCCCGCGCCAGGTTGGCGGGAGTGTAGTTGGAGAGGGTCAGCCCATGAAGGGAGCCGGTGGCCTCGGGAAGATTGGGGGTCCGCTCCCCTTCAAAATAGGGGACCAGCGTCAAGCCCCCGGCGCCTTCCGGAGCAGACAACGCCAAAGTACCCAGCTCGTCCAGGCTCACATCGAGCAATGCAGCTGTGGCGTCGAAGATCCGCGTGGCGTTGAGTGTGCAGGCCAGTGGGAGGTAGTGGCCCGTGGCATCGGCGAAGCCTGCTACCAGTCCACTTGAATCCCGGGAGGGAGTGTCCGAGACCGCAAATACCGTTCCGGACGTTCCGATGGAAATGACAACATCCCCGACGCTGGCACTCACGCCGAGGCCTGCGGCTGCGTTGTCGCCCGCGCCGGGTCCGATCAGTGCACCGGCAGGGGTCTTGCCAGCCGTCTCCAGCGGCCCAACCACGCCGGGCAGGAGTGGGAGGTGCCCGAGGGTGCTCTCCAGGACGTCCGGAAGATACTCGCCGGTGGTTGCCGAAAAGTAGCCAGTGCCCGAAGCATCCGAGCGATCCGTACGCAGGAGCTCCAAGGACGCCGGGCCTGTTCCCGGGCCGTGACCGGCCAGCCGCCAGGACAGCCAATCATGGGGGAGGCACACCGCGGCCGTCCGTTGCGCATTTTCGGGCTCGTTCCGGGCGAGCCAGCGCAGTTTGGTGGCCGTCAGGGAAGCTACTGGAACTGTGCCGGTGCTGCCCGCCCAATACCCGGCTCCCGCTACGGGATCACCATGTCCGGCGTCGAGAATCAGCTCCTCAGCGTCCTGCGCGGAGCGGGTATCGTTCCACAGCAGGGCAGGGCGGACCACGTTGCCGGTTTCGTCGAGGCACACCATTCCGTGCTGCTGCCCGCCGACGGAAACGGCATCGACGTCGTCGAGCCCGCCCGCTGCTTCGATTGCTTCCTGCAGGGCGGTCCACCAGTGATCCGGGTGGATTTCGGTACCCTCCGGATGGGAGGCCCGGCCCTGGCGAACCAAGGCGCCGGTGGCTGAATCCCGGATGACCACTTTGCAGGACTGGGTGGAGCTGTCGATCCCGGCTACGAGAGGCATGCGTTGTTCCTTTGGCGAACCGCGCCGGGCCTGCCTGGGATATCCAAGGGCAGGCCCGGCGGCGGGGTTGCGGTGGTGGGGGTGGATCAGCGGGCGCCGAGGAGGTGCTCGATGGCCAGCTGGTTGAGGCGGATGAAGGCGAATGAGCGCTCAGCTGCCTTGTCGGCGTCGAACGTGTCGAAGGCGCTGGCGTCAGCCAGCAGGTCCGCCGTGGTTTCACCGGCAGCCAGAGTGCTTTCGCCGAGTTCGAACACGCCCGAGGTTGCCAGGGCTTCCTGTACTTCGGGATCCGCGCGGAAGGCCAGGGCACGTTCCTTGAGCAGGAGGTACATGGACATGTTGGACTTGGCCGATTCCCAGACACCGTCGTAGCCATCAGTGCGGGACGGCTTGTAGTCGAAGTGGCGTGGGCCGGTGTACTTGGGTCCGCCGTTGGGGAAGCCGTTCTCCAGGAGGTCCACAGTGAAGAAGGCGCTGGTGAGGTCGCCGTGGCCGAAGACGAGGTCTTGGTCGTACTTGATGCCACGCTGGCCGTTGAGGTCGATGTGGAAGAGCTTGCCGGCCCACAGTGCCTGGGCAATGCCGTGGGTGAAGTTCAGTCCGGCCATCTGCTCGTGGCCCGTTTCCGGGTTGAGGCCAACGATGTCGCCGTGCTCCAGCTGGGCGATGAAAGCCAGGCCGTGTCCCACGGTGGGGAGGAAGATGTCGCCGCGTGGTTCGTTGGGCTTGGGCTCCAGGGCGATCCGCAGGCCGTAGCCCTTTTCCTTGATGTACCCGGCGGCGGTGTCAACGCCTTCCTTCATGCGGTCCAGTGCCGCTGCGAGGTCCTTGGAGCCGTCGTACTCGCTGCCTTCGCGGCCACCCCACATAACGAACGTTTCGGCGCCAAGCTCGGCCGCGAGGTCGATGTTGCGCAGGATCTTGCTCAGTGCGAAGCGGCGGATGGAACGGTCGTTGGAGGTGAATCCGCCGTCCTTGAAGACCGGGTGGCTGAAGAGGTTGGTGGTGACCATGGGCGTCTTCAGGCCGGTCTCAGCCAACGCTGCCTTGAAGTTCTTCAGGATCAGTTCGCGCTCGGAGGCGCTCGCATCGAAAGGAACGAGGTCGTTGTCGTGGAAGGTGATGCCGTATGCGCCGAGTTCGCTCAGTTTGTGGACTGCTTCAACAGGGTCCAAGGCCTGGCGCGTTGCCACGCCGAAGGGGTCGGCGCCGGTCCAACCGACCGTCCAGAGACCGAACGTGAACTTGTCTGCAGGGGTGGGCTGAGGGGTCATGATTGCTCCTTTGCAAGGCAACGGGAAAGAAGATGGAAAACGGCATTCCAATTAGTTTTCAATCTGAACTATATGGGGGATGATGGATCATGGTCAATGGAAGTCCGCAAGAAATTTTGAATCCGCGAGGAGGTCCCTGCTGATGAATGAGCCAACTGCGCCCGGACGCGTGGGTGACGTCCGCCGTCGAAATCTTTCGCTGGTGTTGGACTCGATTGCCAGAACCGCTGACAGCAAGCCCAGCCGTGCGCAGCTTGCTGCCGGCACCGGGCTGACCAAGGCTGCGGTTTCCAGTCTTGTGGCGGATCTCGTCGAGTCGGGGCTGGTGTCGGAGGTTGGCCTTTATCGCGATGGTGAGCGGGGGCGGCCTGGCCAGGGTTTGGAGCTGAACTCCCGCCGGGGCGTCGTGGGCATGGAGATCAACGTCGATTATCTGGCTGTAGGCCTGGTGGATCTTGCCGGGAACCTGCGCTTCCATTCGGCTGTTGAATCGCGGAACCGCGGAGTTCCGCCCATGCAGGTCATGGATCAGCTGGCTGTTCTGGCCGCTGAGGCGAAGGCGGCGGCGGCCGCGGAGGACATAGCTATCCTAGGCGGCGGGCTGGCCGTTCCCGGGCTGGTGGATGAAAAGAATGACGTCGTGCTGTCCGCCCCCAACCTCCATTGGGAAAACGAGAAGTTGCACCCCCGGTCCCTGCTCGAGGGGGCACCGCTTGGCGTCAAGCTCTCCAACGAGGCCAACAGCGCAGCCCTCGGCGAGCTCTGGTATGGCGGAGGGGCGCCCGACTTCCTGTACGTCTCGGGTGAGGTCGGCGTTGGTGGCGGCGTCATCATCGGCTCCGAGTTGTACACCGGGCCGGGTGGGTCGGCGGGCGAGCTGGGCCATATCGTGGTCCATCCCGAAGGCCCTGCGTGCTCGTGCGGTGGATCGGGCTGCCTTGAGACTTTTGCCGGCCAGGAGGCCATTTTCGAAGCGGCCGGGATTGCCGCCGGGACACTGGGCGAGCGGACCGACATGCTGCTGGTGGCGCTTGCTGCCGGTGAGCCGGGAGCCACCGCGGCGGTTTACGACGCCGGTCGCTACCTGGGCGTTGCGCTCGCCTCGGCCGCGCGGTTGATGGATATTGAGGCCGTGGTCCTTGGTGGGCATTTTGCCGTCCTGGGCGAGTGGCTCAGGCCGTCGCTGCTGGCCGGCTTGGAACGGCACGCTCCCGGACTCCTGGCCCCCGGAAACCTCACGGTGTCCGGACTGGAGCATTCCGGTACGCTCCTGGGCGCCGCCGGCCAGGTGATCCGCTCAGTAATTGAGTCGCCATTCGAGTTCTTGCTGGCGAGTAAATTGGCCTGACACAAAGGTATTTTCGCCGGGGTTCTTCCGCAGTATTCATCAGTATGCTTAGTATTGATGGGTCAGCTGTTCGCGCAAACTACCCACGGACGAGTGCCTCATGACTACACAAGACTCAGCCCACACCAGTACGAGCAAGGCGCGGACTGCGCCCTCTCCGGAAGATTCCACCAAGCCGGACAGTCCCAACGACCTCGCCAAGCCTACGTGGACCTACATTGCCAAGCGCACGCTGAGCGAGTTCAGCAAGGACCAGTGTCCCGATGCCGCGGCAGGTTTGACTTACTACGCTGTTCTGTCGCTCTTCCCGGCCCTCTTGGCACTGGTTTCCGTCCTGGGGCTCTTTGGTGACGCAGGCAAGACCACCTCGGCCATCCTTGACATCGTCCAGCAATTCGCGCCTGGACCAGGTGTCGACGCCATGCGCCAACCCATTGAAGAGCTCACCCGATCAAACGCTGCGGGCTTCGCCTTGGTTTTCGGTATCCTTGTGGCCCTCTGGTCCGCCTCCGGTTACGTCACGGCCTTCAGCCGGGCAATGAACCGCGTCTACGAAGTGGACGAAGGCCGCGGTCTTGTGAAGCTGCGCGGAACCATGCTGGCCGTGACGGTCGTAGCTGTGGTGGGGGCTGCCCTGGTGGCGGCCATGCTGGTCCTGAGCGGTCCGGTGGCCGAGGCAATTGGCGGGGCGATCGGCCTGTCTGATGTCTTCTTGACCGTGTGGAACATCGCCAAGTGGCCGGTCCTCATCGTGATCGTGGTGGCTATCATTGCTGTCCTCTACTACTTCACTCCCAACGTCAAACAGCCCAAATTCCGCTGGATGAGCATGGGTTCACTGATCGCGCTCGTCATTTTCGCCCTGGCTTCCCTGGGCTTCGGCTTCTACGTGGCCAACTTCAGCAACTACAACAAGACCTACGGCGCTCTGGCCGGCGTCATCATCATGTTGCTGTGGCTGTGGATCCTGAACATGTCCCTGTTGTTCGGCGCCGAGTTCGATGCCGAGATGGAACGCGGCCGTCAGCTCCAGGGCGGCATTGAGGCTGAGGAGAGCCTCCAGCTTCCTCCCCGGGACACCAAACGCAGCGAGAAACAGCAGAAAAAGGAAGAAGAACTTGTGAGCCGCGGCGAGGAACTCCGCGAAACACAAGGTGACGACTCCAGGAAAGACAAATAGATGACCGCAAGCAAAGATACAAAGCTCAAGACGGTCAGGAACGGCGACCGGCTGCGGATCGGCGGTGAAGTTTTCAGGGTCAGCACAGTGGAACCGCAGCCGGAGACGCGCAACATCAGTCTCGAACTGCAAGGGAACGACGGCGGTTCGGTCACCTTGATCGGCCTGCCGAAGACCCGCGTGGAGCTTGCCGCGAATGCCTCGTAATTGCTGTCACCCTTGGCACGCGCAAAAGCGGGCCCCCGCCGTGACCTTGGCAGGAACCCGCTGGTATTTGGAGCGATCCTCCCGCGGCGCTTAGGGCATCCGCGGGAGGACCACGTTGTTAGGCGAACGGGAGGACGAGCTCCGCGTAGCGCTGCTTCATGGTTTCCAGGACCGTGTCGCCGTCGGCGTCCCAAATCTCTTGGTTGAAGATCTCGACCTCAATGTCGCCCGTGTATCCGGCGTCCCTGACCCAGGTGCCGATGGTCGCGAAGTCGATGACGCCGTCGCCCATCATCCCGCGCGAGAGCAGCGCGTCGGCGGCGATCGGCAGGTTGAAATCGCACACCTGATAGGAAGCGATGCGGTCTTCACGTCCGGCCCGTTCGATCTGGGCCTTCAGCTCCGGATCCCACCAGACATGAAAGGTGTCGACGGCGACGCCGACGGCCTTCGCGTCGTACGGCGCGGCGAGATCAAGTGCCTGGCCAAGGGTGGAGATCAACGCGCGGTCAGCGGCGTACATCGGATGCAGCGGTTCCAGCACCAGGCGAACGCCGTTTTCCGTAGCAAACGGAACCAGTTCCTCGAGCCGGTCGGCCACTCGCTGGCGGGCAGCCACCACGTCCTTCTCACCGCGTGCGAGCCCTCCGACCACAAGGAACAATTCCTGGGTATCGAGTGCTACCGCTTCACGGACGGCCTCGAAATTGTCAGCCAGAGCCGCTGCTTGTCCCTCGGCGTCAGCTGCCGTCAGGAACCCGCCGCGGCACAAGGACGAAACGCGCAGTCCGGCATCCCTGATCAGCTTGGCGGCCTTGTCCAGCCCGGCCTCGGCCACGCGGTCGCGCCAGGGGCCGATGGCCGGGATGCCCGCACGGGCGCAACCATCCACGGCTTCGGCCAGGGTCCATTTCTTGGTGGTGGCGCTGTTGAGGGAGAGTCGCGAGAAGTCGCTCATGCGCCCACCCCGTTGATGCGCAGGTAGTCGGACATCCGGAACGCCGCCAGGGAGGGGTCCTTCAGCAGGCCGGCCTGGTCCGCCAGTTCGAAGGTCTTCGCCAAGTGCAGCACTGAACGGCCCGAGTGCAGGCCCCCCACCATCTGGAATCCGGGCTGCTTGCCGTTGAGCCAAGACATGAAGGCGATCCCGGTCTTGTAGTAGAACGTCGGGGCGCTGAAGATGTGCTTTCCGAGCTCGCGGGTGGAGTCCAGGATGGCGCGTCCCTCGGCGCCTTGACCGGCGTCGTACTTCTGCAGGGCGACCGACGCGGCCGGGTAGATGGCCGCAAAGATGCCCAACAGGGCGTCCGAGTGGTTGGCTCCATCGCCGTCGATCAGCTCCGGGTAGTTGAAGTCATCGCCCGTGTAGAGGCGGACGCCTTCCGGGAGGTTCGCGCGGAGGGCGACCTCGTGCGAGGCGTCCAGCAGCGAAACCTTGACGCCGTCGACCTTGTCTGCGTGCTCGCGGATCAAGCTAAGGAAGGTCTCGGTTGCTACGGAAACAACGTCCGAGCCCCAGTAGCCAGCCAGCGCGGGGTCGAACATGGTGCCGAGCCAGTGCAGGATGACCGGCTGGTCCACTTCCTGGAGCAGCGTGGAGTAGACGTGCAGATAGTCGTCGGCGCCGTTGGCGACTTTGGCGAGGGCTCGCGAAGCCATCAGGATCACCTTGGGACCAGCTTCGCTGACGACGGCGATCTGCTCGCGGTAGGCCTCGATCACCGCCTGGACTCCGGCTGCGCCGTCGGGAAGCGCTGCGATGTCCAACTGGTCGGTGCCCGCGCCGCAGGAGACGAGGTCGCGGACGGACTTGCCGGCAACGGCAGCGTTCCCGGCGGCCACCACCGAAGCTGCCTCGGCACCGGTCCGCTTGATGAGCTGCTGGGTTGCTGCCCAGTCCAGGCCCATGCCGCGCTGGGCGGTGTCCATGGCGTCGGCGACGCCCAGACCGTAGGACCACAGCTCGTGGCGGTAAGCCAACGTCGCGTCCCAGTCCAGCTGTGCCGGCGCGCCGGGGGTGTTGTCAGCGGCGACCTCGGGAATGACGTGGGCTGCGGCGTAGGCGCGGCGGGCCGTCAAGGGAGCGGTTGGCTTGGCCCATGTTGTGGCGGCCTGGAGGCGGTACTCGCGGGTGCCGCCGTCGTCTGTAGGAAGAATCAGTGACGTCATTAGAGGGTGATCTCCGGGATGTCGATGGTGCGGCGCTCGGCCGAGGACTGCAGGCCGAGCTCGGCCAGCTGGACGCCACGGGCGGCAGAGAGCAGGCCAAAGCGGTGCTCGCGGCCGGCGACCACGTCGCGCAGGAATTCTTCCCACTGCAGCTTGAAGCCGTTGTCCAGCTCTGCGTTGGCGGGGACTTCCTGCCACTGGCTGCGGAAGGATTCGGTCACGGGCAGGTCCGGGTTCCAGACCGGCTTGGGGGTGTGCGCGCGCTGCTGCGCAACGCACTTGTTCAAACCGGCGACGGCGGAACCGTGCGTGCCGTCGATCTGGAACTCAACCAGTTCGTCGCGGTAGACACGGACGGCCCAGGAGGAGTTGATCTGGCCGATGACGTCGTCGCCGCCCGGGGTTTCGAGTTCGAAGATGCCGTAGGAGGCGTCGTCGGCGGTTGCCTTGTATTCCTTGCCGGCCTCGTCCCAGCGGGCGGGGATGTGCGTGGCGGTCTTGGCGTTGACGCTCTTGACCTTGCCGATGATGCCCTCGAGGACGTAGTTCCAGTGGCAGAACATGTCCGTGGTCATTCCGCCGCCGTCTTCCTTGCGGTAGTTCCACGACGGGCGCTGGGCGGCCTGAACGTCGCCTTCGAAGACCCAGTAGCCGAATTCGCCACGGATGGAGAGAATGCGGCCGAAGAAGCCCTCGTCCACCAGGCGGCGAAGCTTTACCAGTCCGGGCAGGTAGAGCTTGTCGTGGACGACGCCTGCGGTCACGCCGGCTTCCTTGCCGATCTGTGCCAGCTCGATGGCTTCTTCGAGGGTCTCCGCGGTGGGCTTTTCTGTGAAGATGTGCTTGCCGGCGCGCATTGCCTTCTTGAGGGTGGCTGCGCGGAGGCTGGTCATGGAGGCGTCGAAAACGACATCCACGGTGGGGTCGTTGATGACTGAATCCAGGTCTGTGGTCCACTCCGAGACCTTGTGGAGCTCGGCGAGTTCGCGGATCTTCGCTTCGTTCCGGCCCACCAGGATGGGCTCCACCTGGACCTTGGTGCCGTCTTCAAGGGTGAAGCCGCCTGCATCGCGGATGGGAAGGATGGACCGCAGCAGGTGCTGGCGGTAACCCATTCGGCCGGTGATGCCGTTCATGGCGATACGGATCGTCTTTGTTTCGAAGCCCATGTTTTCTCCAAATGCCTTGTGTGCCGGTCGCTGCGCGGAAGCCGGTGCTTGGTTTTCAGTGTTGGAAAGCGCATTCCCACTGGGATCGATAATGCACCATTTCCGGCTTGCTTGGCAAGCGCTTTCCCAAAATTGTCGCGTAGCTGCCATAATTTCCTTAGCGCCAGCCCCGGCGCTTGAAGAAGAGGAGTCTCCCCGTGGCCGCCAGTACGCTGAGTGAAGTTGCCCGCCTGGCCGGGGTCTCCCTGGCCACGGCCTCCCGGGTCCTGAACGGCTCGTCCCGGAAGCCTGCCGAAGACATTGCGGAGCGCGTACGGGAGGCCGCCGACAAGCTTGGCTACGTTCCCAACGCGCAAGCCCAGGCCCTTGCGAAATCGAGCTCGGGGCTTATCGGACTGGTGGTCCACGACATCGCCGACCCCTACTTCTCGGCCATTGCGCGCGGCGTCCAGGAGGCCGCCCGCCAGCAGAACCGCATGGTGCTTCTGGCCAGCACCTCCGGAGCTCCTGCAGATGAGAAGGAAGCCGTGGCTGCCTTCGCCGCACGCCGCGCCGACTCCATCGTGATCGCCGGCTCCCGCTCGGCACGCGAAGAAGACAAGCAGGGCAACGCCGAACTGGCTGCCGAGTTGGACCGTTATTGCCGCAACGGGGGACAGGTGGGTGTCGTAGGCCACCCCGTGGTGGGGGCCACCGCAACAGAGGGCTATCACGTGGTGAAGGTGCCCAATGAGGAGCTGGCTGCCGGGCTGGCTGAACAACTCGCGGCCAGCCACGAGGGCGGATTCGTGATCATTGCCGGCCCCGAGGGGCTGTTCACCTCAGATGACCGCGTCCGCGGCTTCCAGCGCGGCCTGTCCGACGCCGGACGCCCGGCCGCCGAAGTCATCCGCACCGGGTTCAATCGTGCCGGGGGTTTCCGGGCCGGTCAGGCGTTAGCGGAACGGATCAAGACCTCCAAGGAGCGGCTCTGCATCTTCGCCGTCAATGACGTCATGGCCATCGGGGTCACGGCAGCCCTGCGTCCGGAGGGTGTGTGGATTCCCCGCGATGCCACGCTTGCCGGCTTCGATGATATTGAAACCCTGCGCGACTTCCGCCCCGCCTTGTCGACGGTTCACCTGCCGCTGGAAGATATTGGGCGCCTCGCGGCGGGAGATCCGGACACGCCTCCGGTGAGCGGATCTGTGCAGCTGCGCCGCAGCACGGAGTTTTAAGGCCTGCTTGTGCCGAAATCGCCGGAAGCCTGCGGTTTCGCCGGAAGCTTCCGTACGAGACCGCAGTGTTGCAGCGAACTCGCTGCGGCGTCCTCCTTGGCCTGCCCTAGTCCTCGCCCAGCGTGAGCGCGTGCAGGAAGTTGGCGTCGCTGAGCACGTTCTCCGGGAGGTCGTCCTGGATGAACTCCAACATGAGGTCCAGGTCCTTGCCGTTGCCTCGGAGGACATCCGAAACCGCCTGCCACAGCAGCTTTCGGTTCCGAAGCGGGAAGCGCTCGCCCGCCGGTCCCCAGGAGAAGCAGTGCACGCCCGTCACGTGCGGGAGGACCTGGTGCAGCGAGTCCAGCGCCTGCTGGTCTGAAAGCCCGACGGCGGGTTGCCAGTAGGTCCCGACGTTCGGGTGATCGACCCGGTCCAGCAGTTCCAGCGTCGTAGCGGGGGAGTCTGTGAGCGTGTTGCCGTGGTACTCGAAGGCGATGGATATATCCCGGGCAGCCGCAAGGTCGGCAATCCGCCGGGTGTCCGTGACTATCGCCTCCCACAGCTCCTTGCTGGCCTCCGCAGAGCCGGTTTCGCCTGCCCAGACGCGGATTCTCGGTGCCCCCACGGTCTCGGCGAGATCCAAGATGCGGTCGAAATCCCCAAATGCGCCGCAACGGTAGTACGAACCGAGCGACAGGACCGCCAGCCCGGCGGCTTCCGTAGACTCCTTGGCGAGAGCTGCCGACGCGGCGTCGCTGACGTGGACATCTGTGCCCCACTCAATTCCTGCCAGCCCTGCGTCAGCCGCAATCCGGACGACATCCTGAATTCCATGGGAGCGGAGCGTGACGGAGCAAATGCCAGGGGTCAGCTCGGTAAGCGAAGGGTGGTCGGTCATGCGCCCCACGATACCGGGAATGCGCTTACCCAGCTAACCGGGGTGTCCGTTCGAACACCTTCGAAGCCTAATTCGACTTGCTCAGCGTCCGACCCATGATGGCCTGGGTCAAGGCGTCAATGACCTCCGCGTTGGCCAGCGGATTGCGGATCAGGGTGAAGTCGACGTCGCCCACCGGCGGCAGCCCGAACCGCTGGGTGATCACCTTCAGGTCCTCCGGGACCAGTGAAGCGGGCATGACCGCAACTCCGATGCCGGCCCGGACCGCTGCCAGGACACCGCTGATTTGCTTGGTGCTGCAGGTAATCCGCCAGGTGCGGCCCTCGGCTTCCAAAGCATCGATCGCGAGTTTCCGGCTGAGGCTCGGGGCGGGGTAGGCAATGAGCGGGACAGGTGCGCCGGGCTCGAGAACGGTCTGTTCCACGCCTACCCACGCGAAGTTGTCGTGCCGGACCACTGTTCCCTCCTTGGCCCCGGCCACCCACTTCACGAACACCAGGTCCAGTTGCCCGGCGTTTAGCCGTTTGTAGAGCTGATCGCTTTGGCTGACGGTGAGTTCGAGGTTGATCTGTGGGTACAGCTGCCGGAATTCGCGGAGGATCCGGGGGAGGCCCGTAATGGCGAGGTCGTCGGCAGTGCCGAAGCGGAGGCGCCCACGCATGGCCGAACCTGAGAAGTACCGGGCGGCGGAATCGTGGGCCGCCAGGATGCTGCGGGCAAAACCGGCCATGGCATCCCCATTGTCGGTGAGCCTGACCTCGCGGGTATCGCGGGCCACGAGGACCCGCTTAGCGGCCGCCTCAAGCTTCCGTACGTGCTGGCTCACTGTCGGCTGGGCAAGTCCAAGTCGCTCTGCGGCCTTGGTGAAACTCAGCGTTTCCGCAACGGCGAGGAAGGAGCGGAGCTGGACGGGTTCGAACACGGAACTCCTCAAAGCGCAGGTCAGCGCAGGGACGGAGTACTGCGCGGGGACGGGAGCCCATTGCGTTCCGCAATGCTAGTTATAGGCGCAATACGCTTCCACAATTGCTGCTGGCAACCCTAGCGTTAAACGCATCCCACCGAAACTCCCATCCGAGGACTACTCTTGGCACCCCCACCGCCTTCAGCGGCACACGTCAGCCAGCCCGTCATCGATTCCCTGTCAGCTGGTCCCCAGCCGGATGCAAGCCTGCCGGAGACAAAGCAGCCGGACACCGTCACCCAGCCACTCGCCGTCGTGAGTGAAAAGCTGCCCTGGCGGCACACCTTCATTTCCTTGAAGGTGCCCAACTTCAGGATCTTCGCGATCGGCCACTTCATCGCGGTCATCGCCATCTGGATGCAGCGCATCGCCCAGGACTGGATGGTGCTCCAACTCTCCGGTTCCGTCACCGCCGTCGGAATTACCGTGGCCCTGCAGTTCATGCCGTCACTGTTCCTTGGCCCCTGGGGCGGCATGATTGCCGACCGCTTCGCCAAACGAAAGATCCTCATCATCTGCCAGTCGGCGGCAGCGGTGCTGGCGGCGGCCTTGGCGGTGTTGTCCCTCACCCACACGGTCCAGGTCTGGCACGTCTACGTCATCGCATTGGTCTTGGGCTTTGTGACGGTCCTCGACCAGCCCGCCCGGCAGGTGTTCGTCAACGAACTCGTCGGACCCACCTATCTGCGCAATGCCATCAGCGTCAACTCCACCACCTTCCAGCTTGGCGGTCTCATAGGTCCGGCGCTGGCCGGCTGGTTGCTGACCGCCGTCGGCGCGGGCTGGGCTTTCGCAGGGAACGCCGTGGCCTGCTGCTCCACAGTGGCCATGCTGATGATCCTCCGCAAGGACCAGCTCCACCTCAGCCAGCCGACACCCCGAAAGAAGGGCATGCTGCGCGAAGGCCTCAACTACGCGCTCAGCAAGCCCACCATCTACTGGCCATGGCTGATGGCCGGATTCGTGGCCGTTTTCGCCATGAGCATGCCGGTGCTGCTGGCCGCTTTTGCGGACCATGTGTACGACGCCGGTGCCGGAGGCTACGGACTGTTGAACGCCATGGTTGCGCTCGGTGCACTGATGGGCGCCGTCGCTTCCACCCGCCGCAGGCAGCTGCGGTTGCGCTCGGTGGTGCTCTCCGCAGGCCTGTACGGACTGATGCTGTGCCTGGCTTCGGTGATGCCATCCATGGTGTTCTTCAGTGTGACCATGGTCCTCTCCGGTTTCTGGTGCCTGATGTTCCTCACCGCCGCCAACCAAATGGTCCAAACCAGTTCCAACATGAGCATCCGCGGCCGCGTCATGAGCCTTTACCTGGTGGTGCTCATCGGCGGTCAGGCCATCGGCGGACCCATGATGGGATGGCTTGCAGAGCACCTTGGTCCGCACCTGGCCATCCTCGTGGCAGGCGGGGTGCCGGCAATCGCCGCAGCGGTAGTCGCCGTCGTCCTTGCCCGGAAGTCCTCGCTGCACCTCAAGGTGGATCTGCGGGACCGCCGTCGGGTGCTGCGGATCGTGCAGGAACCGCAGACGGTCTGATCCTGGCGGGATCCGCCGTCACGTCTCCAGGCATGCAAACAAAAGAACCCCGGATCCTTGAGGATCCGGGGTTCGCTGTGAGCGGGCGACGGGAATCGAACCCGCGTATCGAGCTTGGGAAGCTAGCGCTCTACCATTGAGCTACGCCCGCGCTGCCCGGCCGGAAATCAACCGGGCGAGTCCTAGCTTAGCGCAGTTGCGCGGCTCCCAATGACAGGCACTCCGGCCGGCTCACCCCACCTCGGAAGTGCCCTACCTGAACAGTTTCATGCCGTTCCAGCCCTTGCCAACCTGACGTTGGGCGCCCCACACGCCATTGCCCAATCCGTAGTCCACCAAGTACCCATCAACCGTCTGGGCGGTGATGCTCCGTGTCCCCGGTCCCGACAAGCCGAAGCTGGGAACAAGGGCCTTCATGGTTCCCCACCCGGATCCGATGCTGCTTGGCAGTGCCTTGAAACCGCCGAAGCCGTTGCCTGGGTAGCTGAGCAGGACGCCGGAAGTGGTGGTGGCAAGGATGTCGTTGGCGCCGTCCGCGTCCCAATCCGCCATGGTCAACCCCATGCCGGCCCAACCGGTCCCGATATCGACCCGGTACGTCAACGCCCTGCCGGACGTGTTGGGGTAGTAGCGCAGACCGCCGTCCGGGAAGTAACCCACCACGCCTGGGTAGCCCTGATTGCTGGACCACTTGCCGACAGTGATGGTCATCGCGTCCCAGTCGCCCGTACCCACCACGATCTGGGTGGAGAATGCGCCGCCCGGCCAGCCCTTGAACAGGCCCAGGGTCCCGTTGCTCCACTGGGCCAGGAGGTCGTAGACCCCGTCCGAATCCCAGTCCACCACGAAAGCCTGCTTCAGGCCCGTCCAGTTGGAACCGATCTGGTTCGGGACGCCGTACCCTCCGCTGGGCAGTGCGGGGTAGCGAAGGAGCCTGCCTGCCGCGTCCGCGGCCACGAGGTCCGCTCCGGAAGTGATGCTCGCGTACATAGTGGGGTTGCCGGCAAAGTACTGCTCCAGGGTCGCGAACCCCCGACGCTTCATGTCGGTTGCCAGGTCGACGCCCACATAGCGCAGGTGCCAGGGCTCGTAGCTGTACCCCGTGATGTTGGTGTAGCCGTTCGGGTAGCGGACGATGAACCCATATTTGTAGGCATTCGCGGCCACCCACACACCCGCGGCGGTGTTTCCAAAACAGGTGCTCAGGCCGCAGGAACCATTGGAGTTGCCGACGTCCACCGCCAAGCCCGTTTGGTGCTCGCTGTAGCCGGGCCGGGCCGAGATCAGGTCCGCCTGCGCCTGGCCATAGAGGCTCACATAGGAGGCGTACACCTGCTGCTGTTGGGCGTAGGAACGGTAGCCGCTCACCACAGCCAGCCCACCCGTCCCGGCATCGGCGGCGCCTTGGAAGAGCCCGTTCAGCCAGGCAGCCGCCTCGGCCCGCAGATATTGGCCCGAGCCGCGGGCGTTCACCAGATCCCCCGGAGCATGGCTGATAGGGTTGAGCGGACGGGCCTTGTTCACCAGGGCGGACAGGTTGGCGGGATCGCCCACGGGGTCGAGCCCCGGCAGCGGATTCGCTGCTGCAGGAACCAAAACATTCACGACGGCGGCGGGCAGCTTGGCGGGGCTGGCTGCGGGGGCCGTGGTGGCTGGTGCCGCTGTTGCAGGGGTCGCGGCAGCGAGGGCGCCGGCCAGAACGGTGGCGAGGAGGGCAGCGCGGGCCGCCCAACGGCGTCGGGCATTCTTCGGTGTCCCTGCTCGATCCTGAACCCGCATGTCGTCCCCCACTCGGTTTTTGGCCAGCGGCAGGACTCTACCCGGCAGGACGGCGCGTGTCAGCAGTGTGCACCAAAAAAGTCATCAGGTAACCATTCGGTCAAGGCTCGGTGCCCGTGTGTCGCGCCCGGCGCTGCGCTGACTATTCTGAAGGTGTTAGCTGCAGTGTATGGGGAACCCGGCTACGACATTTGAACCGTAGGCCGAAAGTGGGTTTTCCGTGGCATTCGCAGCCAATGAAGTGGTGATCAGTCGGGACGCCATGACCGTTTACGGTTTCCTCATGGACGGCATGAACAACTCCCTCTGGCGTTCCGATGTGCGCAGCATCGCGCTGCGGTCCGGCATCCGTGGCCAGAAGGGCGCGTTGTACCAGCAGACCGTGGCAGGACCCGGTGGCCGTCCCATCGCAGCCGACTTCACCATCACCGAAGCCCGCCCCGGAGCGGAAGTCCGGTACGCCGTCGTCGCCGGACCCGCCCGACCCACAGGGGGCTACTACCTGAGCACCGAGGGCGCCACCACCCGGCTCCGCTTCGCGCTGGAGTACCATCCCAAAGGGCTGCGGAAGCTCATGAACGGGATGATCCAGAAGGCCTTGGAAGACGAGGTCGGGCAGTTGGAGCGGCTCAAGACCGCGATCGAAGCCAGCTCCTAACTGGCAAACCTCAGGCCACCCCAGCCGTTGCCGATAGTGACCGGGGTGGTGAGGCGTCCCGAACTGAGGTCCCAGTACTCCACCAGCCCGTTGCGGTCCAGGCCGGCGACGCCCACGGAGTCAGGCCCCGTGAGCCCGCTCAACGCCCTCAACCCGATGTAATCGGTCCACGCGCTGCCCACCACGGGCCGGGATTCCTGCTTGGGCGTGCCCAAACCGCTGCCCCTGTACAGCCTTAAGGTCCCGTTCGGTTCGGTAGCGAGCAGGTCCTCAAAGCCATCGGCGTTGTAGTCCACCATGGTCACCCGGACGGAGGGGTTTCCTGTCCCAATCGCTGCCTGGCTGCGGATGTAGCTCAGCCCGGTGTTCTTGTACAGATAAAGGTTGCCGCCCTGGTCCATGGCGACGATCTGCGGCAGCCTGTTGTTGGCGCACCAGGTCCCCACGGAAATGTTCAGGGTTCCCCACCCCTGGCCCAGCATCACAGGATCCTTGAATCCGCCGCTTTGAAGGCCGGGATAGACCAGCAGCGCACCGTCGAGGCGTTGATACAGCAGGTCGAAGACCCCATCGCGGTCCCAGTCCGTCACAAAGAGATCCTTGAGGCCCACGAATCCGGCCCCAATCCGCTTGCCCGGACCAAACCTGCCGTTGCCCCAGGACGGGTAGGCGACCACGGAACCGTCACCTGCGATGGACACAAGATCGGCGGCGCTGCTGATCGAGGCCGCACCCAGGTCGACAGTTGGCGGCTGGTGCTTCGAGCCGGGTTCACAGACAGCCACGGGATCAATCGGCGGTGTGACCGTTCCGCCGGGGCTGTTGGTGGTCCCTGCCGGCAGTGTCTTGTAGCCGAAGAAGTTGACCACGCCCCAAAGTGTGTAGCGGTTGGGCGTCGTCTGCCAATTGCCATCCGTGTACGTGATGCCAATGCCCATCACATTGAACCGGGGATCGCGCAACAAAGCATCGTGCCCCGGTGAGCCCTTCCACCACTCCACAAGCTGCGCGGCGTCGCGGTCCCAGCGCACAGCAATGACCTCGCCTGCGCCATTGTTCGGGCTCATCGCCCGCGGGTCGGTCCAGAAGTTGGGCCGGTGCTGGATCACTTCGCGCGTTGCAATGTTGTTGGACCACTCCTGCGCCAGGCTCGCCACCGTCGCGTGGTACTTCACCGGGGCCAGGCCCAGCGATGCCCGGTAGCTGTTGATCGCGTTGAACACCGTCAGGATGGCCGCGCTGTTGTTATCCGGAAGGAGCGCGAGTGCGCCGTCTTCGAGCTGGGGATCCTGGTTCGGGGCTTTGCCGGGGAAAGGCGTGGCGGTGGGGGCTGGAGCCGTGGGGGCTGCGGGGCTTTCCGGCGCGGTGGCGGTTGGGGTGGTTATTGGCGACGGCGTTTGGCTGGGTGTCGGCGTTTGGCTTGGTGTCGGCGTTTGGCTTGGTTCCGCTGTGGGCTGGGCCGTTGGTGTCGGCTCGGCTGTTGGCGTAGCTCCTTGGGTAGGCGCCGGGCCGGCTGCCTCACCTGTCGGCGTCGAGCCGGGGGTACCATCGCCAGCGTTCTGTTGGGGAGTGGGCTGGGCCTCAGCCGGTTGGGAAGAAGTGGGCGGAGTGCCCGGACTGGGGTCCGACGGATTATCCGGCCCCCACGATGGTCCGATGTTCGGCACCGGCGGAGGTGTTTCAAACACCGGGTCGACTGCCACCGGACCGCTTTCGCGCACAGCAGGCGTTTGGGAAGGCGACGGCTCGGTCGTAGGCATGGGACTCTCAGACCCGCCCCCGGCAGGGTCCACCGCCAATGGTGACGGAGCCGCCGTCGGGCTTTCCTCAGGGACCGCCAGTCCGGAAGGGGCGCTGGACGACGGAGTGGCGCTTGCGCCAGGTGCCGCCTCGGTCGCCGGCAGGATCTGACTGGACGCGGCCATGCAAAGTGCCAGTGCGCCAGCCAGCACAATAGCGGCAGGCGCTGCCAGTTTGTTCACAATTACCCCGCGGTTGCTCGTTGCCCCCAAGTACGGGCGCGGCTTTACATGTCCGGGAACTATAGTCCCATGGGGCGGCCCGGACAATGCATGGGGTATTTGGCCTATGGGGTATTTTTGATGACGTGCTGATCTCTGACCGCGACATACGTGCCGAAATCGACTCCCAACGGATTGTTCTTGAGCCGTACGATCCCGCGATGGTGCAGCCGTCTTCCGTGGATGTGCGTATCGACCGGTTCTTCCGGCTCTTCGACAACCACAAATACGCCCACATCGACCCGGCAGAAGAGCAGCCCGAGCTGACCCGCCTGGTGGAAGTGGAAGGTGACGAGCCTTTCATCCTGCACCCCGGGGAATTCGTGCTCGGCTCCACCTACGAAACCGTGAGCCTGCCCGATGACATCGCCGCGCGGCTGGAAGGCAAGTCCTCCCTGGGCCGCTTGGGGCTGCTGACGCACTCGACCGCCGGCTTCATCGATCCCGGTTTCTCCGGACACGTCACGCTCGAGCTCTCCAATGTGGCTACGCTGCCCATCAAGCTGTGGCCGGGCATGAAGATTGGCCAGCTGTGCTTCTTCCGCCTGACCTCCGCTGCTGAGCACCCCTACGGTTCCGGCGAATACGGCAACCGCTACCAGGGCCAGCGCGGACCCACCGCAAGCCGCAGCCACCTGAACTTCCACCGGACGTCCATCTAGCTTTTTGAGCCGCGAGGTTTGGCTAGCGGCCTGTTTCGGTTGAGACGTCGCCCCTCAGTGAAGGTTCAAAGGTGAGACGCTACGCCGGAGCGTGGTCCGGGGTCCGTGGCGGGGCTTTGGGGGTTCTTCGGAGGGACTTGACCACGGGCTCCACGAAACGAGCCGCCAGAGGGCCAAGGATGGCCATGATGAGGACGTAGGCCGTTGCCAGCGCCGCGAGTTCGTCTGGAACAGCTCCCGAAGCGACGGCAAGGCCGGCAATGACAATGGAGAATTCACCGCGGGCAATCAATGCCGCCCCCGCGCGGAACCGGCCCGGTTTGGCGATTCCGGCCCGCTTGGCGGCCCAGATGCCTGTGAGCATCTTGGTGGCAGCAGTGAGCACGGCCAGCAGCAGGGCCCAGCCCAGGACGGGCGGAATCGAAGTCGGATCAGTGTTAAGTCCGAAAGCCACGAAGAAGATAGCCGCAAACAAGTCCCGCAGGGGTTCGAGGATCCGGGTGGCGTTGTGGGCGGTGGCGCCGGAGATGGCGATGCCCAACATGAAGGCTCCCACGGCGGCCGATACCTGAAGTGCGGAGGCAATTCCCGCCACCAACAAGGCAAGGCCAAGGACATTGAGCAGGAAGACCTCGGAGTTCTCGCTGTGGATGGCCTGCGAAACCCGCTGACCGTACTTGAGGGCGATCACCAGCACTACTGTGACAACGGCCAAGGCGATGCCCACCGTCTGCAGCCCGCCCAGGAACCCTACGCCGGCCAGGATTGCCGTGAGGATGGGCAAGTAGATGGCCATGGCCAAGTCTTCGAACACCAGAATGGACAGCACCACCGGCGTCTCACGGTTACCGATCCGGCCAAGGTCGGTGATGACCTTGGCCGCGATACCCGATGAGGAGATATACGTAACGCCGCCCATGACGATTGCCCCCACGAGCCCCCAACCCAGAAGGACTGCCAGCCCTGCGCCCGGCAGGAAGTTCAGGACAAAATCCATGACGCCTGCCTGCCACGAACGCCGCAGGCCCGTAACAAGCTCTGACGCCGTATATTCCAAACCGAGCATAAGCAGCAGCAGAATGACGCCGATCTCGCCGGAGAGGTGTGCGAACTCGTGCATTCCGTCGAGCTTGACGAACCCGCCGGCACCGAAGGCCAATCCGCCCACAAGATAAAGGGGGATGGGTGACATGCCGATTCGGCCCGCTAGTCGAGCCAGGAGGCCGAGGCAGAAGACGACGGCCCCCAGTTCAACGAGGGCTAATGCGAGCGGATCCATTCGAGTCAGCCGTTGCGGAGGATGTCGGCTGCCGAGTCAAGTCCTTCCTGGGTGCCGACCGCTACAAGCAGATCACCGGTGTGAAGAACGACGTCGGGTGCAGGCGAGGGGACAACCTCACCTTCACGCATGATCGCCACGATGGAGACACCACTGCGTGTGCGGATTTGGGCCTTCCCCATGGCCTGGTTCACGAACGGCGAATCAGCGGTGATGGAGAACTGGCGTGTGACGATTCCGGGGACTTCGCGGTGTGCTTCTGCCAGGCGCATGGCAATGTGCTGCCCGCCGAGAAGGTTCCCGAGCGTCGATGCTTCGTCCGCTGTCAATGGAATGGAGGCCTGGCAGGTGTCCGGGTCATCCCACGTCGAGACGAAAAGCTCGGTTTCTCCTTCGCGCAGCTCTACTACGCCGATCCGGCGGCCCGAAGCCGTCACGAAGTCCTTCCGGATGCCGAGGCCCGGAAGTTCGGTCTCTTCCACGTTCATAGCTCCACCCTAAACTCTGTTGAACCGCTCCGGTACGTTGTCGACGCCGAACCGGTCCTATGTAGTTAACGCTCTGGTACTACGGCTACTTCCACTTTGGCCGGCGGCTTCACGGGAAGGATCACCAGGAGGCCCGCCAGGAGCACTGCCATGATGCCCAGGATGCCCCAGCGCTGGGCTTCCCCGGCAGGGACGAGGGGAGAGGCGATTGTGATGCAGAGAGTGAACAGGGTTGGTGCCAGGAAGCTGACGGCCCGCCCCGTGGTGGCGTAGAGACCGAACAGCTCCCCGGACTCACCTGCCGGGGCGAGCCTGGCGAGGTAGGCCCTGGAGGATGACTGTGCCGGCCCGACGAACAGGCACAGGAGAAGCCCGAAGACCCAGAAGGTGGATGTCCCGGGCCAGGCATTGCCAAAGAAGACGTAATCTCCATTGCCCAGGACCAGGATGAACGTTCCCGCGGTCAGCAGGCCGATCAAGGACAACACGATGACGGCCTTGGGTCCGATCCTGTCGTCCAGGAAGCCGCCAATGACCGCGCCAACAGCGGCAACGACGTTGCCGAAGATGGCAAAGAAGATCACTTCCTTGAGCTCGAAACCGAAGGTCCCGGCGGCAATCACGCCGCCGAAAGTGAAGACTGCGGCCAGACCATCGCGGAAGATGGCACTGGACAGCAGGAAGTAGATGGTGTGGGGGCTGGTCCTGTAGATGGCCCCGATGCGGCGGATCAGCAACTTGTAGGAGTCGACGAATCCCAGGGCCGCCGTGTCCTTCTTCACGGAGACCTCAGGGACGGCAAACATCACCGGGAGGGCAAAGATGAAGAACCACAGGGCCGAGAAGACAGCGACCAGCCGGATATTGAGCGAATCCTGGGTAGAGGCACCGAACCAGTCGAAGGATGGCTGGACAAAAAGCTGCAGGACCAGCAGGAGCGCCACGATCCCGCCCAGGTAGCCCATTCCCCACCCAAAACCGCTGACTTTACCGATGTTCCGGGGGGTGGAGATCTGGGCCAGCATGGCGTTGTAGTTCACCCCGGCGAACTCGAAAAAAACATTGCCGAGTGCGATCAGGCAGACTCCGAGGAGCAGGAACTCGGGCCGGGGGAAGACGAAGAAGCACAGTCCCGTGAGCAGTGCTGTGGCGGCCGTGTTGACGCCCAACCATAGCTTCCGCCGCCCGCCCGCATCGGAGCGTTGACCCGTAACCGGTGCAAGGAGAGCGATGGCCAGGCCCGCTATGGCAAGCGCGGCGCCCAAAGCAGCCGATGCCGCGTCTTCTCCCCCGAAGGCATTGGACGTGAGATAAACGGTGAAAACGAAGGTCGTCATGACAGCGTTGAAGGCTGCAGATCCCCAATCCCAGGACGCCCACGCAAGGATCTGTCCCTTCTTCGAGGTGACCGGACCGGAGGCAAGCTCGGATGTCGGGTTGGAGGCTTCGGGAACTGCGGCCGCGTTCATAGTGTGAATGCTATCGGGGCGGCAGGGACTGCGTGTGGATGACAGGCTATGTGGACAACAGCAGTCGTCGGGCGGTGGGGACGGGAAAGTGGCCTAAAAGTGTCCTGGCCCCTTGATAAACTGGATGAACCGAACCCAACGTATGACCGCCTGCTCCAACTTTTGACAATTCTTTCCTGACTTTGCGGAGAAAACAGTGATCACAGTTCTTGCCATCACCTTTGCAGCGGCAACTGTGGCGCCCTTGATCTTCCGCTCGCTTCGAAGGAATGCGTTCTACGTTCTGGCCGCCGTCCCCGCGGCCGCCTTTGTTTGGCTGGTCCTTCAGTACAACGCCGTATATTCCGGTGGGGGCATAGAAGAAGTCTTGCCCTGGATTCCCGGTTTGCACATGGAACTGGCGTTCCGCATGGATCCCCTTGCCTGGGTCATGTCGCTGCTCATTCTGGGAGTGGGCTCCCTGGTGCTTGTCTATTGCGCCAGGTACTTCAAAAACAAGGACTCCGGCCTCGGGGGCTTCGGTGCCCAACTGCTTGCTTTCGCAGGTGCCATGTTCGGGTTGGTCACCTCCGACGACCTCCTGATGCTCTTTGTCTTCTGGGAGCTCACCACCATCCTGTCGTACCTCCTGATCGGCTATGCCCGCACCCGTCTGGCGGCACGACGGTCTGCCCTGCAGGCACTGATGGTCACCACTGCAGGCGGTCTGGCAATGCTCGTGGGTTTGATCATCCTGGGCCAGGCAGCCGGGACATACCGTGTGTCTGCCATCCTCGACCAAGCCGGGGCGCTCATGACCGGACCCATGCAGGGCGCGGTGGATGCCGCCGTCGTACTGGTCCTGGTGGGTGCCATCACCAAATCGGCGCTCGTCCCTTTCCACTTCTGGCTGCCGGGGGCCATGGCGGCCCCGACGCCGGTCAGCGCCTACCTGCACGCGGCTGCGATGGTGAAAGCCGGCATCTACATCGTGGCCCGCCTGGCGCCGGGCTTCGCGACCTCGGAGTTCTGGCTGCCGTTGGTCCTCGGGCTTGGCCTGGCCACCATGATCATCGGTGGCTATCGTGCGCTGCGGCAGACGGATATCAAACTCATCCTCGCTTACGGCACTGTGAGCCAGCTCGGCTTCCTCACCATGGTGGTGGGACTGGGCCGGCCCGATGCCGCCTTGGCCGGCCTGGGCTTGCTGCTGGCCCATGGCTTGTTCAAGGCCACGCTGTTCCTCGTGGTGGGCATCATCGACCACCAGTCCGGCACGCGTGACATCCGTAAGCTCTCCGGCGTCTTCAGGTCATCTCGCGCGCTGGGCGTGGTGGCGGCGATCGCTGCCGCGTCGATGGCCGGTGTGCCGCCCCTTGCGGGATTTGTTGCCAAGGAGTCGGTCTTTGAGGCTTTCGTCCACTTCGGAACAGGCAATGAGGACCCCTTGGGGATCTGGATCCTGGTGGGCCTTGTCATTGGCTCCATCCTCACCTTCGCCTACAGCGCCCGTTTCATGTGGGGAGCGTTCGCGGTCAAACCGGGCGTGGAGCCCACTCCGTTCAAACCCATCAAGCCTTCGTTCCTGGCTGCCCCGGCGATCCTCAGCCTGCTCAGCGTCGTGTACGGGGTCTGGCCCACGCCGGTGGACACCTGGATTCAGCCTTACGCTGCGCTGTTCGCCACCGGACCGGACGCCGTCGACGCCGGACACTTGGCTCTGTGGCACGGCTTGACGCCCGCTCTGGGCCTGACGGCGGTGACGTTCGTGATGGGAGCGGCGATGTTCTACGGCCGCAACGCCGTTGCCCGCGTCCAGGGCCTGGTGCCCGATTGGGTCGACGGCGACCGCGCTTACCAAAACACCATCGGTGCGCTGGATGATGTTGCCGTCTGGATCACGGGCCGCACGCAGCGAGGTTCACTGTACTTCTACCTGGCCGTGATCCTCACTGCAGCCTTCGCCGTTCCCCTGGCTGCCATTGTCATGGCCAACAAGCCGCTGCCGGACGGGATCTACTTCATCGACCCGAACTCGCCGCTGCAGATGGTGCTGGGCGTGGGAATCGTGGTGGGAGCGCTGGCCGCGGTCCGGGCCAACAAGCGGTTCCTCGCCGTGCTGATGGTGTCTGTCACCGGGTACGGCATCGCTCTCATGTTCGCGCTCCAGGGCGCCCCGGACCTGGCCTTGACGCAGATGCTCGTGGAGACCATTGTGTTGGTGGCCTTCGTTCTTGCAATGCGCAGCCTGCCTGCCGAGCTGCGGGACAGGACCGGCGGCCGGCTCAGGGTCATCCGCGTCATCATCGGCGCAGCGTTCGGCATCACCATGATCTTCGTGGCGATCTACGCCATGGGTGCCCGTGTTGCTACCCCGGTTTCCCTCGACTTCCCGCGCCTTGCCTACGAAGGCGGTGGAGGCTTGAACGTGGTCAACGTGACCCTGGTGGACATCCGCGCCTGGGATACTTTTGGCGAGATTTCCGTCTTGGCGATTGCCGCCACGGGCGTAGCGAGCCTGATCTTCGTCCGCAGCCGCGGAGACCGCATCAAAACGTCCGATGCTGTGCCGGAAGGCAGCGTGGGGCGCCGCACCGGCGTCGAGCCTGACTCCCGGACGAGCGCGACGCTGGCTGTCGCCCGGAAGTTCACGGCAGTCACCCGTGACGCCTGGCTGGTGGCCGGCCGCACCTTGGCACCCGAGCGGCGTTCGATCATTTTCGAAGTCGTCACCCGGCTCATCTTCCATTCGCTGATCGTATTCTCCATCTATCTCCTCCTCGCAGGCCACAACCTGCCCGGTGGAGGCTTCGCGGGTGGACTGACGGCAGGGCTCGCCCTGACCATCCGGTACCTTGCCGGCGGGCGGTTCGAGTTGAGCGAGGCCGCGACAGTCAGTGCCGGAACACTGCTGGGAACGGGACTTGCGACGGCGGCAGCGTCCGGTTTCGTTCCGTTGTTCCTTGGCGGACAGGTGTTCCAGAGCGCCATTGTCGAGTTCTGGCTGCCCGTCTTCGGAGACGTCAAATTCGTCACGTCCACGATCTTCGATATCGGCGTCTACATCGTGGTGGTGGGACTGGCGCTGGACGTCCTCCGCAGCCTCGGTGCGGAAATCGACGAGCATTTTGAAGGCCAAGGCGCACCCCTCACCGAGGAAGATGCCGCCGAGCAAGCCGAGCAAGCCGAGCAAGCCGGATGGGCTGAAGCTGCGGCCGAACCATCCAGCTCCGGGAAAGGTACCGCATGAGCATCAACCTGACCCTGCTGATCGTCATGGGCGTCCTGTACGCCTGCGGCATCTACCTCATCCTGGAACGCAGCCTTACGCGCGTGCTCCTGGGGCTGATGCTGCTGGCCAACGCGACCAACATCCTGATCTTGAGTACTGGAGGGTACGCCGGGCTTGCTCCGTTCTTCACCAAGGAAACCGACCCGCATTCCTACAACGACCCTCTCCCACAGGCGCTGATCCTCACGTCAATCGTCATCTCTTTTGCCGTGACAGCATTCATGCTCGGCATCATCTACCGCACCTGGGTACTGGCCCGCCAGGATGAAATCCAGGACGACCTCGAAGACGTGCGCGTGGCAAAGACCCCCAGCTTCGACGCTGAGGACGACGCGATCGTGCCATTGGAAACCTCGGAGTTCGCGGTCACTCCGTCAAGCACTTCGGACCGGAACCATCCGGAAGCCACGGAAACCCCCAACACGACAACGACTCAGGAAGGAGGCAGCGCGTGAATCTCGCAAACCTGTCGCCGCTGGCTGTCCTCCTTCCCATCCTGGGCGCCGCACTGGCGTTCCTGCTGATCCGCCACCAGACCGCCCAGCGCGTAGTCAGCATCGGCATCCTCAGCACCACACTGCTGTTGGAATGCCTTCTGCTGTTCTCCGTCTGGACTGGCGGCACCACCTCCGTCACCTTGGGTGGCTGGCTGCCGCCGTGGGGCGTGGTGCTGGTCGTGGACCAGTTCTCCTCGCTCATGCTGGTGGTTTCGTCCGTGGTAAGCCTCGCGGTTCTGATTTATGCGACAGGCCAAGGCATGGCTGACGGCGACCAGGAAGCGCCCGTTTCGATCTTCCACCCGACGTATCTCATCCTGGTGGCGGGCGTGTCCAATGCCTTCCTCACAGGTGATCTCTTCAACCTCTACGTCGGCTTTGAGATTCTGCTGACAGCAAGCTACGTGCTTATGACCCTGGGTGGCACCGGTCCGCGCATCCGGGCCGGCGTCACGTACGTGGTGGTCTCAGTGGTGTCGTCCGTCCTGTTCCTGATCGCCATTGCCATGATTTACGGGGCCACCGGAACCATCACGATGGCCGACCTGGCCGTCAAGCTGGCGGAACTGGACCCCGGCACGCAGAACCTGTTGCACGTGATGCTGTTGGTGGCGTTCGGCATCAAAGCGGCTGTCTTCCCCCTGTCGTTCTGGCTTCCCGACTCCTATCCCACGGCGCCGGCGCCCGTTACAGCGGTGTTCGCCGGCTTGCTGACCAAAGTAGGCGTTTACGCGATGGTCCGGACTGAGACACTGCTGTTCCCCGGGGATACCCTCAACGTCCCTTTGATGGTGGTGGCACTGCTGACGATGGTGGTTGGCATATTGGGTGCCTTGGCCCAAAGTGACATCAAACGTCTTCTGTCCTTCACCCTGGTCAGCCATATCGGGTACATGGTGTTCGGGCTGGCCATCAGTTCCGTGTCCGGCCTGGGCGCAGCGGTGTTCTACGTCGCGCACCACATCACCGTGCAGACCAGCCTGTTCCTGGTGACGGGTCTGATCGAGCGTCGTGGTGGCAGCTCCTCCATTGACCGGCTTGGCGGCTTGGCCAAGCTCTCGCCCTTGTTGGCGTTGCTTTTCTTCGTTCCGGCCATGAACCTGGCAGGCATTCCACCGTTCTCCGGGTTCCTTGGGAAGCTGGGGCTTCTGCAGGCGGGCGTGGAGCTTGGTACGCCTCTGGCGATCGTGCTGGTAGTGGGCGGCGTCGTCACGAGCCTGCTGACCCTGCTGGCCATCGCAAGGGTGTGGAACAGGGCTTTCTGGCGCAAACCTGAAGATGCCGAGTACCCGGACCCCGTGCTGCTGACCCCCGGGAACATCGGAGTGCTGCCGCGGACCATGGTGGGTTCAACGGCGGCATTGGTCGTGTTCGGTGTGGCTTTGACGGTCTTCGCCGGTCCACTCTTCCAGATTGCGGACGGTTCAGCTGAAATCATGTTGGACCGCTCGGCCTACATCCATTCCGTGCTGGGCGACGCCGTCGAAGTGCCGCCCCTGCCTCAGAACAGTGGTGCGAAATGAGCCGCAAACCGACCTCGTTCCGCACGGAACTGCCGCTTCTCATCTGGTTGGTCATCGTGTGGGGTGCGCTGTGGCGGGACTTCAGCCCGGGCAACCTGCTCTTCGGCGCCCTGATCGCCGTGCTGGTTGCCAAGTTCTTCTACCTCCCGCCCGTGGAGCTCAGCGGCAGGTTCAATATCCTGCGTGCCATTCCGTTCGCCGTGGTCTTCCTCGCGAAAGTGGTGGCAGCGAGCTTCGTGGTTCTGTACCTGGCGGTGGTCAAGGGGCCCAAGGTCCGGAGCGCCGTCGTCGCTGTTCCCCTGCGGAGCCATTCGGACCTCATGGTGACTGCAACAGGTCACGTTATATCGCTGATCCCCGGATCACTGGTGGTGGAGGTGGACCGTTCGACGTCGACGCTGTACTTGCACGCACTCAATATTTACGGGGAAGCGGACATCGCCAAGATACGTCACGAAACGCAGGGTATTGAGGCCGGGCTGATCCGGATTATGGGGACCCGGGAAGAGGTTGAGGCACTGAAGGCCGAACCTCGTGCCGGCCTGGAAGGGGCAGCGCTGTGAAGGAATTTGTTCTGGTGGCTACGGCGGTGATCCTTAGCCTCGCAGCTGCAGGCGCCATCATCCGCATTGCGATCGGGCCGTCCCTGTTGGACCGCGTCCTGGCCTCCGACGTCCTGCTGGCTATCGTGGGCGCAGCGCTTGCCGTGGACATGGCGGTAAACCGGCACCTCAACAATCTGGTGTTGCTGGTGGCCCTTGCGATCATTGGATTCATAGGCTCGGTGACGGTTGCCCGCTTCGTGGCCGAGAGGAGGGAACACAGCAATGAATCCTGATGCCTCCGGAGTAGATGTGGTCATCGACGCCGTCACCGTGGTGTTCCTTATTGTCGGTGCGCTGATGTCCCTTGGCGCGGCGATCGGCCTGCTGAGGTTCCCGGACCTGATGAGCCGCATGCACGCAGCCACCAAGCCGCAGGTGCTCGGCCTGTTCCTGATGCTCTCAGCCATCGGCCTGCAGATGCGCACCTGGTGGGTGTGGCCGGTCCTGCTGGTGGCGTGGATCTTCCAGCTCCTCACGGCGCCGGTGTCCGCGCACATGGTGGGCCGCTCCGCCTACCGGACCAAGCACGGACACCGCGAGAAGCTCACCAAGGATGAGCTCGAAGCCGTGGTCCAAAGGGCTGCTGCCGGCCAGGAGCCCCTGGAACCTTAACAGCAACTGGAACCTTAACAGCAACGCGGGGTCACTTATGGCCCGTCCCAAGGGGATATATGGGCCATAAGTGACCCCGCGTTGCTTTTGCGGGTGTGGTGCTTAGACGATGTCCTGGGACTTGGCGAAACGGGCAATGGCCCGCTGCGTCCCCCGGCTGGTGAGGACCTGGATGACCGTGCTCACGAAGGCGGAAATAAGCGCGAAGGTCAGGGCCGAGCGCAGGCTCGTCTCCACGTCGTCGTTGCCTGTGGGCGGCTTGTTGCCTGTGGCCTTTTCCCAGCCTTTGTTGACGAGTTTGGTACCGACAAAGCCCGCGCCGAGGCTTACCCCGGCGCCCAACAGCTTGAAAAAGAGGTTCATGCCCCCAGCCTAGCTGTATGGCAGGCTACCCGCGGTTCTCCCGTTCCTTGAGAAACGCAGTCAAGGAACCTACCGGGGCCAGCACCGGAACCACCGGGTGTTCGGCCGACCAAACAGCGTCCACGGAGTCGAAAGCCTCGATTTCCTTCAGCAGGTAATACGTGGGCGGCATCAACTTGAGCCTGCCTTCGGCTTCGGAAGCCAAAATCGCGCTGACCGGCATCCACAGCGATTGCCACGCCTCCGTGGTCTGATGCCGGGGCTGTGCTTCCGGTGCGGGCTTGGCGACGTAGAAGTAGGTGTCAAAACGCTTGGGCATGTCCACGGGAGTGATCCAGTTGGCCCACGGGCGCAAGGCAGCGGCCTCAATGGCAAGCCCCGCCTCTTCGTGGACCTCGCGGATGGCTGCAGCCAGGACAGTTCCCGAGGCATTCCGGGCTTGGGTTGGATCCGAGGCAATCGAGCTTTGCGCCCAGTCGGCAGCGTGGCGTTGGAGCAGCTCCGTCGGGTAATCCCATCCGGCCTGATCCGCCTTATCCACCCGGCCTCCGGGGAACACCACCATTCCCGCAGCGAAGTCCATGGTGCTGACCCGGTGTTGGACGAACGCCTCAAGCCCGGAAGGGGCATCGCGGAGCAGGATCACGCTGGCTGCGAGGGGTGGCTCGGACACTGGCGTGGCGTCGGGGAGGTTGGAACCGGGAACATCCGTCATGCAGCCATTCTTGCAGGGTGCGTTGCCTGGCCTGCTCTGCGTGCCACGGGCGAGGAATGGGGCGCAGAGCGGGCCTCGCAACGGCAAGGGCGGAATGTGACCCCGTCTGGCCGCCCACCCGGACTCCCTGGCACGCCAAGGTGTAAACTGAACCCGCCCATCAGGGCAGATTTGATAACGACAGGGGAGCGCCGCCGTCGAATCCTGCACCACGCAGGAGACGCGAGGGCGCTGAGAGTGCGGACAGCCGCAGACCCTCGAACCTGATCCGGTTAGTACCGGCGCAAGGGAGTCGAGCTTCTCAGAGTGTCCGGGTCCGGACGGCGCATGCCGTTTGGAAGCCGGGGAGCACTTTCCCCTCCTGTAACCTCAGGAGGCAGAAAAATGACCACGGTAAACGTGAAGAAGACCAGTTACAGCTGGCGTGTTGTAGACATCGTGGTGGCGGCCCTCATCGCCATCGCCGGCGGCGTGATCTTCTGGGCCTGGTCCCAGGGCGCCGCGATCGTATCCATTCCCATGAACGCGGCCTACCCGCCGCTGACCGGCCTGATCGCCGGCGGCTGGATGATTCCCGCGGTCCTTGGCATGCTCATTATCCGCAAGCCCGGCGCAGCCCTGTTCTGCGAGGCTGTGGCCGCCACCGGCGAACTCATCATGGGCTCGCAATACGGCACCACCGTGCTCATCTCCGGTGTCCTCCAGGGCCTCGGCGCCGAGCTCATCTTCGCGGCTTTCCGTTACAAGAAGTTCAACCTGCCCGTTTCATTGCTGGCCGGTGCGGGCGCCGGACTCTTCTGCGGCCTTAACGACTCCTTCCTGCCATGGGGCTGGAACATCGCCTACGAGGCAATCGACAAGCTGACCTACATCACCTTCACCACGATCTCCGGCGCCATCATCGCAGGGGCCCTCTCCTGGGTGGCCACCCGCGGTCTGGCGAAGACGGGCGTTCTGAGCTCCTTCGCCTCGCGCAAGGCCGCCTCGGAGCCCGTCTTCAGCTGATGCCCGCCACACACAGCGGCTCGGTCAAGCCTGCCGCCATTTCCGCCGAGGGGTGGGGGTGGCGGCATGCCGGCCGTTCCACGCCTGCCATCCAGGGCTTGGACCTTCGGATCGAACCGGGGGAGCGGGTCCTGCTGCTGGGCCCGTCAGGGGCCGGCAAGTCCACGCTGCTGCACGCCCTGGCCGGGGTGCTGGGTGACGAGGAAGACGACTCGGACGAGACAGGTTCGCTGTTGATCGACGGCGTTACACCCCGTGAGTCACGTGGCCGCGCCGGGTTGATGCAGCAGGACCCCGAAACCCAGGTGATCCTCTCCCGCGTGGGCGACGACGTCGCTTTCGGTGCGGAGAACCTGGCCGTGCCGCGGGATGAGATCTGGTCCCGCGTGCATGAAGCGCTCGACGACGTCGGCTTGCGTACCGCTGCGGGCGGCGGTTTGGCGCTGGACCACCCGACGGCGGCACTTTCCGGCGGCCAGAAGCAGCGGCTTGCGCTGGCGGGCATTTTGGCGATGCGGCCCGGGTTGATCCTGCTCGACGAACCCACGGCCAACCTCGATCCCGCAGGCGTCCTGGAGGTCCGGGATGCGGTGCGCCGCTGCCTGGACAAGACGGGCGCCACGCTGGTGGTCGTGGAGCACAGGGTGTCCGTGTGGAAGGACCTGGTGGACCGGATCGTGGTCCTGCAGCCCGGTTCTGCCGGTGGTGGAACGCTGCTGGACGGACCGCCGGACCAGGTTCTCACCAAGGCACGGTCAATGCTGATGGCAGCGGGCGTGTGGGTCCCCGGTTACGTCCCTGCGACGCGGGCGCGGACCCAGGCGGACGGTCCCAACCAGCTGCTCCTCGCAGCCCAGGACCTGGCCGTTTCGCGGGAAAAGCCCAAGCGGAAGGGCTTCAGGACCATCCCGCCCGTTCCCGCGCAGAAAGACATCACCGCCCAGGTCAGGGCAGGCCAGGCTTTGACCATTACCGGGCCGAACGGTGCCGGCAAATCGACCTTTGCGCTCACGTTGGCCGGCCTTCTGGCGCCGGTGGACGGCACGGTGAGTGCCGGCGTCGAGCTTTCGGAAGGAGCGGGCATTGACCCGTACAAGTGGAAAGCTGATCAGCTGATCTCACGGATCGGAACAGTTTTCCAGGAGCCTGAGCACCAGTTCGTTACAGGCAACGTCCTGGACGAGCTCATGTTCGGCCCCAAGCATCTTGGCCACGGCGAGGAGCGCGTCGACGAACTGGTGGAGCGGTTGAGGCTGGGCCATCTGGTAGACGCGAATCCCTACACATTGTCCGGCGGGGAGAAACGAAGGCTTTCGGTAGCTACCGTGCTTGCGGCCCACCCCAAGGTGCTGGTCCTGGATGAGCCGACGTTCGGGCAGGACGCCAATACCTGGGCTGAGCTCGCGTCGTTCCTTTCCGAGTTGCTCGACGCCGGGACGGCCGTGGTTTCGGTAACCCACGACCAGGAGTTCAGCGCGGTCCTGGGCGGGACGGAGCTGCGGCTGGGGCCCGTAGCGCAGGGCGAAACCGCGCATCAGGAAGCGGGCGCCGCATGAGGGATGCATTGAACCTGAGAGGCAACCACGCCCTCCTGACCCGGGCAAACCCCCTGGCGAAGTTCGTGGCTGTCTTTCTCATCTCACTGGTGTTGGCCCTGTCCATCGACTGGGTTTCGGCATCCACTGCGCTGATTGCGGAACTGGCGCTCTTCCCGTTGGCGGGCCTCACCTTGCGGCTGTTGTGGCTTCGCGCGTGGCCGCTGATCATCGCGGCGGTGATCGGGGGCTGGAGTACCGCCATTGTGGCGGCGGACAGCGGCGCTCTACTGCTCGACGTCGGACTCTGGTCAATCAGCGAAGGTTCCCTCCAGCTGGGGCTTGGTTTCATGTTGCGCGGTTTGGCGATTGCCCTCCCGGCGATCCTGCTGATGTCGTGCACAGACCCGACCGACCTTGCCGACGCCTTGGCCCAGAAAGCGAGGCTGCCGCACCGCTTTGTACTTGGTTCCCTTGCTGCCATGAGGCTGGTGGGCCTCATGGCGGAGGAATGGCAGACCATCGGAATGGCCCGACGCGCCCGGGGCGTCGGCTCGCAGGGCAGTCCGTTGCAGAGACTCAAGGCGACGCTGGGACAGAGTTTTGGCTTGCTTGTCCAGGCTGTCCGCCGGGCTTCACGGTTGGCCGTGACCATGGAAGCACGCGGCTTCGGCGGCGGACAACGGACGTGGGCGCGTGAGTCCACGTACTCACTTCTGGACGCGTGGGTTGTGCTCGGCGGGGTGCTGGTTGCCGCGGCCGCGATGCTGACAGCCGTGGGCGCAGGGACGTGGAGCTTCGTCTGGCGTTAGCTGCCTAGCGCTGGCGCTGGATCTCCTCGAAGCCGGCGCGGGTCAGGAATCCGAGCTGGGCTTCCTTTTCTTCCAGTTGGATGATCGGACCCAATTCGAAGCAGGTGGCTTCCAAACGGCGAAGGGCCTTGGCGTTGCGGGCATCCGGTTCCACAACGATCCTGTCCTTGCCCGGCACAGAGAACAGGTACTTGATGAGCGAGGTTGCCAGGCGGGGCGTGAAGTGCGGGATGGGCCGGGTGGCCGGGGCGAGGAGGAGGTGCATTCCGATGTCTTCCTCCCGCGCCGGGTACGCCTCACCCACGGGGTCGTGAAGTGGTTCGTACGTTTGGAACAGAGCCAGTGGTTCGCCGTCGAGGATCACCAGGAACGCGTGGTGGGTGTCCAGTGAGTCAAGGAACTCGTAGATGGCAAGTACTTCCTCGCGAGGCTTCCCGGTCATGCCCCAGAACCTGGCCCTGGGCTGCGACACCCACTCGTGGATGAGTCCGATGTCCTCGGTGGGGACCAGGGGAACGATCCGGAGTGAGCCCCAGCCTTCGAGTTCCTCGGTGTAGACAGTGGTGCGGACAGAGAAGTCCTGTGCGGTGGTGGTCATGGTTTCCTTCGGTTGGTGCGGCTGGCGCCGCTGTCAGTGGGGGTCTTTGGCCAGGGCGGCCCAGTCGGTGGCCACGGGGACCAGTTGGCCATCAGTCCACAAGGGGAGCTGGTCAGTGAAATGCTTGTGGCCAGGCCTTCCGGCGGCCCCGAAGGGCACGATCCATCGGCTGTTGTCCCGGTCGCCCAAGTCCCAGACGTAACGTGCCACGGGACCCCGGAAGCTTCGGTCCTCCACACCAGGAAGACTTTCGGTGCTCAGCACACAACCGGTGTCTCCGCCAAGACCGGAGGTGGGTACCGTTGCCGCCAGGGGCTCGGGGAGCACGTGGACGGGCAACAGCTTGTGTCGATCGCCCCAGTAGCCCCCATCCCGCAAGGCCTCTTCCAGCGCTGTGTCCTCCAACGCCGCCATGGCCTCCGTGCTTACGTCGATGCCCAGTTCCTGGGCCCGGGCCAGCAGTGTCTCCAGCGCAAAGCCGATGCGCGATGCCACCGATAACCATGGCCCGAACAAGGGGGAGTATCCGCTGGGCGTGTTCAACGGAGCCAGAGCCGAATGCCCGTGGAAGCGCTGGACCAAAGCACCGCGCCAAGCAGCGAAGAGCGCCGCTTGGTGGCTGTCCGCGTCCATCCGGCCATCCCAGGCCATCAGCTGTGATCTCGCGTCCTTTGCCTTCGGGGAGAGTGCGCCGGGGTGCATCCCGCCAAGAATCTGCCGGAATACTGGCCAAGGACCCAGCAGCGTGTCAGTGTGGATGGCCTGCATGTCGTCCACGGTCAACGTCGCCGCCGGCGCGGACTCCAACAAGTGCCGGATCCGCGTGGCACGATGGGCGGGCGCAAACTCCATGGCTACGGATTCGCCGCCTCCGGCCGCGCGGTCGTTCGCGCTCACCGCAAACCGTTGGATGTCGGTGCGGGGCAGCGAAGCGTAGTGCTTGTCCCATGCGTGGCGCGGCGAAGTGGCCGGTGCGGGCAAGCGGCGGTTTGCGGGGTTGCGCTGCGGAACAAGCCCGGCGACGAAATGCCGTACCGCACCGGAGGAATCCGCGGCCACCACGCTGTTCACGGGCTCCACCCAGGCATCGAGGGCGGCCTCCACGTCTGCGACGTTCCGGCTCCGCAGCAGCGGCAGGAGCGCCTCGAAACCCAGCCGCCCATCAACCCGCGCCGGGAAGCGCAAACTCAGGGCGCCGCCGTCGGGCGTGTCAGAGATGACCGGGCCGCGGGCAGTCTCGATGATCTCGATAGTTACAGCGTCGCTGTCCCGGACCCTGATGGTCTCGGAACTGACGACGGCGGTTTCCCAGCCTTCCGGACCCCGCGCCTCAATGTGGTCTCCGGTGCTGTCGCTGATCCGGCGGAGTTCCTCCACGTAGAGGTCCTGGTAATCGGCCATGGCGTTGGTAACGGCCCAGGCGGTGTGTCCCGTGTGGGCGAAGTGTGGCAAGCCCGGGACGCCGGGAAATGCGAAACCCACAACGTCGAACTCCGGGCAGGCGAGCCGCACTTGCTGGTACACGCCCGGCAGTTCCATGAGGCGGTGGGGGTCCCCGGCGATCAGCGGCCGGCCGCTCGCCGTCGTGGAACCGTGCGCGGCCCACGCGTTGCTGCCGGACCAGACCGGGGCTTCGATGCTGAACAGGCCCACGGCGTTTTCCCCGAGCGTCCGAGCGACATGGGCGCGGAACATCTTGTTGGGAAAGGTGGAGAAAAGGATGTGATGCACCAGGAAGACGCCCAGCGGAGTCCAAGGGAGCCATGGCTCGGGGGCGCAGCCGGCTGCGTCGAATTCGGGGCCTCCGCGAAGGCCGTCCGCCAGGGCTTGGTTGATCCCGGCTACGTACTGTCCGCACCAGTGCTGGGTTTCATGGGGGAGTTTCTCGAAGCAGCGGCGCGCGGTGTCATTGAGCCGGGCCTGCCGGGCAAAGCGGTCCCAGACCAAGGCGTCGGGGCCCAGCACTTCGGCGGTGCGGCCTTCTGATCGCCAGCGTTCCAGCTCGATCTGCCACGAGCGGTCCGTCGCCGCGTTCCGCCCCTGAAGGAAGGCGAGTTCATCCGCCGATTCAGCCCACAGATGCGGAATGCCCCAGTTGTCCCGGTAGTTTCCGGGACCACCTGCCGGGACGGAAGATGGCGTCATGTTCTCTGGCTGCTTTCAGGCTTAGGTTAGGCTTACTTAAGTTCAAGATAGGTGGCATCGGCTGCGCACACAAATTGTGGCCGTTCGTGAAGGAGAGCCGTGTGAAGCGCAATTGGGAGGGCGTAGTCCTTAAGGTCATGGGTGCCAAGGACTTCACCTTGGAGGTCACGGGCCGGGAAGAGATCACGCCGGATTTCCTCCGCGTGCACGTTCGCGACGGCGGACTCCTCCAGGCCAGTGGCGTGCATCCAACCATGTGGATCCGGCTGTGGTTCGACGATTCCGGCAAGGCTCATCAGCGCGCCTACACCCTGGTGAACGCGTCGCCGGAGAACGGCACCTTCAGCATGGACTTCGCGATGCACGCAGGGGTGGCGGCTGACTGGGCACGCACGGCCAAAGCCGGCGACACCATCGACGCCACCGTCCAAGGCAGCTCCTTCGCCTTCCCGCAGCCCGCCCCGCGCCGCATCTGGGTGGTGGGCGATCCTGCCTCGATTCCGGCCATCAACTCGCTGCTGGACGCACGGGGATCGGTCCCTGTCACGGCCTGGATTGAATACCAGCACGACGCCGACCCTTCGCTTGAGGTGCGGGCGTCGGATTCCGATGTGGTCACCTGGATTCCGCGCAAACGCGACGGGGCGTCCCTGGTTGAGGAGGTGTGTGACTCGCTGACGGCCCCTTCTGTGTCCGTGGCGGAGGACTTCTTCTGGATCGCGTGCGAAGCGTCAAGTACCCGGGCAATCGTCAAGCATCTGCGGAAGGGCTTGGGTGTGGACAAGCACCGCATTGATGCGTTGGGCTATTGGCGCGCTTAGGATCTTTACTCGCGCCAGTTCAGGAAGCCCTTTTTGCCTTCCGGAGGGGTGAGCACCACGTCCCGGCCATATTTCTTCCTGGCGTCGGCTCCAAAGAATGCGTCCGGGACGATACGGACTGCCTTGGCCACCTTGCCATCCTTCAGGAACACGAACAGCGCCGGTGACGCGGTGTAGCGGTTCTCCTTGGTCAGGGGTTCGCCGAAGGCCTCCTCGATGTCCTTCGCCGGCGTGCCCGACAGGACAAACCCGGCCTGGTCCCACGCGAAGTCCGGGGCATCGGCCAGCTTCAAGGCTGTGCCATTGGTGGCGGAATCGAGCACTTTGCTGTTGAGTGAGTCGTCGGATTCGGGCATAACGTTTCCTCCCAGGGAGCAAGCGGCAAGGGTGAAGGCCAGGGCAAAGGTGAGCAGGCAGGCGAGAGTGGCGCGGCCTGCAGAAGGCCGCATCCGCCGTCGGGCTTGTTGTTGGTGCCGGACGCTCACGATGTTGTCCTCGACGTCGGCGCCGAAGAAAGGCATGTTTCCCCCTGTGGTTTCCAGTTCATGGTCAGCTATCATTTCCCACGGAACAATGGGGAGCGATGCCCATGTGGAAATCTCCGTCCCGCGCAGCGTCCCGCCGCGCAGCGCACCGCCGTCGGGCTTTATCGCACAAAACGGGTAGGGTGTGACGTTTGCCGCGCAAACCGTGTTTTGGTAGCCACTTCTAACTCATTTGTGATATTTCTTGGGTATGACTCAACCTACCGCAGAACACGTCGGCCTCCTGCTCCGCAACGCACGTGGAGAAAAGGGCTGGACGCAAGGGCAGTTGGCTACTGAGCTGGGAACCAGCCAAAGCGCAATCGCCCGTATGGAGCAAGGTAAACAGAACCTGAGCCTCCGGATGATCGAACGACTCGAAGCGATCTTCGGCCGTTCCATCGTCAAGGTAGGCAAACCGCAGATGACCCACCTCCGGGTGGAAGGTGGCCGGACGCTTTCGGGCGAAGTGGATGTCAACAGCAGCAAGAACGCCGGTGTGGCCCTGCTGTGCGCGAGCCTCATTAACCGCGGCACCACCACGCTCCGCCGGCTGGCACGCATTGAAGAGGTGAACAGGATTGTTGAAGTCCTGACATCCATCGGCGTGGAGTGCACCTGGCTCAATGGCAGCGATCTGCGCATTCGCCGGCCCGAAGTACTGGACCTCGAGTCGATGGATGTCGACGCCGCCCGCCGCACCCGCAGCGTCATCATGCTGCTGGGACCGCTCCTGGACGAGACCAGCGAATACCTGCTGCCCTACGCCGGCGGATGCGATCTTGGTACCCGAACCGTTGAGCCCCACATGCAGGCGCTGCGCGAGTTCGGCCTGACCGTTGAAGCCAAGTCAGGGTTCTATTCCGTGGCTGCTCCTCCGGCCGACGGACACCACCGCTCCTTCGTGCTGACCGAGCGCGGCGACACGGTCACAGAAAATGCGATCATGGCTGCTGCCCACCGTGAAGGCACCACGGTGATCCGCAACGCCAGCCCCAACTACATGGTCCAGGATCTGTGCTTCTACCTGCAGGGACTGGGTGTGGAGATCGAAGGCGTGGGAACCACCACGCTGAAGATCACCGGGCGGCCCGCAATCGATGTGGACATCGAGTACTTCCCGTCCGAGGACCCCATCGAGGCCATGAGCCTGATCACGGCCGGTATCGTCACCAACTCCGAGGTCACGATTCGCCGCGTCCCCATTGAATTCATGGAGATTGAACTGGCTACCCTTGAGCAGATGGGCCAGAAACTGGAGATCTCCGGTGAATACATGGCCCGCAACGGCCGCACACGGTTGGTGGACGTGACCACCAAGCCTTCAGAACTACATGCCCCGCAGGACAAGATCCACCCAATGCCGTTCCCGGGCCTGAACATCGACAACCTGCCCTTCTTCGCCGTCATCGCCGGCAATGCCGAGGGCCAGACCATGATCCACGACTGGGTCTACGAGAACCGGGCAATCTACCTGACGGAGCTGAACAAGCTCGGCGCCCAGGTACAGCTGTTGGACCCGCACAGGATCTACGTCAACGGACCCACCAAGTGGCGTGCTGCCGAGGTCGGTTGCCCGCCCGCCCTGCGCCCCGCTGCCTGCCTGCTGTTGGCCATGCTGGCCGCCCGGGGTACCTCGGAGCTGCGCAACATTTACGTGATCGAGCGAGGCTATGAGGACTTGGCCGAGCGCCTGAACACCATTGGCGCGAAGGTCGAGTACTTCCAGGACTGATGGCAAGCAAATCTGCTGGATCATCCGCATGAGAAGGAGGAGGCAACCCCGGAATGACGGGCTCGCCTCCTCCTTCTGTCCGCAATGATCCAGCAGAAAACTCAAGGGCAGGGTCGGGTGTGCGGCCGTCCCCGTGCAAGAAACCCATGAATCTGCGCCATGACATCGTCCGGAGAACGCCAGATCTGCTCAGGAGCAAAGCTCAGGATGGTGAAACCCCGTTCCTGTGCCGCGTTCAGCCTGCCCATGTCCTTACGCCACGCGTCTCTTGAGCTGTGGAACTGATAGCCATTGACCTCCACAATCAGCCAGCCATCAATCAGGGTGTCCACCCGGCCCACTCCGGGGATACGGACCTGGCGTCTGAATGAAAGACCCTCTGATTCGAAAAGCAGACGGGCACTGATCTCCGGAACGGACTCGGACAGACCATCGGCCATCCGAAGTCGTTTCCTCGCATTCCCGAAGTACTTGGCCCGCAACTCGCCCTCCAGGACGTCCCGCGAAACTCCACGGCTCTTCATCGCGGACTGGGCCACGGCAATAGCGTCGACCTCCGGCAGGCACGTGAGAGCGTGAATGACTGTGTCTTCCAAGGATGCAACCGGCATGTGGGATTCCGAGCCCAGCCTGAGACCGCCGTGCCGGATAAATCCCCGACCTCTGTTGTGCCTGGTTGCCAAGTGAAGTCTTCGCGGTTTGTCCTTGAGCCAGAGGCCATAGCGGACAGCCGCGCTTGCGCACGTGAGAAGTCCGTTGTTCACGAGGGCGAAGACAAACTCAGTATCTGCCGATGGGAGAGCCCATATGCCGTGCCGCGGTTGATAGGCGCCCTCGAGCTTCTTCAGGTCCGCCGGGCTGTGGCCGTGTGCCTTGAGCAGGCCCACCGTGGCTACTCCACCCACCGAGGACAAGAATTCAAATGCGTTCATGGGCTCAGTCAGCCACGGACTTGACCTTCTCCGGCCCGGAAAATTCGCGTATGTGGACAAATCTGCTGGATCATCGGCCTCGGCCGGCTTGCCTGACCTGACAATCCGCGAGGCCGCTCCGCTCCCAGCGGCAATGATCCAGCAGAATCTCACGTCACCCCGCACGTCTGACCTGTATTCGGCAAAGCCACCCATGGCGCAGAATGGAGCATGCGGACTTTCGGGGTGGAGGAAGAGCTGCTCATTGTGGATCCCGTGACGGGCGCGCCCTTGGCCCTCGCGGATGCGCTGCTGGCAGGCCATGACGAAGCTGTGACGGCCACAGGCCTGAGCCCGGAACTCAAGCTGGAGCAGATCGAAACCCAGACACGTCCGTGCCACAGCTACGCTGAAATCCTCCAGCAGATCCGCCGGGGCCGCGCCATGGCTGACCAAGCAGCCCGGCAGCACGGGGCAAGGATTGCTGCGCTCGCGACGTCCCCCCTCGCCTCGAACACGCACACCACCCCGGACCCGCGCTACGCCGCGATGCTGGACAACTTCGGAATCATCGCCACCGAGCAGCTGACCTGCGGGTTCCATGTGCACACCTCCGTGGAGTCACCCGAAGAAGGCGTGGTGGTGCTGGACCACATCCGGGACAAACTGGCCGTCCTCACCGCCCTCTCCGCCAATTCCCCCTACTGGCGCGGACTTCCCACGGGTTACGACAGTTACCGCACGCAGGCATGGAACCGATGGCCAACGTCCGGACCGTCCTCCCTCTTCGGCTCGCTGACGGCTTATCGACGCGTCGTGCAGCGGCTGCTTGATACAGGGGTAATCCTGGATGAGGGCATGATCTACTTCGACGCCAGGATTTCCAAAAACCACCCAACGGTGGAAGTCCGGGTGGCCGATGTCTGCCTCCGCGCGGAGGACGCGGCCCTGATCGCCGTGCTGGTACGGGCGCTGGTGGAGACTGCTTCCCTGGAGATGCTCGACGGCGTTGATCCCACCCCGGTGCCTACCGCACTGTTGCGGATGGCGGGTTGGCGGGCCAGTAATTCAGGGTTGCGCGGAGATCTCCTGGACTTCGGGGATTTCCGCCCCCAACCGGCCGCGGATGTGGTCTGGGCATTGGTGGATTACCTGAGCCCCGTCCTGGATGACCAGGGCGAATTGGCGCTCGTCAAGGCCGGTGTCGCGGAGATCCTCGGGCGCGGCAACGGGGCCTTCGAGCAACGGGACGCGGCGGTGCGATACAGCAAGAGGCGCCGCGACCGGGGCAATCAGCCCGGAGGTGTGCCCGACGGGGAAACCCTTGCTGCCGTCGTCGCGCATGCTGCGAGGGTGACGGTCCGTGGCACAGCCGCCGCTGCGCACAAGGACCCTTCACCCATGATGACCAGGGTGCGGCGGCCCTAGTCTTCCGGCTGTTCAGCGTCGGCGTGGGGTTCAGCCCAGATCATCAGGTATGCGCCCAGGGCCCCTTCGGTGAGGTAGAAGACCAGTGGCGGTATGTCCTTAGTGGTTGCCAGGACAGTTCCGGAGGCAGCGGCTACCCCTGCTGCCGTGATGCCCACCCACCGTTTGGCAGGGGACTTCAAGAGGCTGCCGCCCAGCGCCGCCAAACCCAGGACGTGCAGCCAAGAGTAGCCGAGGAAGGGTGCGTTGGACCCTCGAAACGAGGCGAAACGCTCAAGGTCCGAGGCCCGGCGGGAAAGGCTGTAAATGAAAAGGGGTGCACCCGCCAACAGCGCTGCTGCTCCGGCGGATGCCCACGTTTTGGAGGCCCCGGGACGTTGGACCTGTGCGAAGGCGAGGAAGCCCGTTGGTACCGCCGCCGTTCCCGCAGCAGCCAAATGATGGCCGATGACCCACCCGCGTTCGCTGTTGACCAGCAAACGCAGGCGCTCGGCGGGGTCGCGCATGAGGTACACGCGCGAACCCGGCGAAATCCCGGCCAACCACACCACCGAACCCGCAACGATGACAGCCCCCGCACGGCGGTATGGATGCCTCATGCCAGCAAGGTTAGACCTGTTTGAGGGCCTTCTCCAGATCCATGATGAGGTCGTCGACGTCCTCCAGACCCACTGACAAACGAACCACGCCATCGGACAAACCGATCGCCGCACGTCCCTCCGGACCCATGGCCCGGTGCGTCGTGGTGGCCGGGTGGGTGATGAGGGACTTGGAGTCGCCCAGGTTGTTGGAGATGTCGATGACGCCCAGGCCATCGAGCAGCGCGAATGCGGCTTCCTTGGCGCTGCGCCCACCGGAGGGCGAGAGCTCGAAGGTCAGCACGGTGCCGCCGGCCTTCATCTGCTTGGTGGCCAGCTCATACTGGGGGTGAGATTTCAGCAGCGGGTACTTTACCCAGCTGATGGCAGGCTGCTGCTCAAGCCATTCGGCGATCTTCAGGGCAGACGCCGAGCTGTGGTTCACGCGCAGCCCGATCGTCTCAAGGCCCTTGGTGAGCACCCAGGCGTTGAAGGAGGACAGAGACGGGCCGGTGTGGCGCATGAGCTGCTTGACCGGACCGTCGATGAATTCCTTGGTGCCCAGGATGGCGCCACCCATGACGCGGCCCTGGCCATCAATGTGCTTGGTACCGGAGTAGACGATCACGTCTGCGCCCAGGTCTCCACAGCGTTGCAGCAGGGGAGTGGCAAAGACGTTGTCGACGACGACCGTCGCCCCTGCGGCATGTGCCAGTTCGCTGACGGCCGCGATGTCCACGATTTCCTGCATCGGGTTGGACGGCGACTCAAAGAAGACCGCAGTGGTCGGCTCGGAGAGAGCTTCGCGCCACTGATCCAGGTCCGGTCCATCGACAAACACCGTCTCCACGCCCCAGCGCGGCAGGATTTCGTTGAGGATCACGAAGCACGAGCCGAAGAGCGAGCGTGCGGCAACCACGCGGTCACCGGCAGCCAGCAAGGCACCCAGGGCGGTGAACACTGCGGACATGCCGGACGCCGTCGCAAAGCACGCTTCGGTTCCCTCGAGCAGGCGGAGCCGCTCCTGGAAGGTGGCCACGGATGGGTTGCCGTAGCGGGAGTAGACGAAGCGTTCGTCTTCGCCCGTGAAGGCGCGTTCGGCGGCTGCGGCGGATTCGTAAACGAAGCCGGAGTTCAGGAAGACAGGCTCGGCCGTTTCCTGGAAGTTGGTACGGTCAAGGCCACCGCGGACAGCCTGGGTGTCAGGGCTCCAGCCGGCGGCGTCAGGATTAAAAGTCACTTAGTCGTTCCCCAGGTTGGTAGGCAGGCCGCGGTTCTTCCAGCCATTTACAGTACGTTCGCCGTAACGGTCCGGCTCACCCTCAAAGCCCTCAAGGACGTTGTAGGCGGTGAATCCGGCCTGGGTGGCGGCGATGGCAGCGGCGATGGAGCGCTGGCCGGAGCGGCAGAGGAACACCAGTTCCACGCCGTCGCCTTCGGGAGCCTGCTGCTGCAGGTCATCGATGAAGCGGGAGTTCGGGATGCCCCCGGCGAGGTTCCACTGGATGAACAGGGGATCGTTCTCCGTGGCCTTGGTGTCGGGAATGCCGATGTGGGCCCACTCGCCCTCGGTCCGGACGTCCACCAGGATGGCGCCTTGTTCCAGCTTGGTCCACGCGTCCTGCGGGGTCAGGTCACCGGCGTAGCTCATGCGTGGCCCTCGAAAATTTCCTCGTAGTTCTCCAACTCGTCCACGGCGCTTGCTACTGCAGCGTCGGAACTGGCGACGGCGGCAGGCAGGATCACGGCCTGGGCGACGATCACGTCTGTGCCGTTGAAGGTGGCTGCGGGATTGCCGTGCAGGACGTAGCCCTCAGCCAGGGCATTGCTGATGCGCTCGCAGAATTCACGGGTGTCGGGGCCCGTGATCAGGCGATAGGCGAGTTTTTCTTCGGTGGGTTCAGGCATTGCTGGTGCTCCTCAGTCACGCTTGCAGTTCGAGTTGTCGATACGCCGAGTAGTCACCTGAGGCACCCCGCCGGAGAGAGGGTTGCCGACCAGCAAGTCAGGGCTTCGCGCTGGTTCTCATTACTCAAGAAAAAAGTAGCATTCACGACGACGGCCTGCACGGCGGGCCTCGTCATGTTGCGTAACCGGAGGGTGCTGGAGTACGGGCCCAATTAAGACGTCCCGGGAGCATAATTGACGCAGTACGACCCCCTGTAACTTCGTGTGAAAGCAGGTCGCGGTGAACGGACAGAGCAGTTCTACACTCAAGCCCATGCTGCATTTTGGTTGGTTTGTGGGGCACGGATTCGGTGTCCAGGGATGGGGCACGCCGGGGTACAGCCTGGGCTATGACTGGAAGAAACCCGCCCTGTACCAGGAAGCTGTCCGGGCCTTTGAGCAGTCCGGCCTGGACCTGTTCATCATCGAGGACTCCCTGACCGTCCCCGACACCTATGGAGGCACAGCCGAGGTTTCGCTGGCCCATGCTTCGTTTGCGCCGAAGCACGATCCCCTGGCGCTGGTCCCGTACCTGCTCTCTGCCACGGAACACTTGGGAATCGTCCCCACTGTCAGCGCCTCCTTCTACCCGCCCTTCACGGCGGCCCGCCTCCTTGCCACGCTGCAGCACTTCTCAGAGGGGCAGCTCGGGTGGAACGTGGTCACTTCGGGCAGCGATCTCGCTGCGCAGAATTACGGCCTGGACCAGCAGATCGAACACGACCTCCGGTATGAAAAGGCGGAGGAATTCGTCGACGTCGTCAGGCGGCTGTGGCGGAGTTGGGAACCGGGCGCGGTTCTTGAGGATGTGGAAGCCGGCAGGTTTGCCGACCACAGCAAAGTGCATCCCATCAACCACGAAGGAGAATTCTTCAAGGTCCGCGGCCCGCTGAACACAGCGCCGTTGCCCGAGGAGCCTGTCCTGGTGCAAGCCGGTGCTTCGCCACGCGGCAAGGCGTTCGCCGGCGGCCACGCGGACGTGGCGATTGCCCTGGCCCGTGGCGTTGACGGCATGAAGGCCTACCGCGATTCCATCCGCGCCGAGGCCGCGAAAGCCGGGCGGAATCCCGACGACGTGAAGGTACTTTTCGTGTTGAAGCCCACCGTGGTTGGTTCCACCGCGGAGGCGGAGGAGTTGCGGGCCCAGCGCCGGGAGCTGACGCAGCGCGATATCGACAGCCAGCTCAACTCCATCTCCTACCTCTCCGTGATCGATTTCAAGCAGTTCGACCTGGACCAGCCCCTTCCCGAACTCAGTACCAACAGCAACCAAGGCACGCTGGAGCATTTCGCCAAGGCGGCGCCTCCCGGATCCACGTTGCGCGAGATCCTGCAGGCACGCAGCGGCGGTGCGGGTGACTCGATCATCGGCACGGTCGGTGAAATCGCCGACTACCTTGAGGAAACCGGCTCGGCTGTTGGCGGTGACGGGTTTCTGTTCTCCGGTTTCGTGGATCCCGTGACTGTCCACGGGGTCCTGGACAAACTCACGCCTGAACTGCGGCGCCGCGGCCTGTTGAGGACGAGTTACGGCAACGGCGGTTTCCGGCAGAATCTCCTGGATTTCTAGTGGGAACCTTCAGCATCGGAACGGGGACTGTTTCCGCTCTGCTTGTGGCGGAGGCGGCCGCGGATCCGACGTTTCACGTGGAACTCAACCAAGATGCGTTGAATTTGCTCCGGCGTTCCCGGGGAGTCGTGGAAAAGACTGCCGCGTCCGGCCAACGGGTTTACGGGCTGAATACCTTGCTCGGATCCGGTCGGGACACCGACGTGGAGGAGAAGTCGCTGCTGGCTTATCAAGTACAGGTGGTCCGGTATCACAACAGCGGCGTGGGTCCGTACCTTGACCGGACTGCTGCCCGCTCGGTGATCCTCGCCCGCCTCATCGGGTTCAGCCGGGGCGGCTCAGGCGTCCGTCCGGAAACCGCCGCCTTCTATGCTGAACTGCTCAACCGTGGCGTCTTTCCCGCCATCCCCAGCGAAGGTTCGGTGGGCTCGTCCGACCTGACCCAACTGGCCGCCGTCGCCGCTGTTGCCTTGGGCGAGGGCGAAGCGTTCGACGCCTCCGGCCTGCTGGTTCCTGGCGCCAAAGCGCTCGCCGACGCCGGCCTTCAACCCCTCCAACCCGCTGCCGGTGAGGCGCTGGCCTTGGTGAGTGCCAACGCGTTCTCCGTTGGTGCCGGGACCCTTGCTTTGGTGCGGCTGAGGCACCTGACCCGCTTGGCCGACGTCGCGCTTTCACTCTCGCTGGAGACCATCGCAAGGTACGACGGCGGCGGGAACCTGAGTCCCTTTTCGCCGGCCATCCAGGCGGCAAAGGCAGTGGACGGGCAGGGCGACTCGGCGGCCGCTGTCCGCCGGCTTTTGAGCGGTGGATGGCTGGAGGACGTCCGGCCGGAGGTATCGGTGCAGGACGCGTTGTCGTTCCGTGCCGCGCCGCAGACCCATGGTGCGTTCCGGTCTTTGGTGTCGCAACTGCGGTCGGCCCTGGAGGTGGAACTGAATGGCCGGGGCGATAACCCGCTGGTTGATGTGGAGTCCGGTGCGATGGTGTCCGGCGGGAACTTCCAACCGATGCAGCTGGCCTTGTCCTTTGAAGGGCTGCGGCTGGCCTTGGCGCATGTGGGGATTTCCAGCGAACGACGCATTGCCAAGCTGTATCCACCGCAACGGGCCATCCGGGCACGACACCTGGCAGCGGCATCGTCCGAGCCCGGATCTGCGTCGGCTTTGATCCAGGAGGAACTGCCCGGGCTGCTCTGGTACTCGGCGGCTGGGCTCTTGGCCGAGCTCAAGTTCCTGGCAGCCCCGGCGACCCTTGGCGCCCCCACCCTCTCGGCCGACGTCGAGGACCATTCCACCTTGGCGCCACTGGCCCTGCAGCAACTGGAAAAGTCCATTGATGCGGCGGAGAAGCTCTTGGCGATCGAGGCCCTCACTGCTTCCTACCTCCTGCTGGAAGCGGAGGCTGCGCAGCCGCTCGGGAACGGGACGGGGCTGGTGGTGGGCCGGCTGGCCGATGTGCTGGCGGACAGGCCGTCGGCTGCGGAACTGGTGGAGCGGGCACGGACAGTCTTGCGGGAAGCCGCGGACCAGCTGTTCCCCGGGACTGAGGAGGAGACAGCATGAGTACGGGCACCCGCAAACATGGGGCGCACGCCATGCCCGCGGCTCTTGACGGACTCGATGCTTCAGTTTTGGACAAGGTGGGAAATACGCCGTTGGTGAAGTTGGAGGAGCTCAGCCGCGGGCTGGGCAGTGCCATCCACATCAAGCTGGAGTCGGAGAACCCCGGCGGCTCCATCAAGGACCGTACGGCATTGAGTATGGTGCGGGCGGCCGAACGTTCAGGGGAGCTGCAGCCCGGTGCCACGATCGTTGAGAGCACGTCCGGAAACACGGGGATTGGGTTGGCGCTGATAGGGCACCTCACGGGCCACCCGGTTGTGGTGGTCACCGGCGACACCATTTCGCAGGAAAAACTGGCGGCCCTCCACAACTACGGGGCGCGGGTGATCCTGACGGATTGGAACGCGCCGTCCGAGTCCCCGGAAAACGCCCGAGCCGTGGCCGCCCGCATTACGGCAGGGACGCCGGGGGCGTGGCGGCCCATGCAGTTCGACAACCCGGCCAACCCTTTAGCCCATTACGAGACGACCGGGCCGGAAATCTGGGAACAGACCGGTGGTCTGGTGACACACTTTGTGGCCGGGATCGGTACGGGCGGGACCATCAGCGGAAACGGGCGCTACCTGAAGGAACAGGTGGCGGCCGCGCGCCCGGGCGGCCATGTGGAAGTAGTGGGCGCGGACCCTTACGGCTCCGCGTACAGCGGCGGGCACCCCGGTGAGATCCTGGTGGATGGCGTGGGCAACTCCTGGCCGCAGGCTGAATGGCCCAAGATCTTCGACCGCTCCATAGTCGATCGCTTCCTCCGCATTCCCAACGACGAGGTCTACTCCACCGTCCACCGCCTACTTGATGAGGAAGGACTGGCGCTGGGGCCCTCGTCCGGGCTCGCGGTGGCAGCGGCAGTGCGGGTAGCCCGTGCCGCGCCTCACGGTTCGGTGGTGGTGGCCATAGCGCCCGACGCCGGTACGAACTACCTGAGCAAGGCCTTCAACCCCTTGTGGCTGGCTGAGAACGGCATCCGCCTCTCCGCCGACGCTGGCGACTGACGCTCGCTCACGTTCCCACCCCTTGGGGCCGTCGCTCGCTCACGTTCCCACCCCTTGGGGTGGTCGCTCGCTCACGTTCCCTGGGTTTGGGGCGGTCGCTCGCTCACGTTCCCACCCCTTGGGGCCAAGGCTCGCTCACGTTCCCTGGGTTTGGGGCGGTCGCTCGCTCACGTTCCCTGGGTTTGGGGCAGTCGCTCGCTCACTTGGTGGCCCCGCTGCGTGGTGGGTTAAGCTCCAAGCATGCCCGAACAGGAAACGAAGCCCCGGCTCGCCGGTTACCTCGATAAGCAGCAGCCCGACCTTTACGCAACGCTCAGTCACTATTCGCAGCAACTCGTTGACGAGGCCGACCGGCTCGGAATTTCACGCCAGACCCTGGAACTCATCAATTACCTGTGCTCACAGATCAACGGCTGTGCGTTTTGCCTGGACCTGCACCATCGCCGAGCCCTGAAGTACGGGGAAACCGAACAGCGATTGTCCTTGGTAGCGGTGTATGAAGAAGTGCAGCTCTTCGAGCCCGCCGAAGTTGTAGCCATGCAGATTGCCGAGCAGATCACCCGGATGAGCACCTCCCGGCCCAGCCCCGAACTCTTTGCCAAAGCGCGCCAGCACTACAGCGACGAGCAGATCAGTGTCATCTGCATGGCTGCGATCGGCATAAACGCCTTCAACCGCCTGTCGATTCTGAGCGAACACCCGGTCAGGGCGGGCAGGAAGTAGGACTCGAGCTGTCCCGCCTGCGCGCCGCTGCGACCCACTTTGGCCGCGCATCCTGCCTGGCTCGCCGTGGAAGACGGCGTGGCGGGCCCTTTGGAAGATGAAAGTGGGTGATGGCGGCACGGGAAGCTTGGCGTCCTGACCTTCTTTCAAGTCCAATCAGCCTTTGGTCAACCGCAGTACGTTGGCCAAGGGTTGATCTGTGTCCAGAGTGGGTCAGGAAGCCACCGAGACCCTAAGCCGTCGGGAACCCATCGACGGTGAGCCTGCGCTGGCGAGGTGTGGGCCGGCGTCGTACTTTCACCTAAGCCGCGATGCCAAAGCGTGCCGCCACGACCCACTTTGGCTGGTCGCCGTACCCGACACGCCTCCCCAAACGGCGTGGCGCGGCTCGTGCAACCTGAAAGCAGGTGGTGGCGGCACCGAAACTTAAAAACGATCGGCACTCGGTCAACCACGACTGGTTGACTGAGGGCCGATCGGTGTCCAAAGTTCAGGAAGCCACGGAGCTAAGCGTCCAGGGCCCTCTTGAGTGAGCGTCGGCGTCCGTACTTGAAGTAGAAGAACGCGTAGCAGGCGCCCACAAATGGAACTCCGAACAGGAGGGCTGCCACTTGGTTGGGATCGAAGGCAATGCCGATCAAGGACACAACGCACAGTGTGAATGCGAGGATCGGCACCAGCGGAAAGAGCGGTGCCTTGTACGGCAACGTGTTGACGTCGCCCCCGTTCCGCACAAATGTCCGCCGGTAGATGAAGTGTGAAGCCACAATCGACATCCACACGCCCACCGTTGCGAAGCCGGCTACGGAGACCAGCACCAGGTAGACGGTAGCCGGCGCCACGACGCTGCTGATGAGCGAAGCCAGTCCGCCGAGCATGCTCACGCAGAGGGCAACCAGGGGGATACCGCGCTTGGTCAGTTTCTTGAAAACCTGCGGGGCATGGCCTTCGTCGGCCAGTGAAAACAGCATGCGGGCACAGGAGAACAAACCGCAGTTACCGGCAGAAAGCAGCGCGGTAATGATCACGAAGTTCATGATGTCCGCTGCGTAGGGAATGCCAAGCATGGAGAACACGGTGACGAACGGGCTCTCGTCCACGCTGACTTTTTCATACGGGATGGTGGCCGCGATGACCGTGATGGCACCGACGAAGAAGATCATGAGGCGGATCACCGTGGTGCGCATGGCCTTGGGGATGGTGGCGCCGGGGTTGGCGGTTTCGCCCGCCGCTACGCCGATCAGTTCAGAGCCGGAGAAGGCGTAGAACACAGCCAGGCAGGTGACGAAAACTCCGGTGAAGCCGTTCGGGAAGAGCCCGTCAGGGGTGCTGAAGTTCGATCCGAACGACGGATAGTCGCCCGCGGCAAGGGGGTGGAAGCCAGCCAGTGCGGCACCGCCCAGGATGATGAGGCCGACGACGGCGGCGACCTTGATCAGCGCGAACCAGAACTCCGATTCACCAAAGACACGCGATGAAATGGCGTTCAGCGTAAACAGGACCGTGGCGAACACGAAGCACCAGATCCAGACGTCGACGCCGGGGAACCACCGTTGCATCAGGAGTCCTGCTGCCGTGAATTCAGAACCCAGTGCCACGGCCCAGCAGAGCCAGTAAAGCCAGGCGGTGGCAAAGCTCGTGGCCGGTCCAATGGTCCGGGCCGCATAGATGTGGAATGCGCCTGACACGGGGAACGCAACAGCGAGTTCCCCGAGGCAAGCCATGACAAGGTAAACCACGACGGCGCCGATCAGGAATGCGAGCACCGCACCCAGGGGGCCGGCCGTGGCGATGGTGTAGCCGGAACTGACGAAAAGCCCCGAACCGATGACTCCGCCCATGGCGATCATGACCAGGTGCCGGGCCTCCATGGACCGGCGGAGTCCTGATGATGAAGCAGCAGTCTGCGCTTCGGTTGCCGATGCTTCGGCTTTTGTGGGGGAGCTGAGTCCCATGTTCCCTCCGGGAAGTTAGCCAGAAAAGTCTGAAGGTAGTGCCAGCTGGAAGTGATCCAACTAACACGGAAACAAGATTCATCACATGACGAATAACCATTTCAAGGAGGATAAGAAATGGGATTCAACGCACAACAAGCTCATGGCCGAGGCCAAGAGTTCCTTATCATTGAGTCATGCGAGCAATTACTCTACTTGTGACCTGCTAGGTTCCAAGCGGAGCATTTTTGGCAGATGCGCGATGCTGGACCTTACTCGATGCCCGCGAACAATTCGTTCAGTTCGGCTGTAAGCTGCTTTCGGATGGCGGGCGTGCCCACTTCTTTGCCGTTGATGTGGTTCACGGGGGCGATCAAGCGGATGCTCGAAATGAGCCAGACGGCGTCGGCATCGAACAGGTCCTGCGGCTCAAGCGGCCCGTAGCCCAATTCCCAGCCCGCAGCCTTGGCCGCGGCGAACAGGGCACCCTGCGAGGTGCCCGGGAGGATCCCGCTGTCGAGCTGTGGCGTGATGAGGCGACGAACAGTCCTGACGGAACCGTCGCCGTCGTCGACTGTCTCAAGGTGCGCCAGCAGCACAGTGGACGTCGGTCCCTCAAGGACGCGGCCATCGGTCGAGGTGAAGATCGCGTCATCCGCGCCCTGCTTGTGCGCGTAGCGCAGCGCCGCCATGTTGACGGCGTAGGACAGCGTTTTGGCGCCAAGCAACAGCCACGGCGCGCGCTCGCCGGCTTCGGTGTCGAAGCCGCGGTCCAAAAGCACGACGTCGATACCCGTCTCCCGTTGCCGGCGGCTGCCCGCGGGTGAGGGCGACGCCTGTACCCAGCAGGTGGGGCTCGCCGCACCTTCAACACCTCGGGTGACGAGCAGCTTAACCACCACTTCATCCTCCTCGGCCGAGGGTGCCGGGTGGACTTCGCGGAATTCCGTAATGGCTGTGTCGATTGCCTTTCGCCACGCGTCCTGTGACGGCAGGGTCAGGTCCAGCGCTGCCGCGGAACCGGCCAGACGGTTGAGGTGCGCCTGGACCTTCCGGGGGCGGCCCTGCACGGCCAGGAGCGATTCGAACACGCCATCGCCCCGGGTAGCTCCCAAGTCCGTGGCCATAAGTTGCGGTTGGCCGGAGTCGACAATGCGGCCGTTTTCGAAGGCAGGGTCCAGGAAAACGAGGACGGTGGGAGCTGCTGAAGTCATGGTCCCAGCTTAGTGCGGGCCGCTGCTGATGACTTTGCCGGATAGGCTGTGGTCACTGTTGTTCATGAACCGTGGGGGTTTGTCAGGTGCTCTTTCCTTTTCCGTTTGGCCAGGAGTGGACCTGGTTGCTGGGTGCGTGGGCCATCGCGGAAGTCGTCATGCGGATCGTCCTGCTGGGAATCATTCCCGGCAACCGACGTCCCACCACCGCCATGGCCTGGCTGTTGGCTGTGTTCCTCATCCCTTCCGTGGGCTTCGTCCTGTTCCTGCTTTTTGGCAATTTCAAGCTCTCCAAGCGCAGGCGTGAGCAGCAGGAAGAGGTCAACCGCCGTGTTCGTGCAGTGACCTCGGACCTCGCCGATCCGGTGAGCCTCTACTCCGGCCCCGAGTGGGTGAAGTCGGCCGGTGAGCTCAATCACCGGCTTGGCTCCCTTCCCATGGTGGATGGCAACAAGGTGGAACTGATTCCTGGGTATGAGGAATCCATCAAGGCCATGGCCGAGGCGGTCAGGGGCGCCAGATCTTACGTCAACGCCGAGTTCTACATCATGAGCAGCGACTCCGTGACGGACGAACTTCTGACCGAGATGGAGAAAGCGGCTGAACGTGGTGTCACCGTGAGGCTCCTCTTCGACCACATCGGAACGTTGCGGGTCAAGGGCTACCGTCGGCTGATCCGCAGGCTGAAGGCAAGCAAGATCCAGTGGAAACGGATGCTGCCGCTACTGCCAATCCACGGCCAATGGCGGCGTCCGGACCTGAGGAACCACCGCAAGATCATGGTCATTGACGGCCAAGTCGCTTTCACGGGCTCACAGAACCTGATCGAACCTTCCTACAACAATCCCAAGCACCACAAGGTTGGCCGCAAGTGGGTAGAGCTGATGTCCAGGCTTGAAGGGCCGATTGTGCCCACCCTCAACGTGGTGTTCGCGACCGACTGGCTCAGTGAAACTGACGAATCCCTGGAGGACCAGCTGCGTCTTCCGCCCCTCCCGTCTCCGGGACAGGTGACAGCCCAGGTAGTGCCCAGCGGACCCGGGTTCGCCACGGAAAACAACCTTCGCCTTTTCAACACGCTGATCTACTCGGCGCAGCACCGGATCTCCATTTGCAGCCCGTACTTCGTGCCTGATGACTCCCTGCTTTATGCCATCACCACGGCTGCCCAGAGGGGCGTGGATGTGGAGCTGTTCGTCTCGGAGAAGGGCGACCAGTTCCTGGTTCACCACGCCCAGCGCTCCTACTACGAGGCCTTGCTGGATGCGGGTGTGCGTATCTACCTGTACCGTGCGCCATACGTCCTCCACGCCAAGCACTTCACCATTGATGACGAAGTAGCCGTTCTTGGTTCCAGCAATATGGACATGCGCTCCTTCTCCCTGAACATGGAGGTTTCGGTGATGCTGCTGGGCGCCGAAACCGTGAACCTCATGCGGGCCGTGGAGTCCACGTATCGCGAGGTATCCCGTGAGCTTACGTTGGACGACTGGATGGACAGGCCCCCTCTGGCCAAGTATGTGGATAACGTCGCCAGATTGACCGCCACGCTGCAGTAGTTTTTGTACAGCTAATGCGCCTAAAGGGCCTTTATGAGGGCATTAGCTGTACAAAAACTCAGTGGGGGAAGTCGGCGCCAAGGGTGGAGAGCACACCGAAAGCCTTGGTCCGGATCTCCTCGTATTCGTCGTCGGCTACCGAATCAGCCGTAATGGCCCCGCCCACCCCCAGGGAGAGCGTCCGTCCGCCGTCGTCGTCGGGGTTCACCACCAGGGTGCGGATGACGACGGCGAGGTCGGTGGCCGCGTTCAGGGAAAAGTAGCCAATGGCGCCGGAGTAGATGCCCCGTGGCCCTGATTCCAGCTGGTCGAGGATGTCCATGGTGCTGATTTTTGGCGCGCCCGTCATGGACCCGGCCGGAAATGCCGCGGCGACTGCTTCAGCCCGGGGAGCTCCCGGCCGAAGGTGCGCGTCGATAGTGCTCACCATCTGGTGGACAGTGGCGTAGCTTTCGATGGCGCAGAGCCTGCTCACCGTCACTGAGCCAGGAATTGCGAAGTGGCTGAGATCGTTGCGCAGGAGGTCAACGATCATGATGTTCTCGGCGCGGTCCTTCAACGATGTCTCAAGGTCGTGCCGCAACGCTGCGTCCTCGGCCGCGTCGGCTGACCGGCCGCGGGTGCCCTTGATCGGCTCGGCACGCATGCCGCCGTCGGACAGTATCCGCAGGAACCGCTCAGGCGACGTGCTGGCAATCTCCAGTCCGTCGAACCGGAGGTAACTGGCGAACGGGGCTGGGTTCCGGCGTCGCAACGCAAGGTAGCTGCTCCAGGCGTCCAGGTCCCCGGCGGCCGCCTCGAGTGTGGTGGTCAGGCAGATTTCGTAGGAGTTGCCTTCGCTGATCTGGTGCTGGGAGTCGGCGATTTTGCGCTTGTAGTCGGTTGCGGAATCCCGGCTGGCGAACTCGGGAACCGTCGCGCCAAGGGCGCCCGTCGCGCCGGAGCCGCCCAAAGCAGCGGCAGCACCGCCGTCGGAAGCCTGGACGACGGCGGCTCGCGCCTCCCGCAGCCAGTCGCCGGCGTCGGGGGCTTCCAATGCGAGCAGCCATACTGTGTGTTCGCGATGGTCCAGCACCACGGCCCGCCCGGCGAAGATGAGTGCCGCGTCAGGGGTGTCGGAGTTGACGTCGTTGCCGCCGGTTTCACGTTTGAGTTCGTAGCCCAGGTATCCCAGCCAGCCGAGCGTGAACTGGGCGTCGTAGCCCCTGGGTGCGCGGACGGCCCGCCTGCCCCAGACTGAGTCCAGCCATCGGAAGAAGGGGCCGGATGTTGTCACAGTGGCGGACCCCGCGGTCACTTTGGTGGCCCCGGAGCGGTGCAGTACCGACTGGCCGAAAGTTCCGCCGTCGTCGGCCAGGATGCTGAAGCGGCTGCGCGCGGCGGCTTGGGAGCGGCCGGCAACCGCGGCGGCGTTCGAGGAATCGAGCCACACAGCGTTCGTTGAGCGGCCATAGAGGGTTTCGAAGAGCAGCGCTGCGTCCGGTGTTGCTTCCAGGCGCTCGGACCGCAACTGCAAGCCGCGGCGGGCGCTGAGTTCGGGGGAGAGGATGGCCGCCAGCGACGGCAGGTACATCAGGGCCTGCAGGACATCCTCCGGTGCGCTGCCGTCGGCTGGATTCCGGACGTGGATGTCGGCCTCCTCGGTCACCGAGTCCGTGGAGAGCCACTCATCCTCCTGGGCGGCCCAGGAGTCCCAGTACGGTTCGTAGGTGCTTCCGTCGCGCGTCAGGGCACGACGACGGCGATCCTCGCCTGGCGCCTCCACCCACACCACCGCGTCCAGCATGGAACGGGCCGCTTCGGCTCCAGCTCCGACACCCTCGACGATGACGATCTCGGCGGGCAGCGTGACGTTCAGGCCGCCGTCGTAATGCCGTTCCCAATCCCAGCTGACCCATTCGGCCGCCTTGCCCTCGCGAAGCGGCGCCAGGACGGTGCCCACGTAGCGTTCAATGCCCGTGCGCAGCCCGTTCCAGCCGGGATAGATGTCCTCCAGATGGAAAAGCGATACTTTGTGGTGCTGCCGCAACCGGGCCGCCAGTTCCACGGCCAGAGTGGTTTTGCCTGCGCCGGACCTGCCGTCAACAGCGATGATCACAGGTGCAGGGGTCATGTCATAGAGGTTACCTGCTGGTGCTCGTGGCCTGCTTCGATGCCTGCGGAGGCGATGGCGGCTTTGACATGCTCCACGATTCCGGGGATGGCCGATTTGATGAGTGTCCACGTGTTGTCGAAGTCCGTGTGCCCGCCGTACCAGGGGTCTTCGATGCCGAGATCCAGGGTGTTTCGCCCTGCCACCTGGGGGTCGAAGCTCCTGAGCATGCGGACTTTTTCCAGTGATCCGCGGTCAGGGGCGCCTTCCTGGAGCCAGCCGAAGTGGTCTACGTCGAGGGCGAGAATGAGGTCGCGGCCTGCGAACCATTCGTGCCTCCATTCGCGGGCCACGTGGTCCTCGGAGGCGATGTGCTGGGCGGTCAGGACCCGGGCTGCGCGGGCGTCGATGGGGTGGCCGACTTCGTATCCGGTGGTGCCCGCGGAGTCGACCACTACGAGTTCGCCGAGCCCTTCCGCGGCGAAGGCTTCGGTCAGCATGAGCGCGGCCATGGGCGAGCGGCAGATGTTTCCAGTGCAGACCGTGATGATGCGGTATGGGCTCGTCGTTGAGTACATTCAGCAAGCATGGTCGATGTCACCCCCTCTTGGCTAGGGGCAACTTCACAAGTGAGTCACTTTTGGTGTCAAAGTTGTCACAGCGTGGGCGCAGGGCGCCGGCTTCAGGCGGTGGCGGCTTCCGCTGCCAGTGCCGCTGCGGCCAAATGGACAGTTCGTACGACGGCGGCGCGTCGCCTTTGGATGCGGCCGGGGTCATTGCCGGCCATGAGACCATCCAGGGCGGGCAGGACGGGAGCCGAATCGCAGAGGCTGACGATGGTGATGAGGAGATCTCCGGCATCCTCCCTGGAGATGCCGGGCAGGGCTGCGATGGTGCTGTTGACCTTGGAAGCGCAATTGGCCATTCGTTTGGGCAGGCCCACAACGTCGGTGCCGCGCTCCAAACCCTCCCAGAACAGGAGGCGGGGGGCCGTGGCGTCTTTTTGGTGGTGGTCAAAGAGTCGCCCGGCGTAATCGGCCATGGCTTCCGGGCCGGTGCCTTCGATGGGTACCTCGTCCATGAGGGAGCTGAGGGCCGTGACGATAACGGCGTCGAACAGCGCATTCTTGTTGCCGAAGTACTGGTAGATCCGCTCTTTGTTGACCCCGGCCTCGGACGCGATCCTGTCAATGCGGGCGCCCGCCAAACCGCGCGTGCAGAACTCGGTGGTGGCGGCCTCAAGCAGCAGGGCCTTGGTTCGTTCAGTGTCCCATGCCATAGGGTCATATTAGCAGTTTCCAACTAAGTAGTTGTAATTGTTTGCGCGCAGGGTTATGGTGATCTCACATCAATTACAACTATCTGGTTGGAGAATCTGATGACGACCCCCGTCGCCGCCGAAACAACTGCCCCCGAAGCCCCGGCTGTCGCGCCCAACTCAAGCGCCGCCGTCGTCCGGCCCCAGGGACCCTCGGTGCACATGCGTGCACTCATCACTTGGATCGCGATCTTCCCGCTGGTCTCGGTGGGCATGCTGTTGCTTGGCCCGCTCATGGAGCCTTTGCACCCGGTCCTGCGCGCCCTGGTGTTGACCGCCTTCGTGGTTCCCACAGCTGTGTACGTTGTGGTGCCCCGCCTCATGGCGGGACACGGTGCCCTGAGCCGCCGGGCGACCGAGCGCTCCGCCCAACGCGCCGCCCGCAAGTCCGCTTAACCCAAGTAGGTAACAGCACATGTTCCACTGACGTCTCAATAGGACGTGTGCTGTTACCCAGTTGGGTACACGGGGGTTAGGAGGCGCGGGCGGCTTCGACTTCCCCGAGGGTTGCGTAGGCGGCCTGGGTGCCCTTCTTCGTCGCAGCCAACGCGGCGGCCACTGAAGCAAACGACGCCGCATCAACGAGCGAATCACCGGCAGCCAAGCGCGCGGCCACGGCACCGGTGAACGCATCGCCGGCACCCGTGGTGTCGACGGCGGCCACCCGCGTTGGAGCGATCCGTGCCAGTTGCTCTCCGTCAGCCAGGGAATCCAGCACCACGGACCCCTGCGAACCGAGCGTCACGAGGACGCGCTGCAGTCCACGGTCGGCGAACTGGCTGCGGACGGGCTCCCAGGCGTCGGCGTTCGCCTCGGCGGAAGGGATAAAAGCCTCCGAGCCAAGGAACAGGGCCGCCTCGTGCGCGTTGACCAGCAGCACGTCGCTCAAGCCTGCCAACAACTCCGGAACCTCCGCGTACGGCGAGAGGTTCAGCAGGACTGTTGCCCCGGCGTCGTGCCCTGCCTGGGCGGCGGCCACCACGGTATCGATGCCCACCTCCAGGCACAGGCAGACCACGGCGGCATCGCGGAAGGCAGCGAAGTCGACGTCGGCCGGGGCCAGCGTGCCGTTGGCGCCGGCGGAGATGATGATGCTGTTCTCTCCGTTGGCATCCACGGAAATGACAGCTACTCCGGTCGCAACGTCCGAGCGCCGGACGCGGGAAACATCAACGCCGGCACCTGCAGTGGACTCAAGGAGCATGGTCCCGTTGGGGTCGTTGCCGACAGCGCCGATCAGCGTCACGTTGCCGCCAAGCTTGCTGGCCGCAACGGCCTGGTTGGCGCTCTTGCCGCCGGGATTAACGGCGAAACCGTTGCCGTGTACGGTCTCGCCGGGCTGGGGGAGCCGCTCGGTATAAATGGTCAGGTCCGCGTTCAGCGAGCCAACGACGACGATTCCGGACTTGCTCACGCCGCCACCTCCTGGTCTTCGTGCACCTCGGCGTCAACCGGCTTGGGGATCAGCAGTGAGGCCGCGAAGGCAGCGAACGTAATGGCAAAACCAACGACGACGACGGTCAGGTAGGACGCCTTCGCGTCACCGAGCGCTGAGGTGGCCACCAGGACGGCCGGAAGGACGAGGAAGCTCAGTCCCGCACCCAGGTTGAAGGCGCCGGCGTTCATGCCGGGGAGGAAACCGGGGTTGCCCTTGGGCGAGAGGACCACGCCGAGTCCGTTCAGCATGATGTTGACGGTACCGGCGTACATGATACCCAGCAAGGCCGTTCCCACGATCATCATGGGCAGGCTGCTGAGGCCGAAAAGCGCAATGATCGCCAGGGCTACGAGGCTGCCGACCAGGCCGATGCGTAGCACCTTGGTGTAGCCCAGCACTGGAGCGAGCCGGCCGCTGATCGGTCCGAAGACCCAGCCGAGGAGCGCGTACGGGGTCAGGATCATGAGCGACATTTCCGTGGGCCCGACGCCAAAACCGGGATCGGCGGCCTGGACGAACGCGGGGACGATGCCGTTGATCACCGCGAAGATACCGGTCATGGTAAGCGTCGTGGTCAGCAGGGGAGCCCACGTGGAACGTTGGCGCAGGTGGACGGTTTCCACCATCGGCTGCTTGGCGCGCTTCTCGACGGTCCAAAACGCAAGGAACGCGACGACGGCAATTACAGTGAGGCCGACGGCGAGGGCCAGCGTGCCGCCGTCGAATGCCGACGCGAGCTTGGAGCCTTCGTTCAGCGCGGTCAGCAGCGCGCCGACGGCGATGACGATGAAGAATACGCCCAACCAGTCCATAGTGGTGCCTGCGGCCGGCTTGCTTTCGCTGGCCAGGAAGGCGATCAAAGCGGTGGCAACGACGGCCAGGGCAACCATCAGCCAGAAGATGCTGCGGAAGCCGAAGTTCTCCGCGAAGTAGCCGCCCACGAAGGAGTCGACGCCGGCCACGCCACCATTGACGGCCGTTATGAGGCCCATGAGCGCGCCGTACTTTCGCGGGTTGCTCACGGCGGAGCGGAGCATGATGAGGCAGAGCGGAACCGTCGGACCGCTCACGCCCTGGATGATGCGGCCTACGAACAGCCAGGTGACGTCCGGTGCCAAAGCGGCGATGACCGAACCGACGGCCATGAGGACCATCATGCCGAGGAGGATCTTCTTGCGGCCTACGATGTCGCTGAGGCGGGGAAGGAACAGGGAGAACAGCGCTGCGGCCGTGAAGAACCAGGTCTGCGAGAGGCCGATGGTGGCCTGGTCGGTCTGCAGTTCGTTGCCCATGGTCACCAGGGCCGGGCTGAGCATGGAGGCATTGAGCTGGAAGGCCACGCAGGCTGCCAGCAGGGCGACCATGAGGGCTGTGACGTTGCTGCGGGTGGACTTGGTTTCAGCGAGGGTGGACATTACTTCGCCTCTCCTGCCAGAACCGCTTCGGCGAGCTGCGCGCCAGAGGGAGTGCCGCCGTCGTGCATTGGTTCTCCAATCCGCTCGATCGCGTCGGTGACCAGATCCCAGAACTTTTTGTGGTCCAGGTCAACGGCAACGGACGTGTGGCAGTCCTCCGGGGCGGGTGCGCGGAAGTCGGCCACCGTCATGCCGAGCGTGAGCTTGCCCTGCAGTTCGATGTCCACGGGGACCTTGCGCGTGGTCATGACCGTGGAGTCGATGACGTAGGCGACGGCGCAGGGATCGTGCACGGGCGGGAAGTCGAAGCCCTGGGCGTCCTTGTAGGTCTTCTTGAAGAACTCCATGAGCTCCAGAACGAACTTGGCGGGCTTGGTGCCGATCTCGGCGATGCGCTCCACCACATCATCCGTGGCCAGCGCTTGGTGCGTGAGGTCCAAGCCCACCATGACAACCGGCCACTTCTCGTTAAACACGATGTGTGCGGCCTCGGGGTCGATGATGATGTTGAACTCCGCAACCGCGCTCCAGTTGCCCACGTGGTAGCCGCCGCCCATGAGGACAACTTCTTTGACGCGCTCCACGATGCGTGGCTCCTTGCGGGCAGCCATCGCGATGTTGGTCAGGCCCGCGGTGGGGACCAGGGTGACCGTGCCCGGCTCATGCGCCATGACGGTTTCGATGATGAGGTCGACGGCGTGGCGCGGGTCGAGTTCGATCGCGGACTCGGGCTGCTCGGGGCCGTCCATGCCGGAGTCACCATGGATGCTGGGGGCGGTTTCGATGGTGCGGACCAGCGGGCGGTCGCAGCCTGCGGCGAAGGGGACGCCGGTGATGCCGGCAATGGTTGCCACGGACAGTGCGTTGCGGGTGACTTTTTCGAGGGTCTGGTTGCCAACCACGGTGGTCACGGCGAGCAGCTCGATGTCCGGGTTTCCGTGCGCCAACAGCAATGCCACTGCGTCGTCATGGCCAGGATCGCAATCAAGAATGATCTTTTTGCGGGGGTTGGTTTCCACGTTTCTCTCCACGTCATTGGGGCCTGCCACGAACTTGCCCGGGGCAGGGCGATAAGCATTCAGGGTGATTTTGGCACTGCTTCAACCTTTACGTCAAACGCTTAACGTTGAGGGCGTCAAGCGCTTGATGCCTTGGCGCAGGTCAGGGCCGTGTAACAAGGCTACGATCGATACATGGAATCCCTGGAGCGGCGCAGTGGCCGCGCACATCGCTCGCCCCGGGTAACGGCTGCGATGGTGGCCGCGCGGGCGGGTGTTTCCACAGCCACGGTTTCCCTGGTCGCCAACGGCAAGACCCAGGGACGGGTTTCGGACGACAACATCTCCCGCGTCCGGTCCGCCATCGCCGAACTGGGTTACGTGGTGGACAGCATTGGGAGTTCACTGGCCCGCGGCGTCAGTTCCATCGTCATCCTCGTGACGCCCGATGTGTCCAACCCGTTCTTCGCCAACGTGATCGCAGGGGTCAGGGAAGCCTTGGGCGCGGAATATCAACTCCTGCTCTCAGTGACCGACGCCGGCGAATCACCCCAGGCTTCCGACGTACGTAAACTGCTGGCCCTCCGCCCTGCCGGCCTGCTGGTCGGAGCCCCGAGCGCGGAATTCCTTGAAGACCTCTCCGCAGCCGGCCCACTGGTCCTGCTGGACGCCCCGGGGCTGGAAGCCTACGCACCCTCCGTGAACCTCGACGTTGCCCAAGGAGCCCGTGAGCTGGCCCGCCACCTGGCCTCCTCCGGACACACCCGCGCGGCGTACGTGGACGGTGTCACGGGGACCACCACCTTCCAGCTGCGGCGCGACGCCTTCCTCGAGGAAGCTGCCGCCTGCGGTCTCGTGGTGGATGCCGGGCATGTCATCAGTACAGCGATCGACGTCGGTGCTGCCGCTGCCGCCTTCGCCGAAGCCTGGCCTTTGTGGAAAGCAGTGGGGGTGACCGCCGTCGTTTGCGGTACCGACACACACGCTTACGGTGTGCTGCAGGAAGCGCGCGTGGAGGGAGTAGCCATCCCCGGGGAGCTGGCAGTTGCGGGCTTCGACGATCTTCCCTACTCCGCCACCAGCAACCCCAGCCTCACCAGTGTGCATCTGCCAGCGACGCCATTGGGGCGCAAAGCGGGGGAGCAGCTCCGGGGACTCATGGAGGGCACGCCGCTGGCTGAGCCGCATGTGACCCTGGAGAGTTCGCTGGTGGTGCGGGGATCCACGTCGTAGCTATCGCTTCAGCGGGCGAAGTTTCTCTTCGCTGACGGGCAGGGAAACCGTGAAGTAGATCTGCGGAGCGGTCATGTCGCCCCAATCGTCCTTCTTGACCCGGACTGCGGAGGGCGTCACTTCGGCGATCCGGACGCGGAGCCATCCGCCGTCGTCGAGCCGTAGCTCGTGGGGGTCTGCCAGGTACCGCAAACCGAGCTCATCAAGAACTTCCTCCGCGCTCAACCAGTCCACCGCCTCGGTCCGGGGACGGCCCAGCAAATCAACGGCGACGAATCCGTCGTCGACAGGCTTCATCCATCCGACATGCTCGCCGTCGTCCGCGCGTCGGTGCTCGATCCAGTCCGCTTCCATGCCTCTGACCGTAGCATTCACGCGCTCCCGGAAGGGGCTAGTGGATGACTGCCAGCAGGATACCCACCATTACGAACAAGCAACCGAAGATCCGGTTCAGGATGATTTGGCCCTTTTGGTCATGGGTGAACCGCTGGAACGAACGTGCTGCCAAGGCGAAGAAGAACCACATGACCATGATGTCGATGGCCAGAACTGTGGCAGTCAACACGAGGTACTGCTGCACCAGGGGCTGATCCGGGCGGATGAACTGGGGCATGAAGGCCAAGAAGAAGACGATTGCCTTCGGGTTCAGGAGGTTGACCCAGATGCCGCGCTGGAACATGGACAGTGCGGGCTCGTTCTTCTTGTCATCGACCTGTTCTTTATCCAGGTCAGGCTTGTGCAGGAACTGCCGGATGCCCAGATACACCAGATAGGCGGCGCCGGCGTAGCGGATGACGTTGAAGATCACCGGCGAATTGGAGACCAGGACGCCCACGCCAAGGGCGACAATCAAGATGTGAATGATCAAGGCCACCTGTTGGCCAAGGATGCCCCAGATGGAGCGTCGGAAGCCGGAGTTGAGCGAGTTGCTCATGGTGAAGATCGCGCCGGCGCCGGGTGTGAAACTGATGAGGGTGCCGGCGCCTACGAGGGCCAGCCAAAGTGAAAACTGCACCATGTCAGCTTATGCGGGGGCAGCCGGTGCCCGGGACGCGTACCGCCCCGACCCACTTTCAAGCCGCGGGCCGTCAAATGCACCCGAAATAGGTTGATTTCAACGGAAACCCAGCCGAAAGAGGGTCGTGAAGCTGCAGCCAAGCCCGCACCCAATGAGGCAGACTGATCCCGTGAGCGGAACTCCATGGGTGCTGCACGTAGACCTCGACCAGTTCATTGCGGCGGTCGAGGTCCTGAGGCGCCCCGAGCTTGCCGGTAAGCCGATCATCGTTGGCGGCCGGGGGGACCCCACGGAGCGGGCTGTTGTGTCTACGGCGTCCTACGAAGCCCGGGCGTTCGGCGTCGGCTCGGGCATGCCGCTGCGCTTAGCGGCCCGGAAGGTGCCGGACGCCATCATCCTGCCCGTCGACCAGGAGGCTTATCTGGCCGCTTCCGAAACCGTAATGGCTACCCTTCGCGAACAACCCGGCGCCACAGTCCAGGTACTGGGTTGGGATGAAGCGTTTGTGGGCGTGGAAACCGAAGACCCGGTGACGTACGCGAAGCAGATCCAGGCGGCCGTCCTGGAGAACACCCAGCTCCACTGCAGCGTGGGCATCGGTGACACCTTGGTCCGGGCCAAGAACGCCACCGATTTCGGCAAACCCGCTGGCATCTTCCGCCTGACCAAGGACAACTGGCTGGACGTCATGGGGGAGAAGCCCACCATCGGGTTGTGGGGGATCGGCCCCAAGATCTCCAAGCGCCTGGCCACCCATGGCATCACCACGGTGAATAAACTCGCTGCCGCGGATCCGGCCAGCCTGGTCCCGGAGTTCGGGCCGAAAATGGGACCTTGGTACGCACAACTCGGCAGAGGCGAGGGCGCCACGGAGGTCGACGACACACCCTGGGTTGCCCGCGCCCACGGCCGTGAAACTACGTTCCAGCAGGATCTCACCGAGCCCGGCCAGATCGAAAACGCCCTCAAGGAGCTGACCGCCCGCGTCCTGGAAGACGTCGCCGCCGAGGGTCGGCCCGTGGTCGGGCTAACCCTCAAGGTCCGTTACAAACCCTTCTTCACCAAGACCTACGCGAGGAAAATCCCCGAGACCTATGACCGCGACGAAGTTCTGGCTCAGGCACTGGACCTTACGGCCAAAATCGAACCCGACCGGCCGATCCGCCTTCTCGGGTTAAGGGCGGAAATGTCGATGCCCGAGGAAGCCAGGAAGGGCCATACGCCCACCCGGAGCGGCTGGTAAGCCGAAACAAAAAACGCCCGACGCCGGCCTGCCGCCTACCAGCGCGGGTGGATCGCTTCGCGGAAGTAGCGGTCGTAGATGTCCCGCACCCCGTCAGACAAGCCTGCTCCGACAACCTGCATGTCTCCGGCTTCGGCGTTGGCTGCAGCTTGCTCGGCGGAGCGCGCTCCGGGGATGACCGAGGTGACGCCATCCTGGGCGACGATCCAGGCGAGGGCCGCCTGCGGGGTGGTGACGCCGTCGGGAACCAATGCGCTGAACTCCTGCGCTGCCTTGACGCCGGTGGCGAAGTCCACGCCGGAGAACGTCTCGCCGACGTCGAAAGCGGCACCGTCGCGGTTGTAGTTCCGGTGGTCGTTGGCCGCAAAGGTAGTCTCCGGAGTGTACTTGCCGGACAACAATCCGGAAGCCAGCGGCACACGCGCGATGATGCCGACGCCGGCTTCCTTGGCTACGGGCAGGACCTCGTCGAGGGGCTTCAAACGGAAGGCGTTCAGGATGATCTGGACTGAGGCCGTGTTGCCGCGTTTGATGGCTTCAAGGGCCTCGTCCGTCCGCTCCACGCTGACGCCGTAGTTGCGGATGGCTCCCTCGCTGACCAGGGTGTCCAGGGCATCGTAGACCTCGGAGCTGCTATATACCGCGGTGGGCGGGCAGTGCAGCTGGACGAGGTCCAGGGTGTCCTGCTGCAGGTTGCGGCGGGAACGGTCGGTCCACTCGCGGAAGTTCTTGAGGGTGTAGTTTTCCGGAACCTGGTCCACCCGGCGTCCCATTTTGGTGGCAACGGTGACGTTCAGCTCGGGGCGCTCGCTGAGGAAGCGACCGATGAACTGTTCGCTGCGCCCGTCGCCGTACACATCCGCGGTGTCAAAGAACGTGACTCCATGCTCCACAGAGGCTTCCAGCACGGCAAAGGCGTCCGCTTCGGTGACGGAACCCCAGTCGGCTCCGAGTTGCCACGTTCCCAGCCCCACGGTTGAAACGGGTCGGCCGGTCTTGCCAAGTATGCGCTGTTCCATGATCCGACTATATGGGGTCAGGACCCGCCGCCGTCCAGCTTTGTGACCTTCCCCAGCAGGTACCGGCGCTCCTGCAGACTTTGCGTTTTCCTGGCTGCGGCAAGAAAAGCCGCGCGTGCCTCCGGTATCAATCCCGCCAGCTCGTACAGATGCCCACGCACGGCGTCCAATCGGTGCGAGCGCCCGAGCTCAGCATCCAGCCCGGACAGCAGCTCAAGACCCGCGGCGGGACCCTTCACCATGGCCAGTGCCACGGCACGGTTCAAGGTCACCACCGGACTCGGAGCGACAGCCTCCAGCACCGTGTACAGGGCAAGGATCTGCGGCCAATCGGTTTCGTCGTTGGACGCTGCCTCCGCGTGGACCGCCGCGATCGCCGCCTGCAGTTGGTACGGTCCGGCAGCACTACGGCCCAGGACTGATGACAACAACGCAACGCCCTCGTCGATCTGCGCGCGGTTCCACAGGCTTCGGTCCTGCTCGGCCAGCGGCACCGGCGTCCCATCGCCCAGAGTGCGGGCCGATCGCCGGGAATCAGTCAGCAGCATCAGAGCCAGCAGCCCCGTCGCCTCAGGTTCGGACGGCGCAGCGGCCAGGAGCAGCCGTGCCAGCCGGATTGCCTCAGTAGTGAGTTCTTCGCGCTGCAGCGACGCACCGGAGCTCGCGGCGTAGCCTTCGTTGAAGATCAGGTACAGGACGTGAAGTACGACGCCGAGCCTCGCCTTCCGCTCGGAAGCCGGCGGCATGCTGAAGGTTGCCCCGGCCTTCTGGATCCCCTGTTTTGCCCGGCTGATGCGTTGTCCCATGGTCGCTTCGGGGACGAGGAAAGCAGAGGCGATTTCCGCCGTCGTGAGTCCTCCAACTGCCCGCAGCGTCAGGGCCAGTTGCGATGGTGCCGACAACGCGGGGTGGCAGCAAAGGAACATGAGCGTGAGGGTGTCGTCTGTCTCCGCGGCGGCGCTGTACTGGAAGTCCATGACCGCGACCCGTTCTTCACGTGCCCGCCGGGCGCTTTCGCTGCGGTAGAAGTCCACCAGGCGCCGTGATGCAACCGCCAGCAGCCAGGCTTTCGGGTTGTCCGGCAGGGCGGAGGTCCACTGGAGGGCCGCCTCCAACAGTGCTTCCTGGACGGCGTCCTCGCATGCATCGAACTGGCCGTGCTTGCGTGCCAGCACGCCGAGGACCTGCGGCGCGAGGGTGCGCAGCAGGTCCTCCAATCGCGTGTCGCGAGGGGGTTGGGTCAAAAGCTAAACCTCCGGAGGGCCGTCCGCCAGGGCGCGGAGCTCCACCACCTGTGAGTACTTCACAATGCTGGAACAGATTTCCACGGCACGTTCCTCGCTGGCCACATCAACCACCCAGTAGCCCACCAGGGACTCCTTGGACTCAGCGTAGGGGCCATCGGTGGTGATGACACCGTCAGGGGTCTGCTTGACGAGCTTCGCCGTACTGCCGTCGGTCAACCCGGCGTTGAAGACGAGTTCCCCGGACTCGGTCAGGTCCTTGTCGATCTGGATCATGAACCCGATCATTTCCCGGATCCATTCAGGCTCGGCGGTCTCCATCATGCCTTCAGCGGACCCGAACATCATGATCATGTATTTCATGTCTAACTCCTTGTGACGTGGCGCCCTGGGTGGGTGCTTCACTCATGGGTCGGAACTGGCGATGGCATTTCTACATGCTTCGGGAAAGTATTTAGGCCCGGGCGATGACTTCGCCGTTCGGAATGAGGAAATAGCCGTCCTCGGTGGCGCCCCAGCGGTGCCAGCCGGCGGCGATCCGGGCAAGGTCGGCCTCGTTGGCCAAGCCGTATTCCAAGGCCTGCTCGGCGAACGCGGAATGTAGTACGCGTTCGCTCCAGACCCGCGATTGCCAGGCACGCTGCTGGGCCGTGGCGTAGAGCCAGTTGCTGCTGGTGGGCGCCACCTGCGTGAAACCTGCCTGCTGCGCCCACGAAACCAAGCGCCTTCCGGCGTCGGGTTCTGCCCCGTTGCGCCGGGCGATCTTCTGGTACAGCTCCATCCAATCGTCGAGTTCCGGAACTTCCGGGTACCAGCTCATCCCGTGGAAATCGGCGTCGCGCACGGCCACGATGGCACCGGGTTTGGCTACGCGCCGCATCTCACGCAGGGCCGCGACCGGGTCGGTGAGGTGCTGGAGGACCTGGTGGGCGTGGACGAGGTCGAACGATTCGTCCTCGAAGTCGAGATCGTAGATGTTGCCGGTTTGGAAGGTCACGTTGTCCACGCCGCGTTCCCTGGCCAGCTCGGTTGCCTGCGCCACGATATCGGCCGACCGGTCCAAACCGATCACTTGCCCCGGCGCAACCAGCCCCGCGAAATCGCACGTTATGCTCCCGGGTCCGCAACCGACGTCGAGAACTGACGTTCCGGGGGTGAGATGGGGGATCACGAACGCCGCCGAATTCTCGACAGTCCGTGAGGCATGGGCCCGGACAACCGACTCGTGGTGTCCGTGGGTATAGACATCTTCTGGCTGCTGCGCGTTCATAGGGAAACGCTACAGCTACGCCGCCCAACTGGGTCGCAATTGTGGGCGTTTTGAGCGGTCAAAGCGCCGTTAGCTGCTACCTACTTGGGTTCCTGGTGGGTGGCCTGCCGCCGGGCTTCGATGGTCGCCTCCACCATGTCGGCCATGAAGCGGCTCACGAGTTCCAGTTCCTCCGCGGTGTACGAGGCCATGGCCTTGCCCATGCGCATGGCGAGCGGCATGAAGATGGCACTGCCGTCCTGGTACGCCTTGGGGGTCATCTGGAGCTGGACCTGGCGGCGGTCTGTGCCCAGGCGCTCGCGGACCACGTGACCGCTCGCGTGGAGGCGGTCGACCAGCGCGGTGGTGGCGGGGGAGCTGAGGCGTAATTCGCTGCGGAGCACGCCAGGTGTCACCACGAGTCCGGCAGCGGAATGTCGCATGATCACTGCCAAAGCGTTGAGGTCGGTGCGGTGCATGTCGTTCGCTCCGCCTGCGGCGTCCACGTAGTGGTTGGCCTCCAGGGTGAAGTCCTGGAGCAGGCGGACCAGGTCTTGGGAGGGGCCCGACGGCGGGACGGCACCTTCCGGGGCCGCGGCGCCCGGGGCGGCGCCCGGCGTGGCGTTCGGGAGTGCGGCGGGGTCGCCGGTGCGCTGCCCGTTCATGTCCGACATCTGCCCTCCTTGAGTCATTTCTGCCCTCCGGATATTACTCCCCGGCACGCCCCTTCAGCGCATCCGTCAAGGCGGGCCATTTGATTAGTTCCATGATGGAGATACTCTATAGTCTAATAAAACCACTCACATGCTTTCCCAAGAAGAAGGACTCATGAATCCGCAGAAAGTACCGTTCTGGCTACGCTGGCTGGTGCCCGTGGTGCTCGTTATAACCTGGCTTGGAATTGCCGGGGTGGGCGGCCCCACCTTCGGGCGCCTGGACGAGGTCTCCTCCAACGACCAGGCATCCTTCCTGCCCGCCGGGGCCGAAGCCACCGAAGCCGGCGACTGGCAAGCCAAGTTCCGTGATTCCGAAGAAATCCCTGCAGTGGTCATCATCGAGAATGATGAGGCCTTCACCTCCGCCCAGCTGGGCGAAGCAGCCAAGCTGAAAGCCGACATCGAGGCACTCAAGCTGGGGAGCGCCGTCGTCGGTCCCATTCCCTCGGAAGATGGCAAAGCCGTCCAGTACATCGTTCCGATCGCCGAATCCGATGAAATCCGCGACGTCGTGAAGGAGCTGCGCGACGTCGTGCAGCCCGGCGCCCCGGACGGGATGAAGGCGTTCGTCACAGGACCTGCGGGACTTACTGCCGACCTCGTTAACGCTTTCGGCGGCATTGACGGGATCCTGCTGCTGGTTGCACTGGGCGCCGTGTTCGTGATCCTGCTGCTTGTGTACCGCTCAGTGGTCCTTCCGCTGGCGGTGCTTTTCACCTCGGTCTTTGCCCTGTGCGCCGCGATCCTGCTGGTCTTCGGCATGGCCAAGATCGGCTGGATCCAGCTGAACGGCCAAAGCCAAGGCATCCTGTCCATCCTGGTGATCGGTGCCGCTACCGACTACGCCCTGCTGTTCGTGGCCAGGTTCCGTGAGGCCCTGACCCACACCCGCAACCGCACGCAGGCCGTGCTGACAGCCTGGAAGGCGTCATTCGAGCCGATTCTTGCCTCGGGCGCCACGGTCATCATCGCCCTGCTCTGCCTGCTCTTCTCCGACCTGAATTCCAACAAGGCGCTGGGTCCCGTGGCTGCCGCCGGGATCCTGTGCGCACTGTTCGCCGCGCTGACGCTCCTGCCCGCGTTGATGGCGTTGCTGGGCCGCGCTGCTTTCTGGCCGTTCCGCCCCAAGTTGCTGCCCGACGACGAACGCGAACCTGAGATCGTCACCGGACTTGAGGGACAAAAGGGTCTGTGGCGCGCTACCGGCCGCCTGGTCTCCCGGCGCCCGCGCGTCGTCTGGGTCGCTTCGGTGCTGTTGCTCCTGGTCGCTGCAACGGGTGTCCTGCAGTTGAAAGCCAACGGTGTTCCCCAGACGGACGTGATCCTGTCCAAGTCCGACGCCGTAGACGGCCAGGACGCGCTGGCGCGCCACTTCGACGCCGGCAGCGGCAGCCCCGCCGTCGTGGTCGCCTCCCAAGGGGCCGCGCAGCAGGTCCTGGACAAGGTCAAAGCGGCCGGCGGCGTTGGCGACGCCTACCTGCTGGCCGACGGAAGCGTGCCCATCACCGGTGCCCCGGGGACGCCCTCCGAACCCGCGGTCCGGGACGGCAAGGTGCTCATCAATGCCACGTTGAACAACGCAGCGGATTCGATCGAGGCCGAAAATGCCGTGAAAGCGCTGCGTGTTGCCGTCAAGGAAGCAGACCCGGGAGCGTTGGTCGGCGGTGTCACTGCCACAGCCCTGGACACCAACACCACTGCACAGCGTGACTTGGCAGTCATCATTCCGATCGTGCTCGTGGTGATCCTCTTCATCCTGATGCTGCTGTTGCGCTCGGTGGTGGCGCCTGTGCTGCTGGTGCTCTCGGTGGTTCTGTCCTACGGCGCAGCGATGGGTGTTTCCGCCTGGGTGTTCAACGGCGTCTTTGGATTCTCGGGAGCTGACGCCACTGTGCCGCTGTTCGGCTTCGTGTTCCTGGTTGCGCTGGGCGTTGACTACAACATCTTCCTGATGAGCAGGGTCCGCGAAGAGTCACTCAAGCACGGGACGCGTCCGGGTATCCTCCGGGGTCTTTCGGTGACTGGCGGTGTCATCACCTCGGCCGGCGTGGTCCTCGCCGCCACGTTCGCAGCGTTGGGCGTTATCCCCATCATGTTCCTGGTGCAGCTGGCGTTCATTGTGGCGTTCGGAGTGCTCCTGGACACCGTGCTGGTCCGGTCCTTGTTGGTCCCGGCCTTGGCCTACGACATCGGAAACAAGATCTGGTGGCCAAGCAAGCTCGGACGTAAGTCGACGGAGGCGCCCGTTGGTCCGCGGGGAGAACGTGAGGAAGAGGCAGCGTCCATGGGGCGGTAGATCGTGCCCGTCCCGTCAATCCATGGCGGGCGTGCGGCACTCAAGCAGCCGGGTGTCGCGCCATTGTCCGGCGGTGGGTCCGTTGACCGGAAGGCCAACGGAACCCTCCGCCGGCAATGGCGAATAAAGACTTCTCCGCATCTCAGCGGGCAGCAGTCTTGTCCCTGTTCTTCTGTTGGCGCTGCGCCCGCCGTTTCTGCTGCGCCTTCCGAACAGGCTTCCGCTTGCGGCGCTTGGTGCCCTGGCCACTGAAGGGCGGCCGGGGTTCGCCCAGCCGGGGGCCGCTCCAGTACCGGCCGCCGAGGAGGATGCCGGCGAGAACGCCATAAGTCCACACAAAAGGCAGGGCCAGCTGACCTGTATTTCCCGCAAGCATCATCAACAGCAGGAACTCCACCGGGATGACCAGTTGGAGGACGTTCCGGGTCAGTGCCGAAGGTGGGAAGCGGTACAGTGCCCATCCACAGACCAAGGCGCCGGCCAGAACTGCGGTGACTGCCGCCGTCGGGGATTGAAACCCGAGATGCGCCAATCCGCTTCCCAAGAGAATCGCGACGCTGGCGGCGTTGACCAGCGCCAAACGAATCCCGCCCGTGAAACCACCGCCGTCCTTGGCCTTGCGCTCGCGTTCGCGGACTGCCTCCGCTCCCGAACCTTTTCCGGACAAACTGCTGCCGATGGCCCCGGCGGCGAACCCCAGCAGCCAGGAGCCTGCGGCGGGAATTCCGAGGTCGTCCTCGACGGAAAGCCAGGAGAAGAAAATGAGCAGTGTTCCGAATTGCATCACCATGTAGGCGCGGGTGGAGACGGAGAACACCCGGAGCAGCAGGAAGGCGTAAGCGGCCGCCACCACGAAAAGTGGCGATGCCTGAAGCAATGCATTGCGGGCCATCCAGATGAACAGCGCCACCACAGCCGCGATCATCACCCAGGACAGAATCGGCGCGGATCGTTGGTTCGAATTTTTCAACATGTAACCCCCGATATAAGACTAGGTGAGACCCAAGGGGGCCCCGTCGCAGCGCTCCCTCCATCTTGAAAATCACCAGCAAACGGAACCATACTCAGCGCATCGATGTATCGTTCGTGGCGGTGGGGCGGACCGCCCCGACCAGATCAATCCAGGAGAATCCCATGACCGCCGAAGCCGGCAAGAAGCCTTCAGTCCTCTTCGTGTGTGTTCACAACGCAGGGCGCTCGCAGATGGCAGCAGCGTTTCTGACATCGCTGGCGGGCGATGCCATTGAGGTGCGCTCCGCTGGCTCGCAGCCTGCGGACCAGGTGAATCCCGCAGCTGTGGAAGCAATGGCCGAGCTCGGGATCGACATGTCAGCCGAGATACCCAAGGTCCTTACCGAGGACGCTGTCAGGGAGTCCGACGTCGTCATCACCATGGGCTGCGGAGACGAATGTCCCTACTTCCCGGGCAAACGTTACGAGGACTGGGTACTGGAGGACCCCGCCGGTCAGGGGGTGGAGGCCGTGCGTCCCATCCGCGACGACATCAAGACCCGCATCCAGGGGCTGATTGCCTCGCTGCTTCCCGCCCGGCACGTCGACGCGCAGTAACCGGCCCATCAGTATCGGGCGACGCAGTAACCGGCAACGCAGTAACCAAAGGAGAATCAATGGAACAGCTGATCATCATCGGGTCCGGTCCTGCGGGCTACACGGCAGCAATCTACGCAGCCCGGGCAGGCCTGAACCCCTTGGTCCTGGCTGGTTCCGTCACCGCTGGCGGAGCCCTCATGAACACCACGGAAGTGGAGAATTTTCCCGGCTTCCCTGAGGGTATACAAGGCCCTGAGCTGATGGACGGGCTCCAAGCCCAGGCGGAAAAGTTCGGTGCCCGGATAGTGTTCGACGACGTCACTGAAGTTTCGCTTGCAGGTCACGTCAAGACTGTGGTCACGGGAGCCGGGGAGACGCACGAAGCTACGGCAGTGATCCTGGCGACGGGTTCGGCCTACAAGGAACTGGGTTTGCCGGAGGAGAAGAAGCTCAGCGGGCATGGTGTGTCCTGGTGTGCCACCTGCGACGGATTCTTCTTCCGCGAGCAGGACATCATTGTGGTCGGCGGCGGAGACTCAGCCATGGAGGAAGCGACGTTCCTGACGCGATTCGGAAAGTCCGTGACCGTCGTCGTGCGCAAGGGCGAGCTGCGCGCCTCCCGCATCATGGCCCAGCGCGCCAAGGACAACCCCAAAATCAGTTTCGCGTGGAACTCCGCCATCACCAAGATCCATGGAGATACCAAGGTAACGGGGGTGACCCTCACTGACACCCGCACGGGCGAAACCAGGGAGCAGGCAGCGTCCGGCATCTTTGTGGCAATCGGACACTTGCCGCGGACGGAGCTTGTGGCGGGACAGGTGGAGCTCGACGCGGAGGGCTACATCAAGGTGGATTCGCCCACCACGTGCACCAATCTGTCCGGTGTGTTCGCTTGCGGCGACGCCGTGGACCACCGCTACCGGCAGGCGATCACGGCCGCAGGAACCGGGTGTTCGGCAGCGCTGGATGCCGAGCGCTACCTCGCAGCCCTGGAAGATGCCGACAGCATTGCCACGGCACTTGTGGAGGAGCCGACGCATTTTTAGCTTGGCCGAATCATCGAGGCTTGTAGACGTCTGCGCGGTGCTGAATCCGGTGGACGTAAAGCACGTGCTCTTCAAGGTCCAGTGTGAACAGCACACGGTAATCTCCCCGGCGTGCCGTGCGCTAACAGTGAGCTCATTGGTTAGCGGCCTGCTGAGGCGGTGAGGGTTACCGGCGAGTGCTCCGGTGACGAATTCAACAATCGCTGAGGCGGCCTTCACCGGCAGGCTGTGAAATGTTTTCAGGGCCGGGCTGGTGGCCTGTACCTTCCAAGGTTCGTTTTCCTCGCTGTGTCGCTCACCGGGGCGGCAGCCCGAACTCGCGGCGCAGATCATCGCCGCTCTTTGTGTTGCCTTCTGCGATGTCGCGACTGGCCTGAGCCAAATCTTCACGGATGTTCGGCTGGGACAGCCAGTGAATGGTTTCCTGGAGCGACTCCAGGTCTTCCGCTGACATGAGGACAGCGGCGGGGTGCCCGTCGCGGGTGATTTGGATGATCTCGTGTGTGGTGTCTGCTTCTTCGACCAAGGCCGAGAGCTTGTCCTTGGCTTCGCTAAGAGGGACTGTCTTCATGCGGGCAATTTAGCCGGATTTCGAGCTTATAACTAGCCGTAGTTGTAGCCTGAGGCGCGCCTCAGGCCTTGACCGTGTTCCGCTCCCGGTATGCATCCGCCGCATACACGCCCAGGACGCGCACTTCGGTGGTGAAGAACTCCAGTTCCTCCAGCGCGCGGCGCAGGCGGGCGTCCTCCGGGTGGCCTTCGACGTCGGAAAGGAACATCGTGGCGGCGAACTCGTCGCCCACCATGTAGCTCTCAAGCCGGGTCATGTTCAGCCCATTGGTAGCGAAGCCACCCAGCGCCTTGTACAGGGCAGAAGGAACGTTGCGGACGCGGAACACAAAACTGGTGATCGCCGGGCCGGGGAGTTCTTCCTTGGTGGGAAGTTCGCGTTCACGCGCCAGGACAACAAAGCGGGTGGTGTTGGTGGGGTTGTCCTCGACGCCGGAGGCCAGGACCTCGAGCCCGTACAACCGGGCAGCCAGCGGCGGAGCGAGGGAGAGTTTGCGGGGATCGTTCCAGTCCCGGACTTCCCGTGCCGAGCCGGCGGTATCACCAGCAATGACGGGCTTCAAGCCGGCCTCACGGATGATGCGGCGGCACTGCCCAAGGGCATGGATGTGGCTGTGCACCTCCGTGGCTGCCTCGATGGTGCTGCCGGGAATGCCCATCAGGTCGAAGTGGATCGGCAGGAAGTACTCTCCGACGATCTGCAGATTGGACTGGGGGAGCAGCACATGGATGTCGGCCACCCGCCCGGCGATGGAGTTCTCGATGGGGATCATGGCCAGATCGACATCCCCGTTCGAGACCAGTTCAAAAGCATCCTCAAAGCTTGCGCACGGCACGCTTTCGAGTTCGGGGAACATTTCCTTGCATGCGAGGTCCGAATTGGCTCCGGGCTCACCTTGGTACGCAATCTTCTGGGCCATGCTGCTCATGGTTTCACGCCGGGTATACGCCGGCGCAAAAGCGTCCATCCTTTGACTTGGGCAAACCAACTGTAAATCTTGGTCAGGCTGTGTCCCGGACTGGTTGGCATCTGCCCAGTGGTCTCACGAAGGTAGGGTCAGCAACGAAGCGGAGGTCGACTCCCTCGCTGGGTTGAACCCGATACCCGTTTCTCAGGAAAACACGGTCAGGCGCCGGCTGAACCCGGGGCGGAGGCAGAACACAATATAGCGCCCTTTGCATGGCCGCCATCACTCGAATGATCCGTGGCGCCAAAGCACTTAGCACCCGGAAAGACGACGTGCCTAGGACGAACCAACAAAGAAATCCGCCGCTGCGACAAGCGCTAACTCGCACGCCACAACATCCGCGCACTCTACGCCTCAGCAACATGCGCTATGACAGACATAGCAGAGTGTGGGTGACAGCACCTGCTCCTCTGAGTGTTTAATAGGACGCGTCTGTCCCTAGCCGGGGTCGTCACGATCGATATGGCTATGACAAAGCGATACTCACAAAGGCGGCTATTACTGCACCAAGCAGTACCAGTGTCGGTATCCAGGCCGAGAAACGGAGCTTGAATATTCTGGGGCTAGTGGCAGCCTGTATCTCCGCGACCGCCAAGTCAAACTCAGCTTCCTCGATCGGATCACTCCCACCACCATCCCCGTCTAGAAGATCCATGGCACAAGCCTCCAGCGAACGGAATATTGGTAGCGCTGGTATTGGGCAGCGAATTCCTGGATCAACAGGCGTTCCTCGCCATGGATTCTGGCAACTGTGAGGAGACACAAAGGCAGCAGACAAACGGCGCACCACCAACCGGCGGCGAGAATGCCCATGCCCCCGAATTGGATAAGGATGCCGCTATATCCGGGATGGCGGACTATGGCGTATAGGCCGTCTTGCATTACTCCTGCATTTCCAGACTGATCCTGAGGAGTCAGGGTGTAGCGGCTGCCGAGTTCATTCATTGCCACGATACGGACGAGCAACCCTGCCGACCCGAGCCCGAGGCCAGCAGCGAATGTCAGCACATCAATGGACTGAATACGAATGCTTCCTAAGATTCCGGGACCAACCAGAGCGAACCCACTACCCATGATCATGAGGAAATCCATCGATTTTGCCTGGGTTGTCGCATTCACGTCGTTTCGGTTTCCGAGACGGATCTCGGCCAATACCATTGCCAGGCCCAGAGCCATCCAGCTGATCAGGCTAGCGGGTCCCATGAACAAACCCCTTCAACGCCGGAACGCTCGTGAGAACCCCGGCGAAGAGCGGGATGGCGATAAAGATCATGGCTCCGGGTTTCATGTGAACGCCGAACTTCCCATTGAGGTGAAATCCTTCAAGGATAGGAAGGCCAAATAAGGATTGAGCGAACACTTGGTCTACCGTTGCGTCGCGCGCATCCGAGGAAGCCGCGACGAACATAAACCCAAAGACCGCCAAGCAAATCACGGTGACGGCCGTCGTAAAGATGATGGACGTTGCCATCCAGCGAGGGCGTGAAGACTTCATGGTGATTCCTTCTGGTGTGGGAGACATTTCGAATCATGCGTGCCATCGACGTCGTTCGATAATTAGGCTGACAAAAACGGCAGCGGCCATTGCCGCAGCAGCAAAGAACACTGCAACACTCGAGAGCCCATTAGTGAACAGTTGACTGATTACAGCCACCGCACCGCTTGCAACTGCCGCATAGAGCCAGGTCGCCAGAATCTGTCCAATGGGATTGGCGGTGCTTACGACGACCGCAAAATTCAACAGAATCGCCGTGGCAAGACACACCACGGCACAAAGAAGTACCTCCGGCAGTCGGTCCGGTGGAATCGTATTGACCGCCCACAAACTGGGGAGCCACGCCAGGGAGAAGACCCCCGAAGCGAGCATGCACTGCAAGCCAAACCACGAATGCAGTCTCAGCCCAAGGACGGCCGCTGGAGGAAAGCGCGTTGTGAAAATGCCCCGAGTCACCCTGGCTGCCAGTCCAGCAACGACGGTTGACACGACAACGACTGCGAACCCAAGAATTTTCAGAGACGACGGAGCGAGATTCTTCCAAGCGAAAACCAGAAGAACGTTGAATATGAGGCTGGCAAGCGCGGTGGACAGAACGTTGGTGTCGCGCAGGGCATAGATTGCTTCCGCGACAAATTGTCTCCTGTCCAAAGACCCGGTCCACGTCAGTCGAATGGATTTATAGGCGGCATTGGTTGACTGAAGGGTTACACCAGCGACGTATATGATGATGCCGAAGGTCAGAAGTGCCAAAGATGTTATCCAGCCCATTGCATGGAAACCCAGACCTCCCCAAGCTTCCTTGACAACCGTTGGGATGGTCAACAGCCGGTGCCACGGTTGAGGGCTACTGAAAGCGTCAACACTGGCCGAGAGTACTGCTGTCATTGCTACAGCCCACAGGATGAGCGATGTCGGCATCCGGATGCTGTCCCACCGTTTTGAGCGCATGACTATGAGGGGAAAGCCATTGCAGAACAGGCCAAGTCCTGTCCCCGCAATGATCGATACCATCGAATAGCCAAGGGCGTCGAGGCTTGAAAAACCGTTCGCGCCCATCCCGACCCACAGAGGTAACAGAACGAAAGCCTGGCCGACCACTCCGAACGCGCCAAGTGGCAGGATCAGCAGCCATCGGACGTGGGATGAACTGATTGGCATGGACTCCATTGAGCGCAGCATGGAACCACTCTTATCCCGGGCCGCTTCGACCGCCAGCACAATGAGACCCGACGTCGCAAACGCCGTGCAAACGGCGATTGCGACATTGACCTCCCGCGATGCAGAGGAATCATGGCCGTCTGAGTAGGCTTTCCACGACAACAATGCAACTGCCGAGACCATCGTTGTCAGGATGGCGGCGAACACATACGGCCGACGCCCTGGAATATTCGCGGTTCCAGTGGCGCGCCGTACGTAGACCCGGAATATTGGAGTCACTAGGGCGAGCACGATTCGGCTCCCTGTCTTGCATCGTTGAGCAGACAGGAGACGGTGGCCTCAAGTTCGCGTTCGCTGCCGTACATGTCAATCGACGAATCCAGGAGCATATGTCCCGCGTGAAGGAGCAAAACGCGGTTGGCGAGCCTGGTTGCAAGGTCAAGGTCATGGTTGGCAAGCAGCAGCGTCTTGCCTTGATCCCGAAGGCCACCCAAGACCGATTCGAGCGCCCGCGATGCAATGAAGTCGAGTCCGCTAAACGGCTCATCCATGACAATCAACTCAGGATCGCCCAGCAGGGCTCCGATGATCTGAACTTTCCGGGCCGTTCCCAGGCTGAGCCCCGCAATCGCTGTTCTTGATTCGTATGGGAAATCGAGCAAGGTGGAGTAATGCTTAGCCCTACCCATGAAATCGTTTGCCCGGGACCCGCTCGCCTTCTCGAATGCGATCCTGCAGTACTGCCAATACTCTTTTGCGGTGAATTCCGCGAGCAAATCCCGATGAGAGTCACTGACGTATCCAACGTCAGACAATATCGCTGCGTCACGGATCGTTAGATCTGTTCCTTGAAAAATCACTGAACCAGTGTCCTTCCGCTGCAGACCGAGCACGGCGCGAATGAGTGAAGTCTTGCCCGAACCGTTTGTTCCCATGAGGGCAGTTACCGATCCCGGATCAAGTACTGCGGTGACAGGTCCCATCCGAAATGTCTTGTAATCGACGCACAGATCGGTGATCGCAAGGCCTTCATTCATCGTGTTCAGCGATCCTTCCTTTGTCGCCAAGGATCGCCTTCAGTAGCGTCCGGCCATCCTTGGTTAATGGCGTCAGGCCCAGGAGTTGTAGGAGCCCGATCAAGGCGAATGCCGCCGCAAATGACAGCCTGAGCTGATCCATGGCTGCCCGGGTCCAGAGGCCGTCTGGCGAGCGAAGGATCAAAAATTCGATTGCTGCTACGAAGGTCAAACCGGTCAGGGGGCCGGCGGTGATGATCCTGATCCGGTCCAGTGCCGACATCGGGCCGAACGCAACACCTGCTGCCCCGGACCTTACATAGACTGACGTCGGGCAAACCCTTCGAATCTTTCCGAGCAAGAGATGCCCCAACTCGTGAAAGTAGGCAGTGCCGACTATCCCCAAGAATAGGAACGCAACCGACAGAGCCAGGTTTCTGGCCCCGATAACCCGGAGAAAGTCCGGACTGCCTGCAAATCCAAGGACTGCAGAGACGACGACGGCAGCCACACCAAGCCACATTGTAAGTTGATGTGCTTCGACGACTGCAGCAACGAGGGAACGGGCGGTCGGTACATAGCGACGATAGAGCGGCACGCGCCGGTGGGGGCGCGCGGGCCTCATTATTCCTAGGAGGCTTGTCCTATGAAACGTTGCATCGAGCTCGATCTCCACAACAAAGCTCTGATGAATCGACACCAGACCGGCACGGTTGAGGTCGTTAATGAAGTTTATATAGGAATCGCGGATATCCTCGTCGTCTTTGCCGCCAAGCAGGGCCCCGATCAGTTCGTCGATGCCGACCGGCTTCGTCGCTGATTTGCAGACTTTGACGCCGAGTGAATTGAGTGGGTATCTCCGGTCCTGATCGTCCCGGAGATACCCATCCTCAACAGCGATCCCAGGGGCAAGACTGAAACACGCTCCTGGCATCAATTGAGACATGTCGAATCAGCAGCCTGATCCCCAGTAGTTCTGCACCGCGTGCATACAGGCGTCAAAAGAGCGCGCACTGCAGACAGAACAGATGTAGACGACGACAGCAAGTGCCATACCAAGCACTGCTGCCACGAGGCCAGCTGCCGCCCACTCCGCCTCAGTTTCTTCGCGCACCGCAGCAGACAACAGCTGCGGACGCTCCATAACCATTGACATGAATTCCCCAATCTATGTCAGCGCACCGACTGAAAGGAGGTGCGTATTTCTGTGTTTGACGTTCACTGAGAATCAGCACCCGCCAATTATTTGTGACGGGTACTCGTCTTTCGTGACGGGCAACACAGGGATTTGCCGGAACTGCCCAACTCCAGAATTGGTTTGGTTCCCCGGGGTGGACGTCTTGATCGGTGGGTTCAAGGCCACGGTCGCCATCACCTGAATGACACACGGGGTCAAAAGCCCTTGGGTACGCCGTACAGCGACGAACCAAAAGGAAATCCTCTGATGCGTCAACAGCTACTTCGCGCGCCACATCTACCGCACACTCAACGCCTCAGCAACTTTCACGCCCTGACAGACATAGAAGAGCCTGAGGGGCAGATAACGTCGCTAGAAGGGTTCATAGCGACGTTAGCTGCCCCTGGCTGGGGTGCGGAATCGAATCAGCCGTTGATGATCTGCGGCACTCCCAGGGCCTTGAGGCCTTCGGCGCCGAATTCCAGCCCGTAGCCGGACTGCTTGGCTCCGCCAAACGGGACGCGCGGGTCCACGGCGCCGTGTTTGTTGATCCACACCGTTCCGGCCTGGATGCGGGCGGCGACTTCGCGCGCGGCGGCGACGTCGGAGGACCAGACTGAGGCGCCGAGTCCGACGTCGAGCGCGTTCGCCTTGGCGACGGCCTCGTCAACGGTGCTGTACTTGATGATCGGCAGCGCCGGGCCGAACTGTTCTTCCGCGACGAGCGGGTTGTCGTTGTCGATATCCGCAACCAGCGTGGTGGGGTAGAAGTTGCCCGGCTGGTCCGGGTCAGGGTTGCCGCCCACCAGGATGCGGGCACCGGAGTCGCGGGCTGCGTCCACCAGTCGGGCGACGATGTCGTACTGCTGGCGGTTCTGCAGCGGGCCGAGGACGTTGTTCTCATCGAGCCCAACACCCATCGGCATCGCAGCGGCAACGGCAGTGAGTTCCGAGCAGACGGCCTCGTACTGGGACTCGTGGACGTAGAGGCGCTTGAGGGCGGCACAAGTCTGGCCGGTGTTGATGAAGGCGCCCCAGAACAAACCCTCGGCGATCGCTTTGGGATCCGAATCGGGCAGGACGATACCGGCGTCGTTGCCGCCGAGTTCCAGGGTGAGCCGTTTGACCGTGTCCGCGGAGGAGCGGATGATCGCTTTGCCCGTGGCGGTGGAGCCGGTGAACATGACCTTGCCGATCGCGTCATGCGAGGCAAGCGCTTCGCCTACGTCGCGGCCTCCGGACACCACAGTGAGCAGACCCTCGGGGAGTTCCTGGTTGATGATCGAGATCAGCGCCAGCACGGACAACGGCGTGTACTCCGATGGCTTGACCACCACGGCGTTACCCATGCGCAGGGCCGGCGCGATCTGCCAGACCGTGATCATCATGGGCCAGTTCCACGGTCCGATCGCACCGACGACGCCGATGGGCCGGTAGTGCAGCTCGGCGCGGGTTTCGCCGTCGTCAACCACCACTTCGGGTTCCAACGGCGTTCCGGCGGTGGCACGAAGCCACGCGGCGCAAGCGCCGACCTCGAAGCGGGCGTTCGGGCCGTTCAGCGGTTTGCCCTGCTCGCGGGAGAGCAGTTGGGCGAGTTCTTCGGCGGAGCGTTCGACGGCGTCGGCTGCTTTCAGGAGCGCAGCCGACCGGGCGTCGTCGCCCAAGGCAGCCCAGGCCGGCTGGGCGGCGGCGGCCGCATCGATTGCGCGCTGGAGGTCCTCGACGGTGTGGACCGGGGCCTCGCCGACCGCTTCGCCCGTGGCGGGATCGAAAATGGTGCGGCTGTTCTGGCCGGGGGCTGCGGTGATCGAGGCCAGCAGGGCGTCGTAAGTCTCCATTGGTACTCCGCTCAGGTAGTAAGTCTTGGCGGCCCGTGAGCCGCGGCGATGTTTCCAGTGTGGGTGGCGTCACGTGGAGCGGTCTTGTCATTGGACGAACAGGCTTTGACGGCAAGCGAACGCTTTCCCGGCTTTCGCTACCTGCCGGTATGCCTCACAATCACTCTTGTGACTCTCGCTTCCCTTGCTGCTTTTGCCGGTCTTTGCCTGGTTCTTTCCGTGACTCCCGGGCCGGACACCTTCCTGGTGCTTCGCATTGCACTGAACAGACCTTCGGCGGGAATTGCCGCGGCTGCCGGTTCGGCGGGTGCGGCGATTGTGTGGGCAGCGTTGGTTGGCGTTGGCCTGGCGGCGATCCTGGAGCAGTCCGCGGAACTGTTCCGCTGGATCAAGATCGCCGGCGGGTTGTACTTGCTGTACTTGGGGATCTCTTCATTCATCAAGTCGCGTCGTGCTGCGAAGGCGGGCGTCGGTGGATCCGCTGAAGAGCCTTTGCCCTACAACCGGCTTTCGGCGCTTGGTGCCGGGGCCCTGTCAACGCTCCTCAACCCGAAGGTTGGCTTGTTCTACCTGGCGGTGGTCCCGCAGTTCATCCCGCACGGCGGCGACACCATGGGCACATCGTTGATCCTCGGCGTCGTGGTAGCTGTGATCGCCTTTGCCTATCTCTCCATGATCGCCGTCGTGGCCTTCAAGGCGATGAGGTGGCTCAAGAAGCCCAAGGTGAGCACCGCCGTCGAACGTACTTCCAGCGGAATCATCGCGGGACTGGGTGTCGGCGTGGTTGCGTCGGGGGCGGCGAGCTAGCATTCAGACCGCCAGCAGCGCCAAATAGTTGTCCAGCTGGCCCTCGAGGTCCTGTGAAAAATGCTCTGCCGGCGATAGCGCTGCCACGATTTGGGCGCCCAGCATCATGTTGAGCAGGTGGTCGGCGACGGAGGCATCCTCCAGTGGGGTGGCAATCTCGCCGGCCGCACGGGCTGCTGACGTGTGGGTGGTGATGGTGGTGTGCCACTGGTTCATGGACTCGCTGTGCAGGGTGGCCATGTCGGCGTCGTTAAGGGCCTTTTGCCAGAACGGGATCACGATGCGGGCTTCATTGACGCGTTCCTCGTCCAGGGGGAGTATCTCAGTGCAGAAGGCCCGCAGCGCCGCCAGTCCTGACAGCCCTTCCGTCACGAGCGCGATGCGCTGGTTGGTCCTGTTGAACACGTGCCCGAATGCGGATGTAAGCAGCAGGTCCTTGGTGGGGAAGTAGGGCTTGAGGGCGCCGTTGGCGAAGCCCGCTTCCTCGGCAATTTCGCGCATGGTGGCGCCTTCCATGCCAAGCCTTGCGATGATCCGCCAGGTTGCGTCCACCAGTTCGAGGCGTCGTTGATCGTGGTCCACAATCTTTGGCACGGGTCGGGCTCCTGGAAATTTTTGCGGAAGGGTCTTGTGACCCATCTTACGTTTTGGTTATTCTCTACAACTATAGAAAATAAATCCTGACCGTCACAGGTCCCGGACCAGAGGCAGCTATGACGCCCACAGCAACTGAAATTTCCACCCAGTACGGCCTTGCCACCGCCGAAGAAATCGTCACGGTCCAAGGCATCCTCCAGGCTGCGGGACACCTCGGCGATGGACACCGCATCGCCTACCTGGGCCTGGTGGATCCATCGCGCAGCGCCGAGGAACACGACCGGCGGTTCCGGGTCTTCATCCATGACATCTCCGGCGGCGCTCCCACCGACGTCCTCGTTTCCGCCACCCGCGGGCAGATCCTGTCCGCCGTCGAACTTGATACCAAAGTCTCCGGCGAACTGCCGGTCCTTGAAGAAGAATTCGAGGTTGTGGAGACGCTCTTGGCGACCGACGAGCGCTGGCTCGCCGCCCTGGCCGCCCGCGGCCTGGAGGTGGAAAAAGTCCGTGTGGCGCCGCTGTCCGCCGGCGTCTTCGAGTACGAGGAAGAGCGTGGCCGCCGCATCCTCCGTGGGCTGGCCTTCGTGCAGGACTTCCCTGAAGACAGCGCCTGGGCCCACCCCGTGGACGGGCTCGTGGCCTATGTGGACGTGGTCAACAAGGAAGTCACCCGGGTCATTGACCTTGAGGTCATGCCGATTCCCGAAGAACACGGAAACTACACCGACCCCCAGCTGACCGGGCCGCTCCGCGGCACCCAGAAGCCCATCAGCATCACCCAGCCCGAGGGGCCGAGCTTCACCGTCACCGGCGGCAACCACGTGGAGTGGGAAAAGTGGAGCGTGGATGTAGGCTTCGATGTCCGCGAAGGAGTTGTCCTCCACAACCTGTCCTTCAAGGACGGCGGGAAGAAAAGGCCCATCATCAACCGGGCCTCCATCGCCGAAATGGTGGTTCCCTACGGTGACCCTTCGCCGATCCGGTCCTGGCAGAACTACTTCGATACGGGTGAATACCTCGTGGGCCAGTACGCCAACTCCCTTGAACTCGGGTGCGACTGCCTGGGTGACATCACCTACCTCAGCCCGGTTATCAGCGATGCGTTCGGCAACCCCCGGGAGATCCGCAACGGCATCTGCATGCACGAGGAAGACTGGGGCATCCTCTCCAAGCACTCGGACCTGTGGACGGGCATCAATTACACCCGCCGCAACCGCCGCCTGGTGATCTCCTTCTTCACCACCATCGGCAACTACGACTACGGCTTCTACTGGTACCTCTACCTGGACGGCACCATCGAGTTCGAAGCCAAGGCGACCGGCGTCGTGTTTACCTCCGCGTTCCCGGAAGGCGGCTCGGACAACATCTCCCAGCTCGCTCCCGGGCTCGGCGCGCCCTTCCATCAGCACCTTTTCAGCGCCCGCCTGGACATGGCGATCGATGGTTTCACCAACCGGGTCGAAGAAGAGGACGTGGTCCGGCAACCCATGGGACCGGGCAACGAGCGCGGGAACGCGTTCTCCCGCAAGCGCACGGCGCTGACCAAGGAGTCGGAAGGTGTCCGCGAAGCCGACGCGAAGGTCGGACGGACCTGGATCATCTCCAACCCGGAGTCGAAGAACCGCCTGGGCGAACCCGTCGGCTACAAGCTCCACGCCGAGAACCAGCCCACGCTCCTGGCCGACCCCGGCTCCTCCATCGCGAAGCGTGCAGCCTTCGCCACCAAGGACGTGTGGGTCACCCGTTACGCGGACGAGGAACGCTACCCGACCGGCGACTTCGTGAACCAGCACTCCGGCGGTGCAGGCCTTCCCGCGTATGTGGCCCAGGACCGCGACATCGACGGGCACGACATCGTCGTGTGGCACACCTTCGGCCTGACCCACTTCCCGCGCGTGGAGGACTGGCCGATCATGCCCGTGGACACGGTCGGCTTCAAGCTCCGTCCCGAGGGCTTCTTCGACCGCAGCCCGGTGCTGGACGTGCCCGCGAACACCTCGGGCTCCAGCTGCCATACCGCCACCCCGGGAACCGCTGCCGGCGAAGCCTCCGGGCACTGCCACTAGCCATGGCGATCATCGCAGGACGGGTCCGCCAAACCGGGCCCGTCCTCCATCCCCGGATCTGCGCGGGACTCACCGCCATTTCCTGCGCGGTACACCTCTGGCTTGCTGCCTCCGGACACCACGACGCCTGGATCGGCATTCTCATGATCGTTCTCGCGGCCGTGTGCGTACCGTGCACGGTCCACATCTGGCGCCACAGCCGCGTCGGGGCGCTCCACCAGGTCACCGGCTCAGCCCTGGCCATGGTTGCCCTGCACGCCGCGCTGCTGCTCGGCGCGGGCGGTGCCGGACACGCGCACGGCGGCAGGTCGCCGTCGGGCGCTGTCGACGCCACCGGGGCGGCGCAACTGCTGCTGGTGATCGGCTTGGAAATCACGACGGCGTTGCTCGCCTCGACGCTGGTTGCCCGCCTCAGGCGCTCGCAGGCTCTGGCCGCCTAGATCAGGTGTCCCGGAAATTCGGCAGGATATTGCTCCTCGCAGGCAGTTTCCCTGCTTGTTGGAACCCCTCCGAACACTGTTCAGTGTAATGGTGAACAAAGCTGTTAAAGGTTCGGGTCTGGGCCTCTTCCGTGCAACGGGCATCTACGTGGGCGCAATTCTGGGTTCGGGGGTCCTGGTTCTGCCCGCCATCGCCGCACAAGTGGCTGGGCCGGCGTCGATATTGGCCTGGGGCCTGCTCCTGGTGTTCTGCACTCCCGTGGCGTTCAGCTTCGCCGAAATGTCCAGGCAACAGCCCGACGCCGGGGGCATCGCAACGTTTGTGACGAGGGCCTTTGGCCAGCGGGCGTCAGTGGTGGCCGGCTACCTGTTCTATTTCGCCATTCCCTTCGGCGCGCCCGCGACCGCGGTGATCGGCGGGGAGTACATCGCGCACGCCATGGGAGGTGGACGGGAGACGGCGCTGATTGCCGCGGGGCTGATCCTTGCGGCCGGTTTTCTGAGCAACGCGGTGGGAATCAGGGTCTCAAGCAAACTGCAGCTGCTCCTGATGGTCTTGTTGGTGGCGTTGCTTGCCTTCGCTGTTGCCGTGGCCGCGCCATATGCCCGGGCTGAGAACTTTGAGCCGTTCGCCCCGCATGGCTATTGGGCTGTGGGAGGTGCGGCCAGCTTGTTGTTCTTCTGCTTCGCGGGTTGGGAAGCCGTCACGCACCTGGCCGGCGAGTTCCGCAACCCCGAGCGCGACCTCAAGCGGGCAACCTGGCTGACGCTCGTCGTCGTCGGAGTGGTCTATATCGGGCTGGTGGCTGCTTGCGTGGCCGTCCTCGGGCCAGGGCTCGCGGGCAGCAACGTGCCGGTTGCCGAGTTGCTGGCGAAAGGGCTCGGCCCTGCGGCAGCACCCGTGACCGCTGTCGCGGCGGCTGTCCTCACGTTCGGTCCGTTGAATACTTTCGTCGCCGGTGCCAGCAAGCTGGGTGCGCGTTTGGCGTCCGACGGCGTGCTGCCGCGGGCATTGGCGCGTGGCGCCGGGCCGGGGGAGGTCCCCTCGGTGAGTCTCGGGGTCCTGGGAGTGATGGCGTCAATCTCCTTTGTTCTGGCTGCGACCGGGCTGCTGAGCATGGAGTTCCAGATCGGAGCGGCCTCAGCGTGCTTCACCGCGGTGACGGCCTTTGGCTTGGCGGCCGGGGTGGTCCTGCTCCGCCGCGGAACTCCGGCTTGGTACGGCGTGATCGTGGCGGCTGTGGTGATGCTGGTGGTGCTCGTGTTCAGTGGCTGGGCGCTGCTCGTCCCGGCAGGCTTGGGGGTGGCCGCACTGGTTGCCGGGCGAGTTCGCGGGAAGCGTGCCACTTCGTCCGGAAGTTTCCCGGCGAACCGGCAGCCTTCCCGCGAACTCGTGGCTAAGAACGGGAGACCCTCGTAAGTTTGTCCGGATTGGACAGTTGCCGCAGGCCCCGAATACTTCCATCCGGGGCAGCGTCCGCCTCGATGACGTCGGCGCGGCCGTTGTGCCTGAGGACCAAAGCCGCTCCACCGTTGATCTCCACAACCCAGGCCCGGATCGGCTCCACGGGATCGAAGGCCACCGCCTTGCCAAGGATGGCCGCAAAGAATCGTGCGATCCTCGAGGCCCCGAACAGCGGGTTCATCGCGCTCTTGACCTTGCCGCCGCCGTCGGCCCACAGCACGGCGTCGCGGTGGAGCATCGAAACCACCGTGTTGATCTCACCCTGCTCGATGGCCTGGACGAGCTTGTCCAGCACGGCCCGATCCTTGGCTCTGGGAGCGGGTGCATCGGGGTCGATGTCCAGGCGGCGTTCGGCCCGCGAAATCAGCTGGCGAACGGCGGCCGGCGTCTTGTCCAGGATGTCCGCGATCTCCGGCGCGGGCATTCCGAAGGCGCGGTGCAGGACCAACGCCGCCCGCGCCTCCGGTGCCAGTTGCTCGGCCAGATGCAGCAAGGTCAAGGACAGCAGTTCGCGGTTGGCCATTGCTTCCTCGGGCAACTGTGCGGTGTCCACGGGCTCGGGCAGCCACGGTCCGGTGTAGTCCTCGCGGATCGCCGCGAGCTGGCGCACCCGGTCGATGGAACGGCGCACGCACACGGTGGTCAGCCACGCCGGCCAGGAGTCCACGCGCCCGCCCTCGATGTTCCGTTCCTGCCGTACGGCGTCGATGGCGACCTCGGAGACCACGTCCTCGGCATGGCCGAAGTCGCCCAGCATCCGGTAGGCAATCCCCAGCAGGCGGTTCCGTTCGCTTTGCCACGCCACCGTGGCCGAGACTGCAAGAGTCATGCTGCCCACGTTACCGTTCAGACCAGCGGATTCTTCTCATCCACGGGCGGCTCCATCTGTGTGCTGATCGCAATCCTGTTCCAGACATTGATGGTGGAGATCGCCAGGACCAAGCCGCCCATCTGGCCGTCGTCGAAATGCGTCGCGGCAGCATTCCAGATCTCGTCGGTCACCGTGTCAGGCCCCAATTGCGTCAAGGCATCGGTGAGGGCAAGGACAGCCTGCTCGCGGGCGTCGAAAAACACTTTGGAGTGCTGCCAGGCGGCCACGGCGTGCAGCTTTCGGGCCGGAATGCCACGCTTCCGGCCGTCGGTCGCATGCATGTCCACGCAGAAACCGCAGCCGTTGAGGATCGAGGCACGGAGCTTGATCAGCTCGTACAGATCAGGATCCACAGAGGTGCGGGCGTAACCTTCCAGGCCAATGACGGCAGCGTAGCCGAGTTTGTTGCTGCGACCGATGTTGATGCGGGTCATGCTGACTTCCCTTCAGAGTTTGTGCGTTACATCAGTGATGTCGGAGACGGGGCCGGAAGTGTGACAGTGCCGGTCAATTGTTAGAGTCAGTCCGTGCGCGCAGTTGTTTTTGATGAGGTCCGGACCCAGCCCGAAGTCAGGGAAGTCGCCAAGCCCGGCGCCCCTGTTGGGGGTGTGGTGGTGAAGGTGTTGGCCACGGGCATGTGCCGCAGCGACTGGCATGCCTGGGCCGGCCACGACGACATTGCCATGCCCCACGTGCCCGGCCACGAACTCGCCGGCGTCATCGACTCTGTGGGCGAAGGTGTCCGGAACTGGAAGATCGGCGACCGTGTCACGGTGCCCTTCGTCTGCGGCTGCGGCACCTGCGAATGGTGCCTGGCCGGCGACGCGCAGGTCTGCCCGGACCAGCAGCAACCAGGTTTCACCCACTGGGGATCGTTCGCCGAGTACGTTGCCCTGCACGCCGCCGACAGCAACCTTGTTGCCCTCCCGGACAACGTCGAATTTACGACGGCGGCAAGCCTCGGCTGCCGCTTCGCCACCGCCTACCGCGCCTTGGCGGCCCGGGCGCAGGTCAAGCCCGGGGAATGGGTCACTGTGGTGGGTACCGGCGGCGTCGGGCTCAGCGCAGTGATGATCGCCAAGGCCATGGGAGCCAGGGTCATCGCCGTGGACCGGAACCCCGAGGCGCTGGCTGTGGCTGCGCGTTTGGGTGCAGAACATACTGTTGTTGCTGACGGTACGGACATCCCGAAAGCTGTGTCCCGGCTGACCGATGGTGGCAGTCACGTGGCGATTGACGCCGTCGGAAGTGAACAGACCTGTGCCGATGCGATCCTCAGCCTTCGACGCCGCGGACGGCACGTCCAAATCGGTTTGTTGCCCTCAATCGATGGCAACCCGCAGGTTCCCATGGCGCGGGTGATCGGCTGGGAGCTCGACGTGCTGGGCAGTCACGGCATGGCCGCCGTGGAGTATCCGGGCATGATGGCGCTCATTGAGCAGGGCGCGCTCCAGCCGCAGCTGCTTATTGAACGCACTATCGGCCTGGAGGATGCCGCGGCGCTGCTGCCCGGCTTCGACAAGGCCAATCCGGCGGGTATGACCATGGTGGACCCGGCCCTTTAGTCCCCGGGTGGGTATGTGCCGGGTGAGTCCTGCACCGGGCGGTCGCGTCAGGAGGCGGCGACTCCACCGAGGATGAGGTCAACCACGTCCCCGGCCAGGGCCCGGATGCCCTCCGCGTGCTGCTTCTCCTGCTCGCGGTACCAGACATCGACGGCGTTGAGGCTGCTCAGCAGAACACGGGTGGCCAGGGGTGGATCGACCTTCCGGAGTGAGCCGTCAGCGACGCCTTCTTCCACCACGCGCCGGAACAGGAGCTCGTAGTCCTTCCTGAGCTGGTTGAGATTGACCAGGGCTTCACGTTGACCCACGGTGAGCGACTCCGAAGACTGGTCCCGCACCCCTTGATGCACCACGTGGTGGTAGTCCACGTCCTCCATCAGGTTGATCACGTGGGCCGTCGCCATGCGCTTGAGCCGCTCAAGCCCGGATCCTGGTGAATCGGCCAGGGGTTCCACCACTGCCTTCACCTTGTGCATGCCGAGCTCGTAAGCGGACAGGAAGATATCGAACTTCGACCGGAAGTGATAGTAGACCAGGCCTTTGGTGGCCCCGACGGCCATAGCGATGTCGTCGATCGTTGTCTTCGCGAATCCCCTGCGTGCGAACGCCGAAGCGGCCGCATCCAGGACCCGCGCCCTGATGCCGGGGTCGGCGTCGGCAGTACTGGTCACATGTCCTCCATCAGGCGTTGGTCCCAAAACATCATGCCACCCGTTTCGCCGGGGCCGTTGACAGTCACGTGATCTCGACAACATAATACTGAGTAGTATGTTGAATAACGAAGGAGATATCTGTGGGCATCGACCTCCGCGGGCAAGTAGCGATCATCACCGGAGCAGGGACCGGACTGGGGCGGGCACACGCCTTGGCGCTGGCGGAGCGGGGGGTCAAGGTTGCCATTAACGACGTCGGCGGGCCGGCAGGCGACGCCGGTAGCCAGTCCGCTGCCGCTGGGGTTGCGCGGGAGATCCAGGAAGCCGGCGGCGAGGCCATGGTGACACTGTGTGACGTTGCGGACGAAAAGGCTGTCGCCGCGATGGTTGCCCAGGTCATCGACACCTGGGGGCGCGTGGACATCCTTATCAACAACGCGGGCATCCTGCGGGACAAGTCCTTCGCGAAGTCGGACCTCCAGGCCTTCCGAACAGTAGTGGATGTCCATCTGATGGGGTCGGTGAACTGCTCCCACGCGGTCTGGCCGCACATGGTCGAGCAGGGGTACGGGCGGATCCTCATGACCACGTCGGCTTCCGGTATTTATGGCAATTTCGGCCAGGCCAACTACGGCGCGGCCAAATCGGCTGTTGTTGGGTTGATGAACGTTCTTGCGATTGAGGGCGAAAAGAGGGGCATCCGGGTCAACTCCCTAGCCCCCACCGCGGCGACGCAAATGACCGAAGACCTGCTTGAACCCCAGGAGCTTGCACTGTTGGCCCCTGAAGCCGTGGCTCCCGGGGCAGTGTTCATGGTCTCTCCCGAGGCTCCGACCAAGACCATCCTTGCGGCCGGCGCGGGAGTGTTCGCCGTTGCACGGATGGAGGAGTCCGCCGGTGTCTACCTGCCGGAGAGCCTGCGGACCCCCGAGCAGCTTGCCCTTGAATGGTCACGGGTGAGCGACATGTCCGGTTCCGTAGTCACTGAAAGTGCCTTTGAACAGACACGCCGCTACATCGCCATCGCCCGGCGCGAGGCTGACGACGTTGCCGAGGCCGCGCTGTGAGGGAGGCAGTTGTCGTTTCGACGGCGAGAACCCCCATTGGCCGTGCGTACAAGGGAACGCTGGGTTCCACTACCGGTCCCGCGCTGGCCGCCCACGCCATTGCGGCCGCCGTCGAACGTGCCGGCGTGGAACCCGACGAGGTCGAGGACGTCGTTCTCGGATGTGCCATGCAGGAAGGCACCACGGGATTCAATGTTGCCCGGCAATCCGTGCTCCGTGCCGGGCTCCCTGATTCCGTGCCGGCTATGACCATCGACAGGCAGTGCGCCTCAGGGCTGATGGCAGTTGCAACAGCGGCCAAGCAGATCGTTGCGGACGGTATGTCCATTGCGGTTGGGGGTGGCGTGGAGTCCATTTCGCTGGTCCAGAACGAGCACCAGAACCGATACCTCGCCCAGGATCCGTGGTTGCTGGAGCGCCGCCCGTCCATGTATCTGTCCATGCTTGAGACGGCGGAAATCGTCGCGGAGCGCTACGGGATCGGCCGGGATGCGCAAGACGGGTTCGCCCTGCTGTCCCAGCAACGCACCGCAAAAGCACAAGCCTCCGGCCTTTTCGACGACGAGATCGTTCCGTTCATCGTGCCGGGAAACGGGCAGGAGAGTGGCGCAGGGAATGAGACCACCTTGGCCCGCGACGAGGGCAACCGTCCCTCCACCACCAAGGAGGGATTGGCATCCCTGCGACCGGTGCTTGCCGATGGCCAGGCATCCCGCTCGTCGACGGTCACGGCCGGAAATGCCTCCCAGCTTTCCGACGGCGGTTCAGCCCTGGTGCTCATGGAGGCCGGCGCCGCGAACCGGCGGGGGATTGAACCTCTCGGCATCTACCGCGGCATGGCAGTGGCTGGCTGCGAGCCCGGTGAAATGGGCATCGGACCGGTCTTCGCGATCCCCAAACTCCTCCGGGAACACGGGCTGCGGATAGGGGACATAGACCTGTGGGAACTCAATGAGGCCTTTGCCTCGCAGGCCCTGTATTGCCGCGACCGGCTCGGGATCGACCCCGACCGGATGAACGTCAACGGAGGGGCAATCTCCATCGGCCACCCCTACGGAATGACAGGCGCCCGGATGGTGGGCCATGCCCTCCTGGAGGGTCGCCGCAGAGGCGCGCGCTACGCCGTCGTGACCATGTGCGTCGGCGGCGGAATGGGAGCCGCCGGTCTTTTCGAAGTCTGCTGACCTCCCACCCTTTCAAGGCACAACCCAAGACCACTCCGAGCGAGGATCAAGGCACCATGACCGAACCATCTCTGCGTACCGACGACGTTCACGCACGAGCTACCCGCAAGGCACTGTTGAAGCTGATTCCACTGCTTTGCGTTGTGTACTTCATGTCCTACGTGGACAGGACCAACGTGTCCCTGGCCAAAACCCACCTTGAGGCAGATATAGGACTCAGCGCCGCCGCCTACGGGCTGGGCGCCGGCATCTTCTTCATCAGCTACGCGTTCCTCGAAGTCCCGAGCAACCTGATCATGTACCGTGTGGGGCCGCGGGCGTGGATCACCAGGATCGCGTTGACCTGGGGTGCAATTTCCGCCCTCATGATGTTCGTGCAAGGAGAGGTGTCCTTCTACATCCTGCGGTTCATCCTGGGTGCCGCGGAGGCTGGACTGTTTCCTGCATTGGCTTACATGGTGACTGTGTGGTTCGCGCAGAACCAGCGTGCCAGCGTCATGGGATTCATCTACCTGGCACCGACAATCGCGCTCATCATCGGCGGCCCTGCGGGTGGAGCCCTGATGGAACTCGACTCCCTGTTCGGCCTGCACGGTTGGCAATGGATGTTCATGATCGAGGGCCTGCTCACGATGGTGGTCGGCGTCGTGGTGTGGTTCAAGTTGCCGTCGACACCCCAGCAAGCTTCCTGGCTGACCGCGGACGAAGCCGACAGCCTGTCCCGTCATGCCGGTACGCCGGATGAGCACGACCACCGTATCCGGGGGAACCTGCGCAGGGCCTTTGGCCGTCCTTTCATTGTGATCATTGCCCTTGTCTACTTCCTGAACCAGGTAAGCAGCGTTGGATTGGTGTTCAACATCCCGGCGATCATTGAGTCCATGCACGTGAAGAGCCCGTTCATGATCGGGTTGATCTCCGGGAGCGTGGGGATCGGCGCGACCATCGGCGTCCTGCTCATCCCAAGGCTGTTCCGACGTTCGACCAAAGAGGCTGCCTGGGTCGGCTTCATGGCGCTGGGCACCCTCGCCACAGCTGTTGCCTACGTCCTCGTTGAGCCCCCGGTGGTGAGGGTGGTGCTCATCGCGCTCGGAGCAGTCTTCATCTTCGGTACGTTGCCGGTGTTCTGGTCCATCGCCATGGCCCGTATGTCCGGGATTGTGGCCGCTGCCGGCCTGGCGTTCATCAATACGATCGGACTGATCGGAGGATTCGTCGGTCCCTATCTCTTCGGAGTGGCCGAGACAGCGACGGGGGATCCGGCGACCGGTTTCTTCATCATCATTGCCGCATCCGGGATCTCCGTAGCCCTCACCCCGGTTCTCACGTGGGCGCTGAAGCGCGAGGACCGTGGCTCGGCGATGACGGTCGATCCGGACGAGGAGCGCGGGGCGTTCTCACCCCAAAGGCTCATGGATTCGCGGCAGGAAGGCTGACACGATGCACGGACTTATGCAGGACCATTCCCTTGCCACGCCCATGCTGGTGGACCGACTCGAAGGAGCATTCGCCAAGAAGACGGTGGTCACGGCCGGGTTCGATGACCGGCGGTCTGCGAACTACGGCGAAGTGGCGCAGCGGATCAGGAAGCTGGCCGGTGCCCTGGACGCATTGGGCGTGCCGGCGTCGGCCCGGGTTGCCACCCTCGGATGGAATACCCAGCGCCATTTTGAGTTGTACCTCGCGGTGCCCAGTTCGGGCAGGGTGCTGCATACGATCAACCATCGACTGGCGCCCGCCGACATTCAGTACATCATCAACGATGCCGCGGACGACGTCCTCTTCGTAGACCGCTCCTTGCTCGATGTCCTTTGGCCGATCGCGGACAAGCTGCCAACGCTTCGGCACATCGTGGTCATGGATGACTGTGACAAGCCGTCTGTGCCCGACGACCCTCGCATCCTGGACTACGAATCGATCCTTGAGCAGGGGCACGCCGTAACAACCTTTGACGTCCCGGACGAACGAACAGCCGCCGCACTCTGCTACACCTCAGGAACAACAGGCCGACCCAAGGGGGTGTTGTACGACCACCGCTCCATCATCCTGCATGCCATGTCCCTGCTGTTCGCTGATGTCTTCGCCTTGGGCGGGGGAGATGTCGTGATGCCGATCGTTCCCATGTTCCATGCGAATGCGTGGGGGCTTCCCTATGCAGCGGCCATGTGCGGGGCTTCCCTCGTCCTGCCAGGCCGGGCCACGTCGCCGGAAAAGCTTGCCGGACTGATGGAACAGGAGCAGGTCACAGTGTCCGCTGCGGTGACCACGGTCTGGAAAAGCCTGTTGCCACATCTTCAGGGGCGGGACCTGTCCAAACTGCGGCGACTGGCCAACGGCGGCAGTCCGTTGCCCGTCGACTTGGCTCGTCAGTATCTCGAGGATTTGAACGTGCCATTGGTGGGAACCTGGGGGATGACCGAAGCTAGTCCGCTGCTCACCTCTGCACGGACGCCAGCCAAACGGCAGCAACCGGCCAGGAACGAAACCGGAGACAAAGCGCTGGCTCTGATGTGTGCTCCGGGCCATCCCAGTCCTTTGGTCAAAATCCGCGTCGTTCGGCCGGACGGAACCATTGCCCCACACGACGGCAAGGAAACGGGAGAGCTGCAAGTGTGCGGAGCCACGGTCGCCGGAGGATACTTCGGTGCATCGGACGGCTCGGAGGCTTTTACTTCCGACGGATGGCTGAAAACCGGCGATGTGGGGACCATCGATCCGGACGGCTGTGTCCACGTGGTGGACCGCCTCAAGGACCTGATCAAGTCCGGCGGAGAATGGATCGGCTCAACGGAGTTGGAGAACGCCATCCTCAGCCACCCCGAGGTGTGGGAGGCCGCCGTCGTCGCTTTGCCTGACGAGAAGTGGGGCGAGCGGCCGGTGGCCTACGTTGCTCCCCGCCAGAACGCTGTTCTCACGGCAGAATCCATCCAGTCGCACCTCGAGGGCAAGGTAGCGAAGTGGTGGATCCCGGAACGGGTGGTCATCATTGCCGAGATTCCCAAGACGTCAACCGGGAAGATCGCCAAGAAGGCGCTGCGGGAGTCGGCTACGGGTCCGGCGGCACCGTAGCCGGTTCCGGTCAGTCCTCCGCCGGGCGGTTCCGGTACGCGGCGAGGAAATGCGAGATCCGGCGTACGGCTTCCTCGATGTCCCCAACTGCAGGGAGGATCACGAAACGGAAGTGGTCCGGAGTTGGCCAGTTGAAGGCCGTTCCGTGTGACACCAGGATCTTCTGTTCCTGCAAGAGCTGGAGGACGAATTTCTCGTCCGATGCGATGGGGTAGATCTCCGGATCAAGGCGCGGGAAGAGGTACATCGCTCCGGCAGCAGGAACGCAGGATACTCCTGGGATAGCGGTGAGGAGTTTCCATGCCAGATCACGCTGTTCCCGCAGACGTCCACCCGGTGCGATGAGCGCTTCGATGCTTTGATAGCCACCCAGGCAGGTTTGGATTGCGTGCTGCGCTGGCACATTGGCGCACAACCGCAGGGACGCCAGCAGTTCCAAGGACTCACGGTAGGCGGCAGTGGCAGCCAAGGGTCCCGTCACCGCAACCCACCCCGCACGGTAACCGGGCATCCGGTAGGCCTTGGACAAGCCGCTGAACGTCAGCACGCAGACGTCGTCCGCGACGGAGGCCGTGTGGATGTGCGGGGCATCGACGTAACGGATCTTCTCGTAGATCTCGTCGGAGAAGAGCACCAGATCGTACTTTCGGGCGAGGGCCGCGAACTGCTCCACAATGTGCCGTGGATATACGGCGCCAGTGGGGTTGTTGGGATTGATGATCACTATTCCGCGGGTACGGGGCGTGATTTTGGCTTCGACGTCGGCCATGTCCGGCCACCAGTTTTCGTCCTCGTCGCAGAGGTAGTGCACGGGCTTGCCGCCGGTGAGCGTCACGGCGGCGGTCCACAAGGGGTAGTCCGGCGCCGGGATAAGGATCTCGTCGCCGTTCTCCATGAAGGCCTGCAGGGTCATGGAAATGAGCTCGCTGACACCGTTGCCGATAAAGATGTCCTCGACGCCGATGTTCATCAGTCCGCGCGTTTGGTAGTACTGCGAGATCGCCGTGCGTGCGGAGAATATCCCCTTGGAGTCGCTGTAGCCCTGCGCACCGCGGATGTGGTGGATCATGTCCACCACCACAGACTCCGGCGCCTCCAGCCCGAACGGTGCCGTGTCTCCAAGGTTCATCTTCAAGATGCGGTGGCCTTCGGCTTCCATGGCCTTGGCTGCTTGGAGGATGGGTCCGCGGAGTTCGTACCGGACGTTCTGTAGTTTGCTGGAGTGCTGCATGGGACGCATGGTTGATCTTTTCATGGCATGGGCACCGGCGGGCAAACCATTCCGGAAAGTGATCCCCTAAACCCAGCGGATAATCACGGGAAGGCTACGGGTGGTCGCCGAGACTTCCCGTTCCGTGCCGCCCACGGCAACGGCAAAATGCTGAAGGTCGTCAGCGGACGCCAGCACTTCGAAATGCCCGGTGGCATCGCTGACCACGGCTACGGCAGATGAGTGCGCATGGATATAGGCGTCAGGGATGCCCTTGTTGTGCGCGTCCACCAACCGCCCGCTGATCCTGCGTCCGGCATTGGCGTTCCCGGCGACCGGCTCACGGAAGGGGGGATCCGAGGGTTCCTCAAAGGGGAGTGCCACCGGAACGCGGACCATGAACCCCAGCCCCTGCTGAATGGCATTGGAGTACTCTTCAAGCCGGAACTCCCCATTGGACACCACTGAGTAGTGCGTGTGGAGCTCAACCGCCAGGAGGAGCTGCTCCATGTTGTCCAGCTGTTCCGGTCCATGGCATTCCACGGCCACCCTCAATTCGAGGTCCAGGACAGGTCCATCCCGCCGGGACCTTCCCACCCGGGTAAGGGCGACGGCGCGGACCGTAACGGGAGCGTCAGGCGGCGGAACAAAGGCAGTGGGGGACCCGTCGTCGAACCTTACGTGTTGGGGAGCGACGGCATTGGAAAGTACCCCCAGAAGGTCGGACAGCGACGCATGCACATGGCCCACGGCAGAAACCCCAGCCGGACAGAGATCCACAACTTCAACTGGAACTAGGCTACTCCCGCAATTCCGCGTAGTCACTGGAATCCAAGGGCCAGGATGCCACAAACCCATTGAGCCGACATCAGCCAGGGCTAAGCGGCCTGATCGGTTTGCCGGGCGGCTTGCAGCCACCATGCCACGGTAGCTGCGGCTGCCTCCGGCAGGGGAGTCGGTTCGAGTCCCAGGAGCCGCTGGCTTTCCGTGGAATCCATCACGAATGGCCGCTCGAACTGGTACAGCAGCTCGGCCAGTTCCCGCATGTCCGTGGAAAAGAAGCCAGCCGTCCGCAGCACCCAGCCGGGCACGGCGCTTACCTTCGGAGCAGCAACGCCGGCGGTTGAGGCGTACGCTGCCGCCATCTCACGCTGGGTGATGGCTGGCCCGGTGGGGGCGTGCAGGACAGTGTTCCATAGCGCCGGCTTCCTGGCCGCAGCGATCATGGCGGCGGCCAGATCGGGAACATAAGTAAACGAATGCGGCTGGCGCGAGCTCCCGATGACCTGCACCGCTTTGCCCGCCAGGAGCGGCGTGACCATGCGCTCGCCGGCGTGGGCCATCTTCACGAGCGGGCCGTAGAAGTCGCCTGCCACCACGCTCACGGTGTTCGCCGCGTGGGCCTGGCGCGCGTTCAACAGGGAGGTCCGGATGCCGCGCTTACCGCCGCTGGCTGCTCGCGGGCCCGCTTCGGTCATGATTCGGTCCGGCTCGCTGTACGAGTACAGGCTTTCAGGAAAGACGACGACGGCGCCCGCGGCCGCCGCTGCGTCCATCACCACTTGCTCGGCCTGGGGGAGTTCGGCGGCCCACGCTGCGGCGCGGTAGGCGGATCCGTGGATGCAGTGGAAGATGGCCGATGCTCCTGCCACCGCTTCGTTGAGCTGCGCGGGATCGGAGGCGTCCACGCGCTTCTTTTCCACGAGGGGATGTTCCGGGTCGCTTCCTGAGCGGGTCAGCACCCGCACCCTGTGCCCTTGCTCCGCCAGTTGTTCGGCGATGGTGTATCCGACGGGTCCTGCTCCTGTGACAACGTACATGGTGGCCTCTTTCTGGGCTTGCTTGGATTGAATGAGAGAGCACTGCTCTCTCATTCAGAATGGCGACCGTTTGGTTGAATGTCAAGAGCACTGCTCTCGAATGTTGACGGCGCTCTCTCTTGTGGCAAGCTGGAAGCATGGCACCCAACGAAACCCCCAGGCCCAAGGCCGCGACTCCACGGGAACGCGCCCGCGCCCAAACGCTGGTGGATATCGTCAGGATCGGCCGGGAACATTTGGCTATCCATGGCGCGGCCGCCTTGTCCCTGCGTGCCGTGGCGAGGGACCTCGGCGTCGTGTCTTCCGCCGTCTACCGCTACGTCCAGAACCGCGACGAACTCCTCACCCTCCTGCTGATCGACGGCTACAACGAGCTCGGTGACGAGGTGGATGCAGCCGTGGCAGCGGTTCCGGAGGCGGACTTTCCGGGGCAGTTCAGGGCGTTGGGCCGTGCAGTCCGGCAGTGGGCGATCCGGGAGCCCGCCAGCTACGCCCTCCTCTTCGGCAGCCCCGTGCCCGGATACCAGGCTCCGGGGGAGCGCACCACCGTCCCGGGAACCCGGGTGATTTTCCGCCTGGTGGGCATCTTTGACGCAGCCCAGCGAGCGGGGGCGCTCAACGCGGAGGTGGGTCCCGACGTCGTGATTCCTCCGGCGCTGACCGCGGACCTGGAGGCTATCCGCTCCGAACTGAACCTCACGGTCGCGGAGTCGTCCCTGGCGCGCGGCGTGCTCGTGTGGACCTCAATTTTTGGCGCTATCAGTTTCGAGGTTTTCGGTCAGTACGGTCCAGACACATTCAGGGCCCGCGACGAGCTGTTCGAGCACCAGCTGGCAGTGCTTGAGGGTGTGGCCGGGCTCTAAGGGAAGGGCGCTAGAGTATTCGGATGGTTCGGGGATTGGCGGATATCGGCGCGGAGGGCGTGCTGCTGGCCGGTGCGGGACGCGCGATTCTCCTGCAGATCGCCAATCCGCGAGTGGGTCACGGCGTTGCGGAGCACAGCAATTTCGCCGAACGTCCCATGGACAGGCTCCGCGCCACCATGACCTACGTCTATGCGGTGGTTTACGGCTCCGACGAACAATTGAAGGCTGTCCGCCGAGCCGTGAATCGCGCCCACGCTCCTGTCCGCCGGGGAGCCGATGATTCGTCCGCGGGCTACAGTGCCTTCGACGCCGCATCCCAGCTGTGGGTGGTCGCCACCCTGTACGACACTGCCGTCACCGTCTATGAACAGGTCCATGGACCGCTCGACGACGACGCCGCCGACCGCATCTACCGCGAATACGCCCGGATCGGGACTGCCCTGCAGCTCCCGGCCAGCATGTGGCCACGGGACCGGAACGCCTTCGCTCAGTATTGGAATGCCGAGGTGGCCGCGCTGCAGCCGGACGCCAGGGCGTTGGGTGTTGCCCGGGATTTGCTCCATCCTTCCGGGGGTCCGCAGCTGCTGCGGCTGGCCATGCCGCTGGCCCGATTCCTCACGGCCGGCCTGCTGCCCGGCCATGTGCGCGACGCCTACGGTTTCGAGTGGAGCCCCGGCCATACCCGCAGGTTCAACCGGGTCATGAGGGCTGCGGGGCGCGTCTACCCTCGGCTGCCGCAGCGGGTGCGGCACTGGCCCCGGGACTACTACTTGCGGCAACTTGCTGTGGACAGTGGGGAGCCCCATGCGTAATTCCACATCGGTGGAGCAGGCGATCGACCAAGCCGCCCACCGTTACTTGGACCGCTCCGGGGGAAAGCTCCGCGCGCGGCTCACCGAGTTCGTGGTCTTCGGCCTGAAGCAGGCGTGGGCCTGCGTATTCGGTGCCCTGCTGCTGGCGGCGATCATCGGAGTCCGGCTCTGGTATCCCGCCAACGCGGGCCTGGCCAGCAATGATTTCCTGACCATTGCCGCCGTCGTCATCCAGGTCCTGATGATCTGCTTCAAACTGGAGACATTGCGCGAGCTCCGGGTGATCCTGCTCTTCCATGTGGTGGGGACCGTGATGGAGCTGTTCAAGACGGACGTTGGGTCCTGGGCCTACGACGCTGAAGGGGTGCTCCGGATCGGCGCCGTGCCGTTGTTCAGCGGATTCATGTACGCCGCCGTGGGTTCGTACATGGTCCGGGTGTTCAGGCTGTTCGATCTCCGCTTCGACCGCTACCCGCGGCGATGGATCACGGCCCTGGTTGCCGGCGCGATCTACGTCAACTTCTTCTCGCACCACTACATCCTTGACCTTCGCTGGGTGCTGCTTGCCGCCGTCGTGCTTGTCTACGGCCGGTGCGTGATGCATTTCAGGGTGTTCCGGAAGCGGTTCCGCATGCCGATCCTGGTGTCGTTCCTGCTCGTGGCATTGTTCATCTGGTTCGCGGAGAACATCGGCACGTGGTCGCGGGCGTGGCTGTATCCGAACCAGCTGGCGGGCTGGCAGGCGGTGTCCATCGACAAGCTCCTGGCGTGGTTCCTGCTGATGATCATCTCGGTGGTGCTGGTGGCCTGGGTGTATAAGCCGGAGCCCCCGGATCAGTTCACCCAGAGCGAAAAGGGCAGCGGAATCCCTGCAAACACGGGCAAGTAGACGGTCCGGCCGACAAGGTTGAGCGTACTCGACTCAACTTTGGATTGACATCCTTCTGAGGCTGAGTACAGTTGAGTGCAGAACGCTCAACTAGGCGATTGTTGAGCAGGCTCCCGAACCAGCAAGGCCGCAGCAGCGGACCCCTGCGGGCCGGACGCAATCGTCAACATCGGTCATTGAAAGGAAACAAGATATGTCACGTGCAGTAGGTATCGACCTCGGAACAACCAACTCCGTGGTCTCTGTTCTTGAAGGTGGCGAGCCCACCGTCATCGCCAACGCAGAAGGCGGCCGCACCACGCCGTCCGTCGTCGCGTTCTCCAAGTCCGGCGAGGTCCTGGTTGGCGAAATCGCCAAGCGCCAGGCCGTCAACAACATCGATCGCACCATCGCCTCCGTCAAGCGCCACATGGGCACCGACTGGACCGTCGCCATCGATGACAAGAAGTACACGCCGCAGGAAATTTCCGCGCGTATCCTCATGAAGCTTAAGAACGACGCCGAGAGCTACTTGGGCGAAAAGGTCACCGACGCTGTGATCACCGTTCCGGCCTACTTCAACGACGCCGAGCGCCAGTCCACCAAGGAAGCCGGCGAAATCGCAGGCCTCAACGTCCTCCGCATCGTCAACGAGCCCACCGCGGCCGCCCTGGCCTACGGCCTGGACAAGGGCAAGGAAGACGAACTCATCCTGGTCTTCGACCTCGGTGGCGGAACATTCGACGTCTCCCTCCTCGAGGTTGGCAAGGACGAAGACAACTTCTCCACCATCCAGGTCCGCGCAACCGCCGGTGACAACCGTCTCGGTGGCGACGACTGGGATAACCGCGTCGTCGAATGGCTCCTGAGCCAGCTCAAGGTCAAGGGCATCGACCTCTCCAAGGACAAGATCGCCCTGCAGCGTCTTCGCGAAGCTGCCGAGCAGGCCAAGAAGGAACTCTCCTCCTCGACCAGCACCAACATCTCCCTCCAGTACCTGTCGGTCACCCCCGACGGCCCGGTCCACCTGGACGAGCAGCTGACCCGTGCCAAGTTCCAGGACCTCACCAAGGACCTGCTGGACCGCACCAAGAAGCCGTTCCACGACGTCATTGCTGAAGCCGGCATCAAGGTTTCCGACATCGACCACATCGTCCTCGTCGGTGGCTCCACCCGTATGCCTGCTGTCTCCGAGCTCGTCAAGGAACTCGCTGGCGGCAAGGAACCCAACAAGGGCGTCAACCCGGATGAAGTTGTGGCCGTTGGTGCTGCACTGCAGGCCGGTGTCCTGAAGGGTGAGCGCAAGGACGTTCTCCTCATCGACGTCACGCCGCTGTCCCTCGGTATCGAAACCAAGGGTGGCGTCATGACGCACCTCATCGAGCGCAACACGGCCATCCCGACCAAGCGTTCCGAGACCTTCACCACCGCCGACGACAACCAGCCGTCCGTGGCCATCCAGGTCTTCCAGGGCGAGCGCGAATTCACCCGCGACAACAAGCCGCTGGGCACGTTCGAACTGACGGGCATCGCTCCGGCACCTCGTGGTGTTCCGCAGGTTGAGGTCACCTTCGACATCGACGCCAACGGTATCGTCCACGTGTCCGCCAAGGACAAGGGCACCGGCAAGGAGCAGTCCATGACCATCACCGGTGGCACGGCACTGTCCAAGGACGACATCGACCGCATGGTCCGCGAAGCCGAAGAGCACGCTGCAGAGGACAAGGCCCGCCGCGAAGCTACGGACACCCGTAACTCCGCTGAGCAGCTCGCCTACTCCGTGGAGAAGCTGATCGCCGACAACGACGACAAGCTGCCTGAAGAGGTCAAGACTGAGGTCAAGGCCGACGTCGACGCCCTCAAGTCCGCTCTGGAAGGCACCGACGACGCAGCCGTGAAGACGGCGTTCGAGAAGCTCCAGGCTTCCCAGACCAAGCTCGGCGAAGCCATCTACTCGCAGGCCGCCGCAGCTGACGCTCCGGGTGCCGGTGCCGAAGGTGCTCCTGCAGGTGACAAGGCTGCCAACGACGAAGACATCGTTGACGCCGAAATCATCGACGAAGACGAAGCGAAGAAGTAGCCATGCCTCATCACGGCAACGAAGCAGAGCACTCTGACGAGCGCGGCGCCAACGAGGGATCGGGCCAGCAGAAGCCGGTTATCCGGGACAACCGCAAGGTTGACCCGGAGACCGGGGCCGCCCGCCACCCCCAGGGCGAAGCGGGTGCCGAAGGCAACGCGGCTCCGACGGACGGCGACGCCCTCTCCCAGGCTGAGGAAATCCTCAACGGGGTAGAGGTGCCGGCTGAAGAGTCGGTGGCCTCCGGTGCGGCAGCCGAAGCCCAGGCAGCGGAGCTCCGCAACGACCTCCTTCGCCTCCAGGCTGAGTACGTCAACTACCGCAAGCGCGTCGAGCGCGACCGCGCCGTAGCAGGGGAGATGGCCGTCATAGGCGTCCTGAACTCCCTGCTCCCGGTACTGGACGACGTCGACGCCGCTCGCCAGCACGGTGACCTCGAAGGCGGTCCCTTCGCCGCCATCGCGACCAAGCTGGAGAACGCGCTCAAGACGTACGGACTGGAACGCATCGCGGACACGGGAGTCGAATTCGATCCCACCATCCACGAAGCACTCATCCAGCAGCCCGGCGAAGACATCCAGGTTGACACTGTCAGCCAAGTGCTGCGCTCCGGATACCGCTCAGGCGAGCGTGTCCTCCGCGCAGCCCAGGTTATCGTCGCGGTTCCCGCTTAGTACCCTTCGAGATGGCAGTTCGTGACAGTGTTTGACCGAAACATTGCCATGAACTGCCATCTCGTTCCCACAACGAAAGGAAACGCTCTTGGCCAGCCAGGACTGGGTTGAAAAGGATTTCTACGCGATCCTTGGTGTTGCCAAGGACGCGTCCGACGCTGACATCAAGAAGGCGTACCGCAAGCTTGCCCGGCAGTACCACCCCGATACGAACGCCGGGGATGCAGTCGCGGAGAAGAAGTTTAAGGACATTTCCGAGGCTTACTCGGTGTTGTCGAGTCCCGAGGACCGGCAGCAGTATGACGCCATCCGGGCCATGGGTGGCGGCGCGCGGTTCGCACCGGGGGCAGGGCGTGGCGGAGCCGGGGCCAACGGTGGGTTCGAGGACCTGTTCGGTGGCCTGTTCGGCGGCGGAGCCGGGGCACGTCAGCCGCAGGGCGGCGGTATTCCGCCTGAGTTCGCTGACCTCTTCGGCGGCGGATTCGGTGGTGGCCCCACGGGCTTCCAGCGCGCACCGCAGAAGGGCTCGGACCGCACCGCGTCCACCACTATCTCGTTCGCGGGTTCCATCAAGGGCACCACGGTGAGCCTTCGTGAGAGCAACGGGAACGTCATCGACGTCAAGATTCCCGCGGGGATCAAGGACGGCCAGAAGGTACGCCAGCGCGGCAAGGGCAACGTTGGCCCGGCCGGAAACGGTGACCTCATCATCACGGTCAACGTCAAACCCCATGATTTCTTCCAGCGCGACGGCGACAACATCCGCATCCACGTGCCGGTCACGTTCGCGGAAGCGGTGCTTGGCGCCACCATTGAGGTTCCAACGCTCGACGGCGACACCGTCAAGTTGCGTGTTCCGGCGGGCACCCCCGCTGGCCGCACATTGCGGGTGAAGGGCCGCGGCGTGAAGACATCGAAGGCGACCGGCGACCTGCTGGTGACCATCGACGTCGCCGTACCCCAAAACCTGAACAAAGAAGCGGAAGAAGCCGTGAAGGCTTTCGCTGCAGCCACCTCTGACGCCAACCCGCGTCACGACCTGGCCGCGAAGGCCCGGTTGTAAGGAGAACGTCATGGCAATCGACGTCAACCAGCCGATATTTGTCATCTCCGTTGCTGCGGAGCTTGCCGACATGCATCCGCAGACGTTGCGCCAGTACGACCGGCTGGGCATCGTCTCGCCCAGCCGTGCGCCGGGCAAGTCCCGTCGCTATTCGCAAAACGATGTCAACAAGCTGCGGGAGGTCCAACGCCTCTCACAGTCCGGAGTTTCCCTCGAAGGCATTAAACGCATTCTTGACCTCGAAAACCAGGTAGCCGCCCTGCAGTACCGGGTGGCTGAGCTGACCGAGGAACTGTCGCGGCGCCGGACGCCTGTTGACACCAGGATCTTCGCGGCCGGAGCCGCCGGAGACGTGGTGAGCCTCGCCCGGGGCCAGCGCCCGCGCGGCAGGTCCCAGGCCGTCGTCGTATGGCGTCCGCGGCTGGGCGAAGAACTGTACGAACGGGGAGCTAATCCCGGGTCCGGTCCCAACTGACCACCACCCGGGCGGCACCCGTCTCCGTGCGCTCCACGTTGGTGACGATCTGCGATTCTTTTGCACCCATCTCCCTGATCCGGCGCCGATAGTCCTCAACGTGCGCCTGAAGGGACTCCTCGGTCCACTCTCCCGGGCGCATCCTCGTTGAGATTTCCACCGGCTCTTCCCTGGGCAGGAATTCACCGGGCTGGGGTTCAGGGTTACGAACCGGTTCGGGTTCGCCGGGCGGCACCAGCATCCTGACAGCGAAGACTCCGCCTGCGATGCCGGCAACGAGTCCTGCAGCGATGAGCCAGAGCGTGCGCCCGCGTGAACGTTTCCTGGGAACGCGGACGGTTTTTACGGGAGTGGACGTGACTGTGGATTTGGACGTGACTGTGGATTTTTTGGCCATGGGAAGAGGAACCTTCCGATCAGTGGTTCGTTGTCCGAAAAGAGAGTAGAACTCCCTCTCAGTCTGCCACTGTATCGCCGTGTCTGTGGGCTACCTTCCACTCGCCATTCTCGCGGCGGTACACCTGGGTTGCCCTGAGCGTGTAGGTCCGTGGGGTCCCATTCAGCGTGGCTGAGGTGTGTTCCAAACCTGCCGTGTACGCCATGTCCCCGATGACGTCGTAGGCCTGGAGCTCGAACTCGTAGGACGTGCAGTCGGAAAAGCTGGCGCCCAGTGCTTCAAAGAGTTCATTGAGTTCCTGCTGCCCATAAGCATTGCGGAAGGCCCCCAGCACGCTGACGGGCTCTTTCCGGGACCACAGCACCCGGCGTGGTGCCGCGTCGCCGTTATGAAGGGCCAATTCTGCTTCATACAAAGCGGACCTGACCCATGCCAGAAAGTCATCCCTGTCGCTCATATCCCCAGTATGCGCGCGGGTTCACAGCTGGTGAAGGACAGTTGCGGACATTGCTGGAAGGGCAGTAGCTGGAAGGGACAATCGGGAAGATAATGAAGGCAAAGCACGGCAAGCAGCGTCCGTGCCGGTAGGTGAGCAGCAGTGCCGGGATGGCGACCCTGCTCGTGTGGTGAGGAAGATTCCGGTGTCCTTGTCGGATGAAGAGCGCAGGAGCTTGGAAGAGCTGGAGCGGGACCTGGTTGCAACGGATCCAGACCTTGCCCTTGAACTGAAGTCAGGCCGCCTTCGCGGAGCGATGGCCCGCACTACAGGTGGAGTCCTCGCCGTCGTTTGCGGTTTCGTGATGGTGATCGTGGGAATCATCACCCAGCTGGTGGTACTGGGCGTGGTGGGATTCCTTTTGGCCAGTTCAGGAGCCTACTTGCTTCTTGCCGGATCTTCGTTGCGGCGGCGCATCGCCAAGCGCGGCGGGGACGCTTCCGGGTAGCTGTGCGGGCGCCAGCGCTTCAGGGAACCGGCGGCACGGGAGGTTGAACGGACCCATCTGCCCTTTTCGCGGGCTCAGGCTCGCCGGAAGGCATAATCGTCCGCCACGCCAGAACGACGCCGGCTCCGAAAAGGGCTGCCAGCAGGGCGATCACCAGACCCCGCGGACCGCTTGGTTGCTTCCTGGTTTGGCGGGACAGAGTGCGCGTTGCCCGCTTCACGGCCTTGGCGGCGGTGCGCTGGGCCGCTTTGGCAGTCTTCTTGTTACCAGTGAGAGTGAGCATCACGCCGTGGACCACCGACGGGACATCCGCATGATTGATCCTGGCCAAGGCCCACCGCACCACGGCATCGGTCTGTGAGCTGGTTCCCTCTGTTGCGTGGTTTACCCATTCCTGGGCAAGGTCCTGCGCAGCGGCAAAGATGTTCTGCGGTTTGTACATTTGTGCACCCCTATCGGAGTAGATGGCCCCGTGAGCCAGCCTACGCCGTGGGCCCGACAGGCAACAGGCCCTTAGGAGGCGACCCCGGAACCTAGTTCCGGATCACGGAGGCCAACTCCACGGGCTTCTCCAGGCCGGCCCACTGTCCGTTGAGGACCAGCTCGTGGTGAAGTTCCGGTGCTGCACCCGTGGTTGTAGATGTGTCCGCCGCTGCGTCCAGAACGCGGGTCACCTTCAACCGGAGCTCGCCGGCGTCGATGATTGTCACGCCGCTGCCCGATACCGGCGCCGACGCGCTCAAGGCGGGCAGGCCGCCGTCGAGCGTTCCGCTGCCTTTGACTGTGACGCTGCTGGGCCGGGGCTCGGGCTCACCGTCGACCATCAAGGCCGCCTCTTCCTGGCCGGTGAGGATGGCCGTGGCGAGGGCCTTGACGTAGACCGGGTCGGCGCAGGCGTCGTACACCCAGCGCTTGCCCAGGACCGAGTGTTCCATGGTGCCAATCAGCCATTCGTTGGCGCCGCCCAGCTCGTGGCCCCGGTAGCTGAGGGGAACCTGGTAGATCCGCTCGCCCGCAGCCACGACGTGTGTTTCCAAGCCGACCTCGCCCGCGGGATCGTCAAAGCGGTAGGCGCCGATGAGTTCCGGAGCGCCGTCCTGGATGAACCACGGCTGCGTGGGCAGGTAGTCAGCGATGAGTTCGAGCTTGGTGGGGGACAGGGTTGCTTTGTGAATGATCGCCATGTCCCCCAGCCTAGGGCAGCCCGCTGGGTCCCGTTGACGCGGTCACTGGGTGGGCACTCCACCTACAAACGTCCCGACCACGGAAGTCCGGGCAAGTTTCTCGGGCGCAACCATCAGCGGGTCGTGCTCGAAAATGGTGAGATCAGCCAATTTACCCACGGAGATGCTTCCCATTTCCGAGCCAAGCCCTGCAGCCGCGGCAGCGTGGGTGGTGTACCCCTCCAATGCCATGAGCGATGTGAGTGCTTGTTCGGGCTGGACCGGCACCACATCCGGACGCTCAACAGGGCGGCGAAGAATGGAATCCGCCATCATGGCCCTCGGGTCGAAGGGGGTGATCGGCCAGTCGGATCCGAGGGCCACAATTACCCCTGCTTCCCGAAGGTCCCGGCAGCGCCAACCCCGCGAGGCGCGCTCCTCTCCGAGCCGCACCGACCAGTTGTCGGTCCGGTCGGCCCGGGTGTGGTGGGTTCCGTGCACGGGTTGCATGCTTGCGGCGACTCCCAGTTCCGAAAACCGCTCCACCAGATCGTCCGGAATGGTTTCGATGTGCTCGATCCTGTGCGCGGCCAAGTGACGGGCGTCGCCGGCAGCTTCCAAGGCTTCCAGGACATACCGCACGCCTTGGTCGCCGATGGCATGCGTGGCCGTCGGTATCCCGCGTTCAACAAAGAACCGCAGCGCCTTTTGGAAATCCTCCGGATCAGTCCACACCGATTCCCTGTTTTCGCCGTAGATGTCCGGCTTTTCCAGCCAGGCGGAGCCGTTGTCGATGGTTCCGTCGATGAAGAACTTCACGCCCTCCACCCGCCAACGCCTTCCGCCTGTTCCCTGCAGGGCGGCGGCTTCTTCCAGCTCGGCCATCGAAGCGCCGGCATTAATCATCGGCGAGAACCGCAACCTCAGTGGCAACTCACCGTTGGATTCAAGATGCGCGGCCAGTTCGCCGGAGCCATCGGCGAAATCCATAACATGCGTGGATGTAATTCCGACGGCGGCCATCGCCCTGAGCAACGCGGCCAGCCTTTCGGCGCGGACCTCGAAGGTCTCCTTCGGCATCGCCTTCGTTACAAGGTCCATGGCGCTGAACTCGACGAGGTAACCGGTCGGGACGCCGTCGTCGTCGACTTCCACGACTGACTCGTCGGGAAAGTCCACGGCCCCCGTGATCCCGGCCGCGGCAAGAGCGGCGGAGTTCACAATTGCCGAGTGGCCGTCACGCATCCGCAGGAACATTGGCCAGTCGCCGGTAAATTCATCGAAGAGCCTGCCGTTGAAGCCGGTGTTGGTGAAGTTGTTCGGGTCAAGGCCCCAGCCAGTAACCCACCCTCCCTTCTCAGCAGTTGATGCCGCGCCTGCCACCACGCGCTGGACTTCAGCGAGGGGACCGATGTCGGTCAGCTGTATTCCCCGGACCAAATCGAGCCCGAATACAACGTGTGTGTGGCTGTCGTTGAGGCCAGGGACGATGGTTGCATCGCCGTAGTCGTGGATCACTGTGGAGGTGCCGCGGTGCGGCTGAATCTCCGGAAAGTCCCCGACGGCGGCAATCCGGCCGCCTTTGATCGCAAGGGCGGTGGCGGCTGGTTTGTCAGGATCGAGCGTGTGGATGGTCTTGGCGAAGACGATTGCATCCGCGGTTGTCACGGGATTTCTCCTTGAAGCTGGGAACGCGGGTCGGGTGATTGGCCGGTTGCTTATGCGCTGGCGTGATCGTCGGCGGTGTGGGGCGCCGGTTGGATATTTGGTGTCCTCTTCAGGTCGTCGAACAGTGTGTTGACTCGTTGCTGCTCGGCTGCCGGGGCCGGTTTGATGAGGGAAACCGCCAAGTAGACGGCGAGGTTGACGATCAGTCCGGCGACTCCGGAGGTCAGCCCGCCGAGCCACGGAATCGAGAGTGGACTGGGGTACATGATCTCCAGGACCGCAGCTGTAAGGGTTCCGGTGACCATGGAAGCGGTAGCGGCGGCAGCAGTGCCGCGTCTCCAGAAAATTCCAAGCAATAGAGTGGGTGCGAGCTGGCAGACGGCCTGGTAGGACACGAAAGCGATGGCGATGAGGCCTGAAACTTGGTTTGCCATGAGAAGCGCTGCACCCGCGGAGATCGCAGTGATGACGGCGACCGCGATTTTTGCGCCCTTTGAGGACTCCACACGCTCCCTGCCCCGGCCGCCGATGACATCGTTGACAACTTGGGTTCCGACGGCTTGGAGGTTTGCTCCAACATTGCCCATGGTCGCGGCAACAACGCACACGCCTGCCACGGCGATGCCCACCGCACCACCAACGCCGGCGAGCGTGAACCACACAGTATCCGGAGCGTCGGCTACCCCCGGCACGCTGGATGCGAGCAGGCAAGCCGTTGTCAGTGCGCCGGAGAAGAGAAGCATGATCGGGGCGGCCTGGACGGCTGATTTCTGCACGGTGCGAGGGGTCCTCACGCTGAACATCCGGACGAAAAGATCAGGCCAGCACCAGGCCCCCATCATGCCCGTGAACATCAAGGAGAACAGGTAGAGCGGACCCGCCGGGCTGTCCGGGCCGGGCAAAAGGAGCAAGGCAGGGGATACCTCGCCGAATCCGTGTCCGTTGGTGAACAACCACACGAGCAGCCCAAGGATCAGAAGGAAGCCGATTCCATACGCGAAGAGACCTTGGACCATGTCGCTGATGATGAGCCCGCGGGTCCCAAGGCGGACAGTCCAGATTTGGCGGGCTGCGATGAAGAGGACACCTATCACCACCGCTAGATAGGGGGAAACGGCTCCGAATGACAGCGTGGAGAAAACCAAGCCGAGGGACTGCATGCCCAGCACCACCCATGGGATGGAGGCAACAACGCCGATTATTGCAGCAATGACCCGGACCGTGCGGGAGTTGTAGCGGAGGCCAAGAAGATCCGCTTGCGTACGCAAGTCATGGATTCGGCCCCACTTGTTGACGGGCGTGCCCAGGAAGAACATCAACACCACGCTGAGCAACGAGTAGGAAAGTGAGTAGAACCCGATGACTCCCGCGCTGGCAGTCAGTCCAGCAAAAGCAATAAAAACCGTACCCGCGATCCAGGTGTTGAGGAAGGCCATGGTGCCGAAGAAAGAGTTGAAGGACCTGCCTCCCGTTGCGTATTCGCTCAGGGACGAGTCCCCGCGCTTGCTGCGGTTCATAACAACAACAACCAGGAGAGTGAAGAGAAGGATCGCTCCGTAACCGATCATCATGTTCATCGGACATCCTCCTCTTCCTTGTTGCTTGTCATCCAGAGGGCGAACAAGGACAGCGTGACCAGGGCGTTGGCCCCAAGGAAATACCAGACGGACATTGCGCCGCCATTGCCGAAGAACCAATGGATAGGTGGGGCGAGCAAGATCAGGAGGTCGAAGGCGAAGATCGCTCTCCGGATGTAGCGTCGGCGATCCGAAGCTGAGACGACGAGGGACATTGGGGATCCGTTTCTTCCGGAGCATCATTGGCCGGATGATGAGGGTTTGAAGTTTGCGGGAACGTTCCCGCAATTCCAGTGTCCGCCGTCACATCGCCCGTTGTCAAGGGAAAATTTGGCCGGAGGATTCCAGTGAAGGGTTATATGTGCTCGTCCGCCTAGGATGGAGGAATGGCGAGAAGCAGGGCGACAATAGTGGACATTGCGCGCGAGCTTGGCCTCTCCAAAACGACAGTTTCCAGCGCGCTCGGTGGAACCGGCCGGATCTCCGACGAGAAGCGCCAACTCATCCAGGAAACAGCAAAACGCCTCGGCTACGTCACCAACCGGGCGGCCCGCAGCCTGCGCGTGAACCGGATCGGCACCATCGGCCTGTACGTTCCGCCAGTGGCGCGAAGTCTTGCTTTTTACATGGACTTTGCCTTCGGCGTCACCGAGGGCGCGGCCGCAGCTGACTACGACGTGACACTCTTCGCCCGGGATCTGACCCCCAAAAGAGCCTTCCAAGTGGATGGCGCGATCGCTATCGACCCCTCACCCGGGGAACCATTGGTGGCTACCATGCTGGCGGAGGGCATCCCCACTGTAAGCGTCGGCAGGTACTCCGGCCCGGGCGAAAACGGTATCCAGGCGACACTCGAAGCCCATCACGCGGAACTGCAGACCGAGGTGCTGGATCATCTGTTGATGAGGGGCCGACGCAATCCGGTGCTGCTCGCGGTGGACGATGCCATCGCCTCGTCCTGGGCCGTGGACACGCGCGCAACATTCACTCGTTGGTGCTTGAGGAACGGGATATCCGCAAGGGTCCTGGAAGTTGGAGCCAATGCATCTCCACGGGACTTGGTTGCGGCCATCACCGAGGCAGTGGACGTGGAAGGTGCCGACGCATTGGTCTGCGGCGCGCAGGGACACGCGGCGCAGTGCCAGATAGTCCTGGAGGGCCGCGATCTCTCCCTTGGCAGGGATCTGGACGTCGCGTCGCTCGCAGGAGCGGCCCATCTTGAGGTCGGAAACCGGCTCATCAGCGCCATCGATTTAGCACCTCGCGAGTACGGAAGGGCCGCAGCGGAACTGCTGGACGCCGTCGTGCGTGAGCCTCTCAGCCAACCGGTCCACCGGTGGTTCGACGGCGCCACCGTCCAGCTAGCCCGCTGAGAAGGTGGCGCCGATGCGTGGGCTTGGCCCAGCTCTGTTTACAATCAAAGGGACGTCGACCACTGAGGGAACCATGAAGAAACTCACCACTGTCCTGATCGCTGCCGGGCTGCTTGTCTCGGCCTCCGCCTGTTCCGCTCAGCAGCAGCTGACCACCAAGGAAACCTGCGACCGCGTGAACGTCGCCGCGGCCGGCGGCATCTCACAGGTCCCGAGCCAGACCCTGTCGAACCGTGCAGCCAACGCCGTCCGACCCATCGAGCCGGTGGCATCTGACGAAATGAAGCCAGTGGTCACCGCCATCCTGGAATACCTGGACGAGCAAGCCAAAGAGACCCCGGACGAAGCCCGGATGGGTGAACTGACCGAAGCCTTCCAAGAGGCCGGCGCCAAGTTCGGCCAGCTCTGCTCCGCCGGACAGTAACCCCAAGCGTTCCGACGCTCCCTCACCAGTGCTCTTCCGGAGCTGCCGGTGGGGGAGCGTTTTTCTTTTCCCTGCCACCCTCTGGCACATCCCCGTGCCTTGGGCGTATCGCTCCCGCACTTTCTTGAAGCAAGTGATCGAGGGTCGCAGGGAAGGTAATGGGACGTGACGGAGGGTTTGACGTGGTGCAGTAGGCGGGACCCTGGGCGGGGCGGACAATCACTCGGCGCAGCATGGTGTATAGATGTATACAAGTACACCTTCTCTTTACGGCGGCAGCATTGGCAGACTCACAAGCCCGGAACACTGGAGCGCACCTCGTCTACAGCGAGCTCAAACGGCGAATCCTCAGCCTGGAACTCAAGCCCGGGGAGCGCATCTATGAACCCGCCATGGCGAACGAGCTGCAGGTCAGCCGGACCCCACTGCGGGAAGCGATCCGCAGGCTGATCTCTGAAAGCCTCCTGGAGCAACAACCCACCGGTGGAGTGCTGGTTCCGGTGCTCGACGAAAAAGCCATCTCAGAGTTGTACGACGTCCGTGCCGCCTTGGAATCCCTGATGGCCCAGGAAGCGTGCGCCAACGCCACCGCGGAAGACCTCGAAGAACTTCGCGGGATCGTGGCCCGCAACGCAGCGCTGGTGGAGTTCGCGGATGAAGCGATGAAGTACGGGGTAGCTCTGCACGCTGCCATCGCCAGGATCGCCGGCAACTCCTGGGCCCAACGCTTTCACGGGCAAATCTCCAGCCACGTGGAGCGCTACCGATACTTCACCAACAACGCTCCCCAACGGCGCGACGAAGCACTTGCCAACCATCGGCTGCTGGTGGATGCCATTGCTTCCAAGGATGCTGAAAAGGCGGGCCGGATTGCTTTCGACCACGTCATTGGTGCCCGCGATGAAACCTTACGGGTCATTTCACAGCAAGGTCTCGACGTTCGATGATCGGCGAACTCGGGCGCCGTTCGTCTACAGCACTCCTCATCCACTCGGCACTGATACAAGCAGTGACTTTCCTGGTCCGGCCAGCTGCCACCTACAGGGCACTGGAACTCGACGTCCCGGCCTTCGCTCTCGGCGTCCTGGCAGCCAGTTACGCTGTCTTCCCGTTGCTGCTCGCGCTGCCGATTGGCGGACTTGTGGACCGGTTGGGTGAGCGTCGCCTGATGGCGATCGGGTCCGCCGTCGTTCTTGGTTGTTCGTTGTTCCTGCTCTTCTGGGGGACGTCAGTGGCTGCGTTGGTGGCCGGAACGGCACTCCTGGGCGCGGGACAGCTGGCCTGTGTGGTGGGGCAGCAGGCGGTGGTGGCGAACAATGCGGCCTCGTCCCGTCTGGACTCGGCCTTCGGATATCTGACGTTCGCGGCGTCGCTGGGGCAGGCTCTTGGCCCGCTGGCGATCTCCGTGGTGGGCGGGGCTTCGGTGCACCCGAACACGCAAGCGATCTTTATCTTGTCGGTTGGCATGAGCCTGGTGTTGTTCCTGACCACGTTCGTTGTTTCGCGCCGTGTCAGCGGGCGGAACAGCAAGCCGAAAGCAAAGAATGCGCCCAAGGGTGGTGCGATCGCGCTGCTGAAGACGCCCGGCGTCGTACGGGCTCTCGCCACGAGCGCCACCGTTCTGGCCGTCGTCGACCTGACCGTCGTCTACCTCCCCGCGCTGGGCGCCGAGCGCGGACTGTCCGCCGCCACGGTGGGTCTCATGCTGACCGTCCGCGCACTGTTTTCCATGGTTTCGCGGATCGGACTGGGCAGCATGTCCCGCAAGCTGGGCCGGATGCGGCTGCTGGTGCTGAGCTTGGCCGTCTCCACCATCGCCCTTGCGGTAGCGGCGGTTCCGATGCCCGGTTGGCTGTTGTTCGTGGTCATGGCATTCCTGGGCCTCGGGTTGGGAATCGGTCAGCCGCTTACGATGTCGTGGCTTTCCGCTCAGGCCCCGGCCGGTCAACGCGGGCGCGCACTGGCATTGAGGCTGGCCGGAAACCGTGTGGGACAAGTGCTGTTGCCCAGTGCCATCGGCGTTGTGGCCGTGGGTCTGGGAGCGGCCGGAGTGTTCCTGGCATCGGCGGTTGCCGTGGGCGGGACGATGCTGTTGCTGCGGGGTGTTCGGCTGGACGACTGATCCGCCCGTCACGATCTGGCCCCTCCCCTCACTGCTAGTTAAGCGGGAAAGTGAGGGGGAACGGTTACCAGTGGAAAACAGCACTGTGTTCGTGATGTCGGATCCGGAGGCCTTGCCGGTGCGCTACTACAAGGCATGGGAATACTTCGTGCCGGGAGACGAAGTCGAGGTTAAGCAACCTGGTGCTGCTTTTGATGCAGGTGTGGTTGTGAATGTCATGCCGGATGGCAGTGGTGTCTGGGTCTACGTCAACGGCGTCGGGCAACGTCTGTTCAGCGTCGAGGAGGACGTGGCCATCACGGTCGTCAAGGGCGGGGAGCGCGGGGATATCACCGCGGCTCCGCCCGCCGGGAAGAAAACGTGACCCGCCCCTACTCCGCGAACAGCGCTGCCAGGTCCTCCGCAGTCAACGAGCCGCCGGCCAACGCGTCGCCTTCCATCACATCCGCGAACAGCTGCGACTTCTTGGCCTTCAACGCCATGACCTTTTCTTCAATGGTGTCCTTGGCCACCAGCCGGTAGACCATGACGTTCCGCGCTTGCCCAATGCGGTGGGTGCGGTCCACGGCCTGGGCTTCGGATGCCGGGTTCCACCACGGATCCAACAGGAAAACGTAGTCGGCTTCGGTCAGGTTCAGGCCGAAGCCACCTGCCTTGAGCGAGATCAGGAACACCGGCGCAGTGCCGTTCTTGAACTCGCTGACCACATCGCCACGGTTCCGGGTGCTGCCATCGAGGTAGCAGTACTCCACGCCCTCGGAATCCAGCCGTTCGCGGACCTTGCCCAGGAAACCGGTGAACTGGCTGAAGATCAGCGTCCGGTGACCCTCGGAGATGATGTCTTCAAGTTGTTCGAACAGCACATCGAGCTTCGATGACCGGACACCTGACAGCGAAGAATCCACCAGCGACGCATCCAAACTCAGCTGCCGCAGCAACGTCAGCGACTGGAAAATCGTGAAGCGGTTCTTGTTGACGTCGTCGATCAACCCCAGGATCTTCTGCCGCTCACGCTGCAGGTGGGTTTGGTAGACCTTCTGGTGCCGCGGGTTCAGCACGACTTCGAGAACCTGTTCCTGCTTGGGCGGCAGGTCCTTGATGACCTGCTCTTTGGTGCGGCGCATCATCAGCGGACGCACACGACGCCGGAGCTTGCCCAGCTGCGCCGAGTCACCGTTTTTCTCCACCGGCTTTTGGTAGTTCTCGGCGAACCTCTTGGGGCTCGGGAACAGACCCGGAGCCACGATGGACGTCAACGCCCAGAACTCCATGAGGTTGTTTTCCAGAGGGGTGCCGGTGATGGCCAGCTTGAACCGGGAAGGCAATTTCCGTGCGCACTGGTACGCCTTGGATTGGTGGTTTTTCACGAACTGGGCCTCGTCCAGCATCAGTCCGGCCCATTGGAAATAGGCGTAGGCCTCGTAATCGATCCGGAACAAGGCATAGGAAGTAATGACGACGTCGGCGCCCGCCATGGCCTCCGAGGGCAGCAGCCCGCTTTTCGCAAAGGTTTCCGAAACCGTGCGCACCACCAGGCCCGGAGCGAACCGTTGTGCCTCCAAGGCCCAGTTGCTCACCACGCTGGTAGGAGCCACAACCAGGAACGGAGCCCTGTCATTGCCGCTGGACACGGCCAGCTCCTTGGCCGCGCACATCAACGCGATCGCCTGCACGGTCTTGCCCAGGCCCATGTCGTCCGCCAGCACGCCTCCGAGGCTGTGCTTGTACAGGAAGCTGAGCCAGTTGAAACCCTCCAGCTGATACGGACGCAGCTCAGCGTTAAGGCCGGCCGGCAGCGGCAGCCCGGTCACGCCGTCGTCGAGCAGTCCGCCAACGGCCTCGCGCCAGGCGACGGCCTGTTCATTCACAATTCCGAGCTGTGCGAGCTCATCCCAGAGCCCGGCCTGGAAGCGGCTGATCTGAAGGGTGCCGTCCTTGTTGTCCGGGTTGTCCTGCAGCGAGCGGGCTTCGTCGATCAGGGCGCGGAGCTGGTGCAGTTCGGGCAGGTCCAAGGAGAAGTGCGCGCCGCTGGGCAGGAGCATGCGGGTTTGGCCGGCGGCGAGCGCGGAGAAGACGGCCGCGAAGGAGACGGGCTCGCCCTCGAGGGTGATCACGATTCCGAGGTCGAACCAGTCCCCACTTGCGGTCTCCTTGGTGGAGATGGACACCACCGGGGCTTCTTCAGCCTCGCGGTAGTCAGCGATGTCGCCGGAAGTTTCCACCACGACGTCGGGCAGTTCCTTGAGGGCGGGAAGGACCTCTTCGGTGAAGGCCAGTGTGTCCAGGCCGCCCAGTTCCGCGGTCGCAGCCAGGCGCGGGGCGCCCCATCCTCCCGTTGCCGACTCCGCGAGCGCAGGGACCAAGTCCCACGGCCGGCCGAGCGACTCCAGGATGCGGGCTTCTTCGGGGTCGTCGCGGTAGCCGCGGTCGTCCGGATGCCGCCAGAGTGGCTGGGCGGTGACGAGCGTGCCCGAGGTGTAGTGCCATTCCCAGTGCAGCCGGACTTTGTGGTCGTTGCCGTAGTTGGCCAGGAGCGAGAGCGTCGGCACGGCCAGCGTGGGCAGCTCCACGGACTTGTCGGCGGCCTGCACGGGCGTGGATTGCCGCAGCTTCGGGTAGAACGAGGTGAGGAAGCGGCTCTCGTCCTCGGCGGGGATCTGGAGCGTCTGCCCCTCGGTGACGAACTCCAGCAGCTCGTCGCTGATGGCACCCTCAATCGGGGCAAGGGTGATCAGGTTGTTCTGCTGCGGCACTCCGGGCAGCGTTTCGCCGGAATGGGTAAAGAAGATGCCGGTGGCCGGCTTACCCAGGAAACCCAAGGTCCCGGGATCCACGGCCTCCCCGCCTACGGTGACGGACGGCGCAAGTTCCAGGCCGCCGTCGTGCGTTGCGCTTTCGGTTCCGTTCGCGTCCAGTCGCGCCAAACTGAGTCCGACGACGGCGGGTTGGGCCTCGACGCGGACAGGCTCGCTCCCAGCGGAGTGGACGAGCGGGAGGCCAGCCTTTTTCGCCTCATCGAGGAGGGCCCACAGGTTCTTGGCGGCGAAGTCGTTCAGGCTCAGCCACATCGCGCCCGAGGGCTGTTGCCGGCCGTTGCTGGAACCGTGCGCTGCCAGGAAAGTCTGAAGCCACTCGACGTGGACTTCGTTGAATTCGCGCCGGAAACTGACATAGCTCAGGTTGTTCCAGGACACGTCGCCGCGGATCCACTTGCCCTTGGCACCCATCATGACCGGGCGTGCCTTCAATTGGCGGACGCTGCGCATGGGGTCGCGCCGTCCTGTGTAGGAGAAGTGTGCGGCCGGTTCCTCCACTTCGAACTGGAGAGCCAGGGGGATTCCAGCAGCGGTGGGCGCAGTGCCGGGCTTGGCGATCAGCCTGTTGAGGGCTTGTTCCCAGGCCGGACGCACTGAGCCGATGTCAGAAGGTCTGGCCGTCTGGATGCCGGGCGCCTGCGACAGGAGCTGGGCGCGGATGGTGGGGTGGTCTTCGGCTGTGAAGAGCAGGGCCGCCACGTGCTTGCAGTCCTTGCGGACCGGGCAGCTACAGATCCCCACAGTGCAGCTCCAGCCGGCCGGTTTGCGGACCAGTTTGGCCGACGTCGAATAGGGTTGCGGACCGCTGCCGCGGACCTTGCCCAACAGGAGCCCGGTAGCCGGATCGAAGGAAATGCCGCTCACCCGGCTGCCCATGGCATACGCCAGTCCGGCCGCCAGGGAGCGGTCGTTGATGGCTGGAGTCTGAATGGCCAGTTCCCAGGATTCGTCTGTGGGGGACGGCATGCGTCGGGCTACTTTCGGCAGGAGGTTATCTGCTCAATCTTAGTCAGCCTGCAGCGGCCCCCAAACTTCGCCCACCGTTAACCTCCACCTCGATTGCGACGCCATTGCCACGCGTACTTTGTAGGTGTCCGGAGCACCATCAGCTTTCAGCAGTGAGGATTTCCCATGACTACCAACGAATACCCCGTCGTCCTGAACAAGACCGCTTTGGAAGCAGGCAACGCCGATGTCGTGGATTCCAACGTCAATGTTGTGAATGAGATGTACGCCGAGCTCCTCAACAGCGACGAGATCGCGCCGGCTGCGCTCAACAGCTACTTTGTGGACTTCTACCTGACCCAGGCACTCTCCGGCGGGTTCGCGCAGTATGTGTTTACCGCTCCAGAGCGTGAAGAGGTTGATGCCTATGTCCGTGCGGGCCTTGAAGCCATGGGCGCTCTCCGCCACTTGGAGCTCTTTAACCGCACCGCCTCAGCTTTTGATGAGTTGACGGAGGACGAAGCCGAAACCTACCTTGACGGCGAGTTGGCTGAGTCCGAGACGCCCGTCGCGGCCGTTGTGGCCCTTGAAGAACTCGACGGTGAGTTCGAGGCCCTGCTCGAGGAGGAGGACATCATCGATCTCAACGCCGTGTACCTCCGAGACCAGTCCGAACTGCTGATTCTTTCCGACGAAGAGATCGAGGCACACATCGCGGCGCGCGTCGCCCTCATCCCGGATCTGGCCCTGCGACAGGCGGAGGCCGAGGAGGAAGCCCTTCTCAACGCCCCCGAGTTCGAGGTCATCATCCGCGAGCTGTGCGATGTGGCCGGCTTTGCGCTGGAGAAGATCACCATGGGCGATCCGAACTACGAGCACGACGGCGTGAAGACCCTCGCCTGGCACTTCTCCACCGATCACGGCGACTACCTCATGATCGAGGACGACGAGGAGGCCTTCATGATCCACCCCGAAACCAAGGAAATCATCGCGGCCGTGGAGTTTGAGGAGTCCGACGAGTTCGTGGGGGCGTAGGGCTTCGATGCTGCCGGACGGCACACATCCTCCGCGTGCTGCTCCTTCGTCGCTTTGACGCACGCTTGCGGATGTTTGCCGTCCGGCCGGTTGGCTACTCCCGGCGAAGTGACTGCGGAGTCTTTGGGTGTTTAGGCGGTTTGTGCGCGGCGGAGCTTTACGAAGCCCCAGAGGATGGACGCTTGCCAGCAGACCAGCAGGCTTATCCAGATCCAGTCGAAGCCACGGTTCGTTGCGTTGAGGACCATCGCTATGACGCCCAAGGTCCAGGCAGTCTCCTGCAATGCAAGGAATCCCAGGTTCGGCGGATTCCTGGTGCTCTTCTCTTCTGCCATGTTCACTCCCCAAAAGTGTTGCAGTTCAGCGGTTCGGGGCACCTCGGTGAGGTGACCCGGCAACTCGTGGTCGACGTCGTCCGCTGTTTCAACCGTACGCTGCAGCGTTGGCTTGTTCCCCCACTTCGAGGGAAGCGTGCGCAATCGCCGCAAAGTTGCAGGCGGTTTCGCAGGGTTCCCGTTGTTTCGGGGTGGCTATCCACATAGCGACGCTCCGCTCTACCAGGGCAGGCCGGGCCCCGGTGATGCTGGACCGATGGAATCGATGTCAGCAACTGCGGTCACGCCCGTCTTGGCGCTGCCGTCGCGCGGCTACTTGTGGAGAACCGATGAACTACTCCGTTTCGGGCTAAACGCTCGAAGAATCAAGGCAATGGTGGACGCGGGGGAAATGCGGCGGCTGAGATACGGCTGCTACATCCGCACCAGCAAGTGGAACGCCTTGGGTCCTCGGCGGCAGGCGATGGAGCGCATCGTGGCGCACGCCCATGGCACGCTGACGACGTCGTCGGGCGGATTCGTGTACAGCCACCTCTCTGCGGCACGGCTCCATGGATTGTTCGTGTGGGGTGTCGACGACAAGGTCCATGTGCTTTCCGCAGTCAGGCCTTCTTCGGACCGCTGGGGCAAGGACGTCAAGGGACACACGGAGAGCTTTTCCGAAGAAGAGGTGGTGATGGTTCGGGGGCTGCGGGCGACCTCGCTGGAACGCACCATGTTCGACTGCGCGAGAATACTCAGCTATCCAAAGGCACTGGTGATCATGGACCATGGGCTGCGATTGGGCGCGGACATCCAAATGCTCACCCGCATGGCGGCGGCCTCCAGCGGCAAACGGGGTATCCGAACGCTGCGCAAGGCACTGGAGAACGCGGATCCGCGCTCCGAGTCCGCTGGGGAGACGCTCACCCGTGACCTGATGCAGAGATTGCGCATCAAGCCCCCTCAGCCGCAATTTGAGGTTCAAACCCGGATTGGCCACCATCGCATGGACTTCGCTTGGGAAGACGTGAAGCTGGCTTTGGAGTTTGACGGGCGAACCAAGTACTTCGACTACAAGCCGACGGAAGAGGTCATCTTCCAGGAACGCCGGCGTGAGAAGGCACTCATGGAAGATGGCTGGCGCTTCATTCGGATCGAGTGGAAGGACTTGTTCCAGGAACGGGCCTTCAAGGAACGCATCCTGCGGGCCCTTGGATGATGGGTGGCTCTGCCCAGTTCGCGGGAAGCCTGCGAGCGCGCCCGCAAATTCCCTGTGTGTCAGGCTGTTGTGTGACAGTTTGTGTGTCGCTTGTGGCCTGGCACGCGGGGCGGGGAAAGGTCCGTTATGGATTTTGTTGT
>NZ_JBHVAL010000007.1:0-197986 GCF_042667405.1 Paenarthrobacter sp. NPDC057355 | reverse complement strand
AACGCCCGGTCCCATTCCGAACCCGGAAGCTAAGACCCACAGCGCCGATGGTACTGCACCCGGGAGGGTGTGGGAGAGTAGGACACCGCCGGACAACCATTAGGTCGAGACCCCCCAACCCACGGTTGGGGGGTCTCCCACACTCAACACCACAAACACACGAAAAGGCCTCCCCACAAGGAGGCCTTCACACGTTAAAGCCCCGCTAGCCCGAGAAGAACTCCGACAATTCCGAGATCAGCTTGTCCGGGGCCTTGTTCGGGCCATCGTGGCCGAATCCGGGCAGGATGGTGTAGCTGGATCCGGAAAGGACATCGTGGATCTGCCCGCAGGCCACGCCGAAGTACGCGGGGCTCTTTTCGCCCACCACGATCAAGGTCTCCAGAGGCAACGCCAGGAATGGCTCGGCGGGCATATCAGCGGCGATGACCGCCTTGATTTCGCGGACCCCACAGGTCATGAGTTCACGCAGCTGTTTGCCCAGCGGGGTGCCGGCTGCCAGCTTGTTGGCCAGGGTCAGCATGGACAGCGGCATCCTCGCGAAGGCGCCGCCCGTCTCCACTCCCTTGATGAGAACGGCGAGGGCGCGATCGTAGTCTCCTGCCGCCGTCGCCCGTTCATAGTCGTCTGTCCACTCTGCCTTGACACTGTGGTTGACCGAGACCGCCGGATCATAGACCGCCAGGCGTTCCACGGGCAGGGTGCGGGCCGCGTGTAATGCCACTGCACCGCCGAAGCTGTGGCCGAATACATCCGTAGTGGACGTGTGCTCCATAACGGTCTGAAGATCACGGATATCGGCTTCCAGGGTGTAGTCCTCGGCCTGCGGGGATGAATCGCCCCGCCCGCGCCTGTTGAACGTGTGGACCGGCCGGCCGAGGGCGTCGCTGAGCTTCTGGGCAAAGCGCGTGTAGTCCGAGGCCGTCACCATGGAGGCAGGGACAACCACGACACCGGAGCCTGCCGATACATGTTCACTGCCAGTGGTGAATATTTCGAGGTGGCCGCCGTCGTGGGTCATGATGATGTCGCGCGTCATGTCATGAGCCTAGCTGAGGCACCTGGCAGCAAGCCGCATACCGGCCCCGTATGTGCATAAACCGCAGGTGGGTAAGAAGTCAGCTTTTAAAGTACTCCGAAATATCCGTCACCAGCTCGTTGACCGCCGCAGGGATCGAGCCGTGGAATCCTTTGGGGGAGACCTCCAACGTGCTCCCGGGAACGGCCCTGTTCAGCCGGGCCGCGGTGACTTTATAGAACTGCGGACTCTTTTTGCCCACCATGAAATGGGTGTTCGAGGGCAGCACCGAAAAGTCCTGGGGCGTGCCGGCGTCGTCGAAGGCCGCCTTCAGCTCGCCTACTCCGGAAGGCAGCAGCTGCCGGAACAACCTGTTCACCTTGGTTCGGGAAACCACGGCCATGAGACCGGCCAGGATGGGCTCGGGAACGCGTGCCAGCGCAGTCCCCGGCTCCATTCCGCGCCGCATCCTCGCCATGGCCCGGTTGATGTCGCCTTGGTTTACCGCGTCCGCGAAACCATCCACCCAGCCGGTGTCCATGCTTCCGTCGATATTCACTGCGGCGTCGTAAACTGCGAGTTTGCCGGGTTCATGGCTGGTTCCGGCAAACGCCTGCGCGGCATTCAAGGCAACGGAGCCGCCGAGGCTGTGTCCAAGGATGTTTCGGGCGCCGGTGGCGTCCATGACAGTGCGGACATCCTCGATTTCCGTCGCCATTGAGTAATCGTTCGGCTGCTTGGTGGAATTTCCCCGGCCGCGACGATCGTAGACGTCCACCGCCCAGCCGTCGCCAAGGCCTTTTGCCAAGGCTACTGAGAAGGGCCTGTAGATCAGGGCCGTCAGAAACGCACCTCCGATCAACGCCACCCTGCGCTCCCCGGGCGCGTTGTGGTCGCCGTAGCCGTACAAGGCGAGGCTGCCGCCGTCGTGTGTCTTGATCACGCGTTCCTTCACCGGAACAGCTTAGGTGGCGTCCGCCCGTTCTTCCGGGAGGTGGTCCGCCGAAAGGAACCGGGCGATCCGCGCCGCCAGGCTCCGTCCCGGCCGGAGCGGACCTTCGTGGAATTGCCGCGGCACCACGGCGAACTCGATGGCGGGAACGGCGCCAGCCAGCGCCCGCCCCGTCTCGCCGAAGTACGACGGACTCCATCCTCCACTGAGCATGAGGGTGGGCGTGGACAGTTTCATGAAGTCGTGAAGGTGCGCGTCGGCGTCCAGGACCGCCCGCATTTCCACGACGGCGGTGGGCAGCAGGGAGCGCATCTCCAGTCCCAGCCTGGTTTGGGCCGACAACACGCTCAAGGTACGCAAGGCGCGCAGCGGGAGGTAGGAAATGGGCCCGGCCGTGCCAAGCCCTTGCACCAGGTGTGCCCACGCATGGTCCAGCTGGCCCGCCGTGACTGCTGCCTCAAGCTCCGGCCGCCAACGGCTGCTCAAATTGCCGGACAGGGACACCGCGGCATCGTAGGTCACCAAGCGGTCGATAGGGATCTCCCGGGCAGCCTGGAGCCCCACAAACCCGCCGTAGCTGTGCGCAACAACGTCGGTGGAGCCGCTCTTTTCCATGACTGCCTGGAGGTCAGCGATCTCCGTGTCGACGGAGTAGCCGGCGGGTTGCGGGGCGGAATTGCCGCGTCCGCGCCGGTTGTAGCTGTGCACGGGGCGCCCCAGCAAAATACTCAACGTCCGCGCGAAGGGCCAGTACAGGGAATCGGTCACCAAAGTGCCGTGGACCAGCACGACGCCGGTCGGTTCCACGGGCGCTTGGGCTCCTGGAATCGAAGCAGCCGACGCCGGCCTGAAGCTGTGCACCTCAAGCTGCCCGCCGCCGTCGTGCGTTTCAACCATCCATGTCTCCACCGTCCGAGTCTATGCTTTTCCCCGCTGGTGAAGTCCGGAAGTGGAGGTCGGTAATCAACGGTAAACTTAAGGACTGTGACTTCCGCAAACACCCCAGCCCCGAACACCTCCGCAGAACCCATCGACGCCAGCGAGCAGATGCGCATCCGCATGGACAAGCGCGCCAAGCTGATCGAGCGCGGCACGGAGGTCTACCCCGTGGGCGTGGAACGGACCCACTCCCTCGGCGAAATCCGCGAAAAGTATGCGCACCTCGAGGCCGACGAGACGACGGGGGACATCGTTGGCGTCACCGGGCGCGTGGTGTTCGTCCGCAATACCGGCAAGCTCTGCTTCGCCACTCTCCAGGAGGGCGGCGTGGACGGGAAGGGCGTACGCCTTCAGGCGATGCTGAGCCTGGCCAACGTCGGCGAGGAAGCCCTGGCCGACTGGAAGGCCCTGGTGGACCTAGGCGACCATGTGTTCATCAAGGGCGAGGTCATTTCCTCCCGCCGCGGCGAACTGTCCGTGATGGCCGATTCCTGGTCCATGGCGTCCAAGGCACTGCGTCCGCTCCCCGTCCTGCACGCGGAGCTCAACGAGGAAACCCGCGTCCGCCAGCGCTATGTGGACCTCATGGTCCGCGACGAAGCCCGCGAGATGGTTTACAAGCGTGCCGCCATTACCCGTTCGGTCCGCGACACCCTTGACCGACACGGATACGTGGAGGTGGAAACCCCCATCCTTCAGTTGGTCCACGGTGGCGCCACGGCGCGTCCTTTCGAAACGCACATGAATGCGTTCGACCAGAAAATGACGCTCCGCATTGCCACCGAGCTTTTCCTCAAGCGCGCCGTTGTAGGTGGAATTGACCGCGTCTACGACATGGGCCGCGTCTTCCGCAACGAGGGCGTGGACTCCACCCACAGCCCCGAATTCACCACGCTTGAATGCTACGAGGCTTGGGCTGACCAGTTCGTCATGGCCGAGCGCATGAAGGAAATCATCCTGAATGTGGCAGACGTCGTGGGCACGCGTACCATCCAGACCGAGGCCGGAGAAATAAACCTCGACGGCGAATGGGCCTGGCTTGCGGTTTACCCCGGTATTTCAGAAGCCGTCGGTGTGGAAATTACCCCGGACACCACTGTGGAGGAGTTGTTGGCGATCGCCGCCAAGCACGACGTCAAGGTGGACCCGAAATGGGACGCCGAGAAGATTGTGGTTGAACTCTTCGGTGAAATCGTCGAGCCCACGCTCCTGAACCCCACTTTTGTGTACGACTACCCGCCGTCGGCGCAGCCATTGGCCCGCCCGCACCGCGAGGATGGCCGTTTGATCGAGGCATGGGACCTCATTATCGGTGGAATGGAGCGCGGCACGGCATTCTCCGAGTTGATCGACCCCGTCATTCAGCGTGAACGCCTCACCGAGCAATCCCGCAGGTCCGCTGCCGGTGATGAAGAAGCAATGCAGCTGGATGAGGATTTCCTCCGTGCCCTCGAATACGGTGCACCGCCGATGGGTGGAATCGGACTGGGCATCGACCGCCTGGTCATGTTGTTCACCGGGGCCGGTATCCGCGAGACCATTCTTTTCCCCTTGTTGAAGCCTGAAGGGCACTGATCATGGAGTACATCGCAGTCCTGGCGCCGTCGGTGGTGGTCGGTTTGATTTTCTGGTTTGCCATGAAGTCCATCTTCAACGCGGACAAATCCGAGCGTCAGGCAGAAGCCCGGGCCCAGGAGGAGGCCAATTTGAAAAATCAGGGCCCGGCTCCCGAAGGTCCGGCCGCTAAATAGCTCCAAAATGGCTTCCCCTAAGCAGACGAATCCAATTGTGCTTTGACGTGCGTGCTTGTTGTGACAGATAATCAAGAAAGAAACCCGGGGAATTTCTGATTATCCAAACCCTCCAAATGAGAGGCAACTCATGGCACAGAAAGTAAAAATCATCCTCGTCGATGACCTGGATGAAGGGGCTGCGGACGAAACTGTCCGTTTTGGCCTCGACGGCGTGAGCTACGAGATGGACCTGTCCACGGCTAACGCAGCTTCCCTTCGGAAAGCCCTGGAACCGTTTGTCGCCAAGGCCCGGAAAACCTCCGGCCGCGCAACGCGGGGCCGCGCAACAGCTGCCCGCAACCAGGATTCTGCGCAGATCCGGCAGTGGGCCCGTGACAACGGTTACACGGTCAACAGCCGCGGACGTATTCAGGCAGAAATTCAGGAAGCTTACCAAAAGGCAAATTCCTGATTCATCACTTCAATGCCCCGGCAGTTGCTGCCGGGGCATTCGTTGTTTAAGCGCCCTTTTTCGCGCGCTACGGCCTTGCCTGGGAATCTTCTGTGAAATCCGTCGCCATGGAAAGAGATGGTGATTCCATTTGGTCGCCCTAATCCCGGGGGAGCACGCGTTGCGAAACGGCCCGGGCGGGATCCCGGCGACCACCGGTGGGGCGCGCGTCAGGATGTCACCGCCGTCGTCCCGGGTCAAGGGCCGCAAACGGATTTATTCCGCGAGAGCGTCATGTTTCCCCTGTGGCGAACACGCTCCAAAAGTCTTCTCCGGGCACGTAGCATCAAAGTACGTCGTAGCTAGGAGTGTGGCGAAATGTTTGAGAGATTTACGGACCGTGCCCGTCGCGTGGTCGTCCTTGCCCAAGAAGAGGCAAGGATGCTCAACCACAATTACATCGGTACCGAGCACATCCTCTTGGGTCTGATCCACGAGGGTGAAGGCGTTGCAGCCAAGGCGCTCGAGTCCCTGAGCATTTCGCTCGATGGCGTCCGCGAGCAGGTGCAGGAGATCATCGGCCAGGGCCAGCAAGCCCCGTCCGGCCACATCCCCTTCACTCCGCGCGCCAAGAAGGTGCTTGAGCTTTCGCTCCGCGAAGCACTGCAGCTCGGCCACAACTACATCGGTACTGAGCACATCCTGCTCGGCCTCATTCGCGAAGGCGAAGGCGTGGCCGCCCAGGTGCTGGTCAAGCTTGGTGCGGACCTGAACCGTGTCCGCCAGCAGGTTATCCAGCTGCTCTCCGGCTACCAGGGCAAGGAGACCGCCGGAAGCGGCTCCGGCCAGGGCCAGCCCGAAGGTACCCCTGCCGGCTCGGTGGTTCTGGACCAGTTCGGTCGCAACCTCACCCAGGCTGCCCGCGAAAACAAGCTCGATCCTGTGATCGGCCGCGAGCAGGAGATGGAACGCGTCATGCAGGTCCTCTCCCGCCGTACCAAGAACAACCCTGTGCTGATCGGTGAGCCCGGCGTCGGCAAGACCGCCGTCGTCGAAGGCCTCGCCCAGGCGATCGTCCGCGGCGATGTCCCGGAAACCATCAAGGACAAGCAGCTCTACACGCTGGACCTTGGTTCCCTGGTTGCCGGCTCCCGTTACCGCGGTGACTTCGAAGAGCGCCTGAAGAAGGTCCTCAAGGAAATCCGCACCCGAGGCGACATCATCCTGTTCATTGACGAGATCCACACCCTCGTCGGTGCAGGTGCCGCAGAAGGTGCCATCGATGCTGCGTCGATCCTGAAGCCGATGCTCGCCCGTGGTGAACTCCAGACCATTGGCGCCACTACTCTGGACGAGTACCGCAAGCACATCGAGAAGGATGCCGCCCTTGAGCGCCGCTTCCAGCCGATCCAGGTCAAGGAACCCTCTGTTGCGCACGCGATCGAGATCCTCAAGGGCCTGCGGGACCGTTACGAGGCACACCACCGCGTCACGATTACCGACGGCGCACTGGCCTCGGCCGCTCAGCTCGCCGAACGCTACATCTCGGACCGCTTCCTGCCGGACAAGGCGATCGACCTCATCGATGAAGCCGGCGCACGCCTGCGCATCCGCCGCATGACCGCTCCGCCGGAGCTCAAGGCCATGGACGAGCGCATTGCCGACGTCAAGATGGAGAAGGAATCCGCCATCGACGCCCAGGATTTCGAGGGTGCTGCCTCGCTGCGCGACAAGGAGCAGAAGCTCATTGCCGAACGCGCCGAGAAGGAGCGCACGTGGAAGTCCGGCGGCATGGACGACATCTCCGAGGTTGACGAAGACCTGATCGCCGAGGTTCTCGCGAACTCCACCGGCATCCCGGTCTTCAAGCTCACCGAGGAAGAGTCTTCGCGGCTCCTCAAGATGGAAGACGAACTGCACAAGCGCGTCGTCGGCCAGGACGAAGCCATCAAGGCCCTGTCTCAGGCTATCCGCCGTACCCGTGCAGGCCTCAAGGACCCCAAGCGTCCCGGTGGTTCGTTCATCTTCGCCGGCCCCACCGGCGTCGGAAAGACCGAGCTCGCCAAGGCACTTGCCGAGTTCCTGTTCGGTGAAGAGGACGCCCTCATCACGCTGGACATGTCCGAGTACTCCGAGAAGCACACGGTTTCGCGTCTCTTCGGTGCACCTCCGGGCTACGTCGGCTACGAAGAAGGCGGCCAGCTGACCGAGAAGGTCCGTCGTCGTCCGTTCTCCGTGGTGCTGTTCGACGAAGTTGAGAAGGCGCACGCCGATCTCTTCAACTCGCTGCTGCAGATTCTGGAAGACGGCCGCCTGACCGACTCCCAGGGCCGCGTGGTGGACTTCAAGAACACCGTGATCATCATGACCACCAACCTGGGGACCCGCGACATCTCCAAGAGCGTCGCAACCGGCTTCCAGTCCGGCACGGACACCCAGACCGGCTACAACCGGATGCGTGCACGGGTCACGGAAGAGCTCAAGCAGCACTTCCGCCCCGAGTTCCTCAACCGCGTTGATGATGTCGTGGTGTTCCCGCAGCTGACGCAGGACGAGATCATCGAGATCGTGGACCTGTTCGTCACCCGCCTGGAGCGTCGCCTCAAGGACAAGGACATGGGCATCGAGCTCACCAAGGCCGCCAAGGTCCTGCTCGCTACCCGTGGTTACGACCCCGCAATGGGTGCCCGGCCTCTGCGCCGCACCATCCAGCGCGAGATCGAGGACCAACTGTCCGAGAAGATCCTGTTCGGCGACATTCACCCGGGCGACATCGTTGTGGTGGACGTCGAGGGTGAGGGTGACGACGCCAAGTTCACGTTCGAAGGCAACGCCAAGCCGCGGATCCCGGAGATTGCTCCCACCGCGTAAGTTATCCGGCCTGGCCCAACGAAAGCCCCGTCCATTCCGAAAGGAGTGGGCGGGGCTTTCGCTTTGCACCCCCCACCCGCCCTCCCTCCTTCCCCCGATGGAGTTTTTGTACACCTAATGACGTTAAGGTGGCCTTATAAGGGCGTTATCTGTACAAAAACTCCAGTAGGGGAGGGGCGCGTGCGCGTTTTGATGGTGGCTCCGGGTACCAGGGGTGACGTTGCGCCCATGGCCGGTCTCGGCAGCAGCCTCCAGTCTTTGGGCTATGAGGTCGCCATTGCCGCCAACCCTGCGTACGCCGCACTCGTTGTTGGGTCCGGCTGCGAATTCAGGCCGCTGCAAGGGGATTTGGCGCAGCTGATCAGGCGGCCTGCCCCTGGCACGAAGCCGACATCCGGCAGCGTAATGGCATTCTGGAAGCAGCTTGGCCAGTACATGGAGAATGCCGCGATCGGCACCCTGGCCGCAGCCGAGGCCGGAGCCGACGTCATTCTGGCCAACTCAGTAGCACCCTATGCGTACGACGTTGCTGAAGCCTTCGGGATCCCAGCCATCGGCGCCCACCTGCAGCCCACGGAACCGAGTTCTGCCTACCCGCCGGTGATCATGAACTCTGCCCGAAGCCTTGGCCCATGGGGCAACAAGCTCATCGGTGAGCGGGCTGCCGCGGGCCCGGCCCCCTATGACGGGCCCAGCAGACGGCTTCGCAAGACCCTGGGCCTGAAAAAGGAAAGCCGAGTGGCTGCGGAGCGTCGTACAAGGAAAGCCCGGGCAACTACGCTCCACGGCATCAGCCCCACCGTGCTTGCGCGTCCTTCAGATTGGCACGACGGCCTGGTCATGGCCGGATACTGGTGGCCCGCAGGCAGGCAGGACTGGCAGCCGCCGGAGGACTTGGTGGACTTCCTTGCGGGCGGACCGCCGCCCGTCTTCGTGGGCTTTGGCAGCAGCGCCCATATTGACCCCGACTTCATTCTCGAGGCCACGCGGCGGGCCGGCGCGAGGGCTGTGGTGCAAGGGGTGGAGGGAGTCCTGGGCGATGACGCAATCGGCGTCGGCGATGTTCCCCATGAGTGGCTGTTTCCGCGGATGGCGGCGGTTGTGCATCACGCGGGTGCAGGAACGACGGCGGCCGGCTTCCGGGCCGGTGTCCCTGCGGTAGCCGTCCCGGTGTACACCGATCAACCGCTGTGGGCCTCCAGGATTGCCGCGCTCGGGGCTGGTCCCCGTCCGCTTCCGCATAAAACGCTGACTCCGGAGAGCCTCGGCGAGGCCATTGCGGAAGCGGTCAACGCGCCGTCGTACGGTCTACGGGCGAAGGAAGTCGCGGCGGCCGTCGCCGAAGAGGACGGAACCATCCCGGTCGTTGACGCACTGCGGCAGGTTGAAGCCCGCACCAATATCTGAAAGTAGTGTTTCACTCTAAGTGAACCGGACTGTGATGGCGGGCACATTCCGTGTTGAATCAGGGTATGGACTCTGCTGATACCTCGGGCGAGCAGCCCGAAACCCCCTTTCACGACCTGGACCACTACCTCGCCATCCCGCGGGTAGGAGGCCTGGCGCTCAGCCCGGATGGCAATCGCCTGGTCACCACCGTGACGACGTTGAACTCCAAAGGAACCAGCTTCACTACCGCCCTCTGGGAGCTCGATCCCGCCGGTCAAAGCCACGCACGCCGGATTACCCGCAGTTCCAAGGGGGAAACGGGTGCCGCCTTCGGGGCCAACGGTGACCTCTACTTCACCTCGGCACGCCCTGACCCGGAAAGTCCCGATGCCGACCCTGTCAACGCGCTGTGGCTGCTCCCGGCCGACGGGGGTGAAGCGCGTGTGGTCCACTCGCGTGCCGGTGGCATCAGTTCCGTCATGACGGCGAAGAGTGCCGACGCGACCTTCATCAACGCAGAGGTCCTGGCGGGCTCCACCGACGAGGAAAACGATGAAGAGCGCAGGAAGGCCCGCAAGGACAACAAGGTCTCCGCCATCCTGCACAGTGGCTACCCCGTCCGCTATTGGGATGCCGACCTCGGCCCGGCAGAGCCGCGGATCTTCGCGGTGGAGCCTGGTGAAGAGAAGGAGCCCGGCAAGCCTTCAACAGTGGACGCTACCGCGCCGCTGAAGTTGCGCAACCTGACATCCGGCGTCGGAAGTTCGCTTCGGGAAGCCAAGACCGTGGTGAGCCCGGACGGCAAAACCATCTACACCAGCATGGCCAAGGCACTGGCAAAAGCCGACAGCCGCCAGGTCCTGGCCGCCATCGACGTGGCTACCGGTGCCGTCAAAGTTCTGCTGGATCACGAGGGCATGAGCTACTTCCCGGGTCCCGTCAGCCCGGATAGCCGGACGCTGGTGGTGGAGAGTGAGAGTGACACAACGCCCACCCAGGCGCCCCAGGTGAAGCTGCACCTGCTGAACGTCTCGGGCGGAGAGACCGCCGACCTGGAGCCCCTGGCCCACCAGTGGGACCGATGGGCTACTGCGCTCGCATGGCTCCCGGACGGTTCGGCCATCCTGGCGAAAGCGGACGACGACGGCGCGTCGCCGGTTTTCCGGATCAACGTCGCCGACGGTGGCGTTACCCAGGTGACGAAAGACGGCGCGGCGTATACCGACGTCGTGGTTTCTCCCGACGGAAGCGTGGCCTATGCGCTGCGCAGCTCTTATGAATTCCCCGCCGAAGCAGTGCGGATCGACCTCGCCACGGGAGAAGTGGTCCGCTTGCAGGCCCCGGCGGATCGCCCTGTGTACAAGGGCCGGCTTGAGCGTGTGGAGGCAACGGCCGACGACGGCGCGCGGGTCCCTGCGTACCTCGCCCTCCCGGAGGGTGCCTCGGCGGACAATCCCGCGCCGCTCCTGCTCTGGATCCACGGAGGGCCCCTGGGCTCGTGGAATGCCTGGACCTGGCGCTGGAACCCGTGGCTGTTGGTGGCCAAGGGCTACGCCGTCCTGCTGCCCGATCCTGCCCTGTCCACCGGCTACGGGCAGGACTTCATCCAGCGTGGATGGGGTGAATGGGGAAAGAAGCCTTTCACGGACCTTATGGCCATCACCGATGCCGCGGTGGGGCGACCGGATATTGACGAAACGCGGACCGCAGCGATGGGTGGCTCGTTCGGTGGCTACATGGCGAACTGGGTGGCCGGGCAAACGGACCGTTTCAAGGCCATCGTCACGCATGCGAGCCTGTGGGCGCTGGATCAGTTCGGCCCCACCACGGACGCGGCCCAGTATTGGCTGAAGGAAATGACCGCTGAGATGGCCATGGAGAATTCGCCTCACCTGAACGTGGGCGACATCAAGACGCCCATGCTGGTGATCCACGGTGACAAGGACTACCGGGTGCCGATCGGCGAGGGCTTGCGGCTTTGGTACGAGCTCCTGTCCTCTTCCCAGCTGCCGGCGGACGACAACGGCCAGAGCCCGCACCGCTTCCTGTACTTCCCGGATGAGAACCACTGGATCCTGCAACCGCAACACGCCAAGGTTTGGTACGGCGTGGTGGAGCACTTCCTGGCCAAGCAGGTTCTGGGCAAGGATGTGGCGCTGCCCGAAGAGTTGGGACTGTGAGCACCGGGGAGGCTGGGCGATCAGCCTCCCCGGATCAGCTTCCCGACATCCGGCGGATGTCGCCCACACCCGCCTTCACGAAGCTGCCCCTTCCGCCCATCTCGCTAGGATGGGGGAGTGACTTCCTCCTTCACTCTTCGCCCTGCCCGCACCAGCGACGTGGCGGCCATTAAAAGGCTCGTTGCTCCACTGGCGGAGGAGCGGATTCTCATGGCGAAGGAGACGGTGGCCTACTACGAGAGCCTCCAGGAATTCCGGATCGCCGAATCCGACGCCGGCGAGGTTATTGGCTGCGGCGCCCTGCACGTGATGTGGGAAGACCTGGCCGAAATCCGCACGCTGGCGGCGGCAGACTCCTGGCGCGGACGCGGCGTCGGGCACACCCTGGTGGAGGATCTCCTGGAAGAAGCACGTGCCCTGGGTGTAAGCCGGGTCTTCTGCCTGACCTTCGAGGTGGACTTCTTCAAGCGCCACGGATTTGAGGTCATGGCGGACCAGTCCGCGGTGGATCCGCAGGTGTACTCGGAGTTGCTGCGCTCGCATGACGAGGGTGTGGCGGAGTTCCTGGACCTTGCCCGGGTCAAGCCCAACACCTTGGGCAATACCCGCATGATCAAGCAGCTTTAGCCCTTAACAACCGCCGCCCGATTATGGGTGATTTAAAAACTCTTCTCTTATATCCAGTTGATGGATAAACTGATCACGGCTTGCTGGGGAAGCTTCCACTACTCGGTCAATGTGAGAGAAGATCATGCAGTCCCACGCGTCCATTTCAGATGTTTCAGAACTCCAACTCAGCGTGCGCGGTCCAGTGTTCACGCCTGCCGATCCCGGCTTCGCCGCTGAAGTAGCGGCGTTCAATCTATCCACCCAGCACCAGCCTGACCTTGCCTTCGGCGCCCTCGATGCAGAGGACGTCGCGGCGGCGGTCCGTTGGGCTGCAGAACGTCGAATGCCTGTTTCCGTGCAATCCACGGGTCATGGTGCCACCAACGCCATCGAAGGTGGCCTGCTCATCAGTACGCGCCGCATGCTGGAGCTCAGTATCGATCCCCTCGAGAAGACCGCCCGTGTCGGAGCTGGTGTCCGTTGGAGGGCGGTGGTGGACCACGCGGCGACCTTCGGGTTGATGGGCCTCTGCGGCTCAACCACCGACGTCGGCGTGGTGGGCTACACGCTCGGCGGCGGATTGCCCATCCTTGGCCGCAAGTACGGCTTTGCCTCGGACCATGTGATCGCCTTTGAACTCGTCACCGCCGACGGCACCCAGCGCCGGGTGAGCAAGGACGAGAACTCCGAACTGTTCTACCTCCTGCGGGGCGGGAAGGGAAACCTCGGCATCGTCACGGCCATGGAATTCCACCTGTTCCCCAGCTCGGACCTCTTCGCCGGCGGCCTCTACTACGACGGCGAGCACGCCCCGGCCGTTCTCCAGCAGTTCAGCGAATGGGTGCCGGAGCTGCCCAAGGAGGCATCGGCGTCGTTGGCTTTCCTTCGCCTGCCGGACATGGACATCGTCCCCGAACCGCTGCGCGGAAGATTCGTAGTGCACCTGCGCTATGCCTACCAGGGCGACGCCGCGGTGGCCACCCAGCTGCTGGAGCCGATGCGCCGGAGTGCTCCCTTCATGATGGACGGGACCGGCCCTTTGGATTCAACCCAAATGGACATGGTCCATCAGGACCCGGAGCAGCCCGTCCCCGTGCGGGAGCGGGGTTTCCTGCTGGATCGCTTGGACCAAGGGGCCAAGGACGCCATCCTTCGCCACTTCGGCCCCGGTGTCCCGAGCCCCGTGCTCATGGCGGAAATCCGGCTCCTTGGTGGGGCCCTGGCCGCCTGCGCGGACGGTGAAGACATGGTTGGTGCGCGCGACGCTGCGTTCAGCTTCTTTATGGCCGGCATGGCCGTCCCGCCTGTGGCGGAGCTGCTCCCGGGGGTGTTCGACGCCGTTCGCGAGGACCTGCGCCCGGCCTCCAGCGGCGGGACTTTCGTCAACCTGCACGGTCACTTCGTGGATGCCGAGGACAGGGAACGGCCATGGGGGCCAAGCGTCCGTGAACGGCTCCGCAAGGCGAAGGCCGAAGTGGATCCGCAGAATATGTTCAGTTTTGGGCACGTCGTTGGGCTGCCGGTCATCGATCAGACCGTCCTGCTGGAAGACGTTGCCACTGCCGGCGGCGACGCCGTGCTGAACAACTGAAGGGGATGCGGACAATGGACCATAGGGTCACATTTCCCGATTTCTCCGCCTTCCAGATCGATCTCCCTTTCGGGTCATGGCCGCACGATGCTTCCTGGTCGGGCGACCGGCACACCGACCCGGATCTCTACTCGGCTTTCTGGCCGGAGTTCCCGGTGCGGCAGGAAGCCAGTGAGGTGACCGAACCGTCCGGCGAGGAGTAGCCCGGTAGGCCTACCGGGGCAGTGGATATATTCTACGACAGATCCAGTTATCTGTCGTAGAATATATCCATGAATCGAAGGAGCCCGCTCCTGGACAGGCTTCCGCCCCGGGCCGCCTTTAGCGTAAAGGAGGCCGCTCACTACGGCGTGCCCAAAGCAAGCCTGTACCGGCTACGCGACGCGGGGCTCATAGAGCAGCTCGGGCATGGCCTCTACATTGCGGCGGAAGGTCTGGACGCAGACCTCGACTTGGTTGAGGCTGCGCATAAGGCGCCCTTGGCTACTCTGTGCTTGAACAGTGCGCTGGCGCGCCATGGGCTGATCGACGAGATTCCGTTGGCCATCGATTTGGCGATCCCTCGAGGAAAAACTCCGCCCCAGGTTTTGTCGCCGGTAAATTGGCATATCTTCGACCGGGCGACCTTCGAGGTAGGCCGGTCAGAGACGCCTATCGACGGTGCGGACGGTGCAATGATCGGAATTTACTCCCCTGAGCGTTCAATAGTTGATGCGTTTCGCCTGCGTGCCACCGCTGGGTATGAAACTGGCATTGAAGCTCTTCGCAACTGGCTGAAGCGTTCAGACTCTCATCCGGGGCGACTAATGCAAGTGGCGTCTGCCATTCCCCGATCCGGCGGGCCGCTCCGCCGGGCACTGGAGGTCCTTCTATGACCGCCTCCGGGATTTACAACCAATTGCAGGCCCTCGCACGCAATCGGGCTCGTCCCTTTGACGAAATCCTGGTCTTGTACGCACTTGAGCGCTTTCTGCACCGTCTCGGCAGCACCCCTTACGTTGGAGATTTTTGCCTTAAAGGTGGGGTCCTCTTGTCTGCCCACTCGCTTCGTAGACCCACGCGGGATATCGATATCCAGGCGCTCGACTTTGAGCTGGACGTCACCCACGTCACCCAGGTAGTGGCAACGGTCGCGGATGTGGTCGCAGGGGACGGTCTCTCGTTTCATACTGGATCCCTGAACATCGAGCAGATTCGTGATGAAGACGAGTACACAGGCCTTAGGGCTACCCTGCCGGCAACACTGCATCGGGCAAAGCTCACAATCAAGCTGGACATCAGCACCGGGGACCCCATCTGGCCCGCTCCCGAGCAAATTGAACTTCCATCATTGTTGGGCGGCTCTGTGAAGATGCAAGGCCATCCTCTAGTGATGGTCCTTGCCGAGAAGACGGTCACCATGCTGCAAAGAGGGACAACGAGCACCAGATGGCGTGACCTTCTGGATGTCGTGGCCCTGTCCGATAGATACCCCTTTGTGGCAGAGCAGGTCAGGGAGGCGGCAAGGAAAGTTGCTATCCACCGGAATGTCGAGCTGGGACCGCTCCGCGAATTCCTCAACGGCTACGGGCAGGTTGGGCAAAGCAAATGGGCGGCCTGGCGCGCTAAAAACAGGGTGGAAGACCTATGCGCGAAGGACCTTGATGACCAAGTGGAACGCATCCTGCGGTTCATGGATCCACTTTTCGATGGAACAGCGGAAGACCACCATGTATGGAGTCCTGACCAGCGATCGTGGGCATAGGGTCGACGACGACGGCAGGGGAGTTTAGTCCCCGACACCCATGGCCCGGTTCACTGGGCCAAAGCGGCAGGATAACTGCCATAGCGGGCCCGGTAGGCCTACCGGGGCCACGGCCCCGGTAGTAGGGTCAGAGCACCAGCCACACCACGCCAGGAGCATCCAATGAAAAAGCTCATCAATGATCCGCGTGCCGTGGTGGACGAGTCCGTTGAAGGGTTCGGCATGGCGCATGCCGACATCGTGGACGTCCACCCCGAGCCGAAGTTCGTCGTCCGGAAAGGTGCACCGGTGCAGGGCAAAGTAGCCCTCGTTTCCGGCGGAGGCAGCGGCCACGAGCCCCTGCACGCGGGGTTCGTCGGACTCGGCATGCTCGACGCCGCTGTCCCGGGTGTGGTCTTCACCTCGCCGACCCCTGACCAGATCATTCCGGCCACTGTCGCGGTCGACTCAGGTGCCGGCGTCGTCCATATCGTGAAGAACTACACCGGCGACGTCCTGAACTTCGAAACCGCGGCCGAGATGGCGCAGGCCGAGGGCGTCCACGTGCGTTCGGTCCTGGTCAACGACGACGTCGCCGTGGAGGACTCGCTGTACACGGCCGGGCGCCGAGGCGTTGGCGGAACCGTTTTGGTGGAGAAGATCGCCGGTGCTGCGGCGGAGCGCGGAGACGATCTCGACGCCGTCACAGCAATCGCCGAAAGGGTAGTGGCGAACGTGCGGACCATGGGCGTGGCCCTGTCCGGCTGCACGGTGCCGCACGCGGGAACACCAAGTTTTGAACTGGCCGACGACGAAATCGAAATCGGCATAGGCATCCACGGAGAGCCGGGCCGCCACAGGATAGCCATGGAAGGAGCCGACGCCATCACCGACCGGCTGCTCGAACCCGTGCTGGAGGACCTTGGCCTAAGCTCCGGTGACAAGGTGCTGCTGTTCGTCAACGGCATGGGCGGGACCCCGCAAAGCGAGCTGTACATCGTGTACCGGCGGGCCGCGCAGGTTCTTGCCGAACGTGGGGTCACAGTGGAGCGCTCCCTGGTGGGGAACTATGTGACGTCCCTGGAGATGCAGGGCTGCTCTGTGTCGATACTGCGCCTGGACGACGAGATGACGGGGCTCTGGGACGCTCCCGTCCACACTGCGGCACTGCGATGGGGAGCCTGAGCATGGGGCTGGACGTTAAATGGACGCAGGACTGGCTGAAGCTGTCCGCCAAAGCGATGGCTGAGCACCGGGTTGAGCTGATTGAGCTGGACCGGGCCATCGGGGATTCCGACCACGGCGAGAACATGGACCGCGGTTTCCAGGCCGTGCTGCAGAAACTCGATGAAAGCCCGCCGGAAACTCCTGGTGCCGCACTGAAGGCCGCAGCCATGGCGCTCATGTCCAAGGTGGGCGGGGCGGCCGGGCCGCTTTACGGAACGGCCTACCTCCGCGCGGCCACCTCGTTGGGCGACACGGTCGACGTCGACTCGGAGGCGCTCGCAGCGGCCCTCGCCGCAGCGCGGGACGGGGTTGTGGCGCGTGGAAAGGCCGAGCCTGGCGATAAAACGATGATTGATGCGTGGACGCCGGCGGTTGAGGCTGCCGCGAAGGCGGCGTCCGAGGGTGCAGAACCGTCGGCCGTGCTGGAAGCCGCCGCCAAAGCCGCGGAGGAAGGTGCCAAGGCAACCGATCCCCTGGTGGCACGCAAGGGCCGGGCCAGCTATCTCGGCGACCGCAGCGCCGGCCACCGGGACCCCGGGGCGGCATCAACCGCTCTCCTGTTGCGGGCAGCTGCCGAAGCAGCGGCCGGATCCGCCAGCACGGGAGCGGCCGGATGACGGTTGGGATCGTGGTTGTTTCGCACAGCAGCAAGATCGCTGAAGGAGCCGTTGAACTCGCCGCCCAGATGGCGCCCGACGTCGACCTCGTCGCCGCCGGGGGAACTGACGACGACCGGATCGGGACCAGCCTGGAGAAGGTGCTTGCCGCCGTCGAGCAGTCACTGGTGGATTCCGGTGGCGACGGCGTTGTTGTGCTGACGGATCTTGGCTCTGCGGTGATGACGGCTGAATCCGCGATGGAATTCGCCAGCAATCCGGACGCCGTGCGACTGGCCGACGCGCCGTTGGTGGAGGGGCTCGTCGCGGCGGCTGTGGCCGCGCAAGGGGGCGCAGGCGTCGAGGATGTACGCAAGGCTGCGGAGGCGGCCGGCTCAACCAGCAACTCCGCAGCGGCCAAGCGTACTGACCTGCCGGATCCGTACGGACAGGATGAACCTGACGCCAGCGGAGACTTCGAACTCATCAACCCCATGGGCATGCACGCGCGGCCGGCAGCAAAGATCGCGGGTGGCCTGTCAGGTTTGGACGCGGAGGTGACGGTGAACGGCGTCGACGGCATGTCCATCATGGCGCTCGCCGCCGGGAAAGGCTCCAGCCTCCATGTCGAGGCCCGGGGCAAGGACGCCGCCAAGGCCGTCGAGTATGTGGGCCGCTTGGTCAAGGAAGGGTTCGGGGAGCTCTAGTATGAACCGATTTTTACCCAAATATTGCTAAGTACACTGATTAGTGATGTTGTAGAGGTACAAGGTTCCTACGACGAAAGAGGTGCGACATGGGTGCTGACGACAAGTTGGAGAACACCGGCGAGAAGCTTGGCGGCAAGGCCAAGGAAGCTGCCGGCAAGCTGACGGACGACAAAGGCCTCGAAGCTGAAGGTAAAGGCGACCAGGTCAAGGCTGACCTCAAGAACGCCGGCGAAAAGGTGAAAGACGCCTTCAAGAAGGACTAGGAATGTGGACAGGGCCGCTGCGCTTGCAGCGGCCCTGTCGCGTTGTGTGAACTTCTTGTGCGAAGCGCCGCTCCAGCGGTGCGCTGATTGATGGAGGATCGTCGTGAACATAGTGGTAAAGCTGTTTGGACTCGCCGTGAGCCTGGGTGCCGGCGCGCTCGCCAACAAAACGCTGGAGGGCCTCTGGGAGAAGAAGACCGGCAAGCCCGCGCCCAAGGACGGAACAGACCTTGATGACTCCCTGCCGGGTGTCCTGGTTTTCGCCGTTGTGTCCGCCGCTGTTGGCGCAGTGGTTCACGTACTGACCCAGCGGGGCACCAAGAGTGCCCTGGCCCGCATGAAAAAGACGGCTGACGAGGTCTAAGCCATGGCTATAGCTAAATTCCCGAACGTTGTTCTTGATTGTCCCGATGCGGCCGCATTGGCCGCGTTCTACGGGGAAGTCTTCGGCTGGGAAGTCCAGGGCAAGGACGACTGGTACGAGATCCGCCCCAGCGATGGCAGCAACTGCATCTCATTTCAGCAAGTGGAGGTTTACCAGGCACCTGTTTGGCCCGGGCAGACCATCCCGCAGCAGATGCACCTGGACATGGTGGTAGAGGACCTGGATAAGGGTGAGGAGGCTGTGCTGTCACTTGGTGCGACCAAAGCCGACCACCAGCCGGGCGAAACATTCCGGGTATTCCTCGACCCGGCCGGCCACCCCTTCTGCCTCTGCCTCAGCTAGCCCCCCGGGCTGGCCGCACCCCCGGTCCGGTCAGCCCTGCCGGGCCGCCCATTCTTCTACCCGACGGTTGCTTTCCTCCTCGGAAAGGTCTTCAACGCGGGTCATGATGGACCAGCGCACGCCAAAGGGGTCCCGGATGCTGGCGTAGCGGTCACCGGAAACGAAGGTGGTCAGTGGCTCACGGATAGTGGCTCCGGCTTGCTCGGCCTTCCGGACCAAACCGTCCGCGTCCGCGCAGTACAGGCCCATGGAGTAGCAGTCGTCCTCGCCGTCCGGTGCGGGCACCAGGTGGTACTCCGGGTTCGGCTCACCGAGTTGCAGGTGTCCGTTTCCGAAGTCCAACTCGGCGTGCACCACCACTGCGCCCATTTCGGTCTGGCCCACCACGCGGGCTCCGAAGATATCGCGGTAGAACGCTATGGCTTCCCTCGCGTTGGGGACAGCGAGGAAAGGCGTGAGGCTGGTCAGCCCGTTGGGGACGCCGCGGGTGGTGTACTGTCCATCGGCTGCCGTGGTTGATTCTGTGCTTGTAGTATCGGTCATGGCTACGACGCTACGCTCCGGCCGCGCAGGGGCGCTTGCAGATTCGCGACAGGTTTGGAGGTCCGTTGGAGAGCTCCTTCAAGGGCATCCTGTATCCGGCGAGGCTGCCCACTTTCCATCGGCTGCCCGCCCCCGACGCCGTCGCGGAGCTCGTGGAATGGTTCTGGATCCCCGAATGGGACATCGAGCCTGGCCGCTCTTCCCGGCAGCATGTGATCGCCTACCCTGCCTCCAACCTGGTGGTCCAAGGTGGTGGCGTCGGGTTTTCCGGTCCAACCACCCGTGCCGGATTCCGCGACCTCAGCGGCAAAGGCTGGGCCGTGGGCGCCCTGCTCCGGCCCGCCACGGTTCCCCTGTTCACGGATGACCCCACTGGGCTGCGCGACAAGGAAGTCGCGCTGCCGCTTGACGACCTTCAAACCGCGGTATCGGCCGCCATGGACCCGCCTCCCGGGCGAACCGCGCACGACGGCGGCGCTCACCGGGAGCGCGCAGTGGCTGCCTTCGTTGCGTGGTTGGCTTCCCGGGATGTGGTCCCGTCCGAGGAGGCCCTGCTCGCCAACCGCATGGCGGACGTGATCGCTTCCGACCCTGATGTACTCCTGATCGAAGATGCCGCACGGCGCTTGGCGGTATCGCCCAGAACCCTGCAACGGATTGCGAAGAAGTACGTCGGGCTCAGCCCGTCGGCCCTCATCCGGCGTCGAAGGCTGCAGGACGCCGCCGAGCGCGCAAGGTCCAATCCAACAGCGGACCTCGCGGCGATCGCCGTCGAACTTGGCTACGCGGACCACGCGCACCTGACGAACGACTTCCGGAAGTACCTGGGCTTTACGCCGAGTACGTATCGGAGGTCAGCTGGGGAGTTTTGAGTACGGGGGCTTGCGGTTCAGCCGGGGCGGCCTCGGGATCCGGTGGGGTGCTGTCACCGCGGAAGGCAGCGAGCATTGCCTCCCGGTCGAACTGGCCTTCCCACTTTGCCACCACGAACGTGGCCACACAGTTGCCGAGCAGGTTCACCACAACGCGCATGGAGTCCATGAGCCGGTCCGCTCCGAGGAGCAGCGCGACCCCGGCGACCGGGAAGATGCCCAGCGCTCCCGCTGTGGCGGACAGGGCAAGGAAGGCGGAGCCTGGCACGCCGGCCATGCCTTTGGACGTCAGCATCAGCACTCCGAGCGCGGCCAGCTGCTGCCCGAGATCCAGATTGTGGCCGAAAGCCTGGGCGAGGAAAAGCAGGGAGATGGAGAGGTAGAGTGCTGCGCCGTCGAGGTTGAAGGAGTACCCGGTGGGTACAACCAAGCCCGTGGTCGCCCTGGAGCAGCCGGCGTTGGTCAGCTTGGTCATGATGCGGGGCAGCACCGATTCGGTGGAGGCCGTACCGAGGGCCAGCAGGAACTCTTCGCGGGAGTACTTGATGAACTGCCATAGCGGGACACGAGGGTAGACCCAGGCGACGACGAACAGCAGTCCGATGAAGACCAGGGCGGAGCCGTAGCACGCTGCGATCAGGAGTGCGTAGGTGCTGAGTGAGCTGAGGCCGTACTGGCCGATGATGAAGGCCATGGCGCCGAAGGCACCCACGGGCGCAACCCGCATCACCCAGGCCATGATCTTGAAGAAGAGCTCGAGGGTGGTTTCCATGACATCGATGACCGGCTTGCATTTTTCGCGGCCTACCACCACGATTGCAGCCCCGAAGAAGACGGCGAAGCACAGGACCTGAAGCAAGGAGTTGGAAGCGAACGCGCCCACCACGCTGGTAGGGATGATGCCCAGCAGGAATTGTCCTGCATCCTTGGGCGGGGCGGTGGTGGTCTTGGCGTTCACCGCGTCTGCGGACAACGTGGCGGGATCGATGTTCAGGCCAGCGCCCGGCTGCACGATGTTGGCGACCACCAGTCCGAATGCCAGGGCGAAGAGCGTGGCGGCGGTGAAGTAGATCAAAGCCTTCACACCTACCCGGCCCACTGCTTTCACGTCTCCCACGGCGGAAATTCCTGTGACGATGACCAGGAAGATCAGCGGGGCGATGATCATCTTGATGAGCTGGATGAAGCCGTCGCCAAGGGGACGAAGCGCGGATCCAAGGTCAGGCCAGAGGTAGCCAATGCTGATCCCCAACACCACGGCCACCAGGATCTGGAAGAACAAGGATTTGTACAAGGGCTTCTTGGCCGCCGGGCTCACGGCGGAGGCGGGTGCTGGGATCTTCAAAGTGGCGCCTATCTGTGCGATGGCCGTGCAGGGTCACGGTCCGGAACACCTAAGACGCTATGGAAGGGTTGTTTCCGGGAGGCTAATTCCAAGGGCTTGCTGTGTTTAATATCGGAATCAAGTTTCCGCCATACGGAATCTACTGTTGTTGCTTCAGGCCTTCCGTATCAAGCACCACGCCGGCCGAAATGACCCGTCCGCACTTCTCGCCGTACGGATACGAGCCGCGGGGTGTAAAGCTCACCGTGCGCACGGGCAGCGCCGCGCCGGTCTTGGACACGCCGCTGACCGTGACTTCCATCGGAGACTCCGATAGGGAGGGCAACTCCACGAAGCCCTGCAGGGTCCCGTCCGGAGACGACGTCGCCGAGCACACGCCATCCGGTGTGCACTTCTCGTCCGAGGTCACGGCTCCCGGGTTCAGCATGAGGTCCTTCTCGGTGCACGCCGCGTCCTGGCAGGCCTTCAACCGCAGCGAACCCACCTGGTTCACGTAGTCGGCAGTTACGGTCAAGGAGACGGCGGCTATGTGCCCGATCGCGGGACAAGCAACCGGCACGTCTGCGCAAGCGGATAGCAATGCCGTCCCGGCAAGGGTCAAGGCGACTCCGATTCTCCCCATGCTTCAGGGTAGGACGGCAATCGTTCCGCCGCTACGCTGGGAGCCGCAACCCGTCGTCGTGCATTTCCGCCAGTCCGTCGGCAAGCAGGCCGTCGAGCGCCCGTTCGAGCTGCTCGGGCGCGGAGTTGAGCCGGTGCAGGGCAGCCAAGGGGATCCCGATGCCCGAGGCCTCGAACCCGAGGTCGGCAGGCGCATGCTCGAACATCTCGCGCGGAACCGGATGGGCGGCCTCGCGCAGGACAGCCATCACGGCTCCGCGGACCTGGCGGTCGGTGCCGTGCCAGGACTGGCCCTTGGGGGTGTACGACGGCGGCGGCTCACCGGCCGCGAGCCAGGCGCAGCTGTCGCGAACGGGACACTCGGTGCACTTGGGACTGCGGGCCGTGCAGACCATGGCTCCCAATTCCATGACGGAGGCGTTCCACCGGACCGAAAGGCCTTGGTCTTCTGGCAGCAGGACATCGGCGAGCCGCATCTCCGCGGCAGTGAGCGCCGGGGCCGGCAAGGCATTCCCGGAGACAAGCCGTGCATGGACGCGCCGGATGTTGGTATCCACCACCGTTTCGCGGCGACCAAAGGCAAAAGCGGCGACGGCGGCCGCTGTGTAACCGCCGATCCCCGGCAATCCAAGAAGCGCGGGATAGTTGTCAGGTACGTTGCCGTCGTGCTCCTCACAGATGGCGACGGCGGCCGCGTGCAGCCGGAGGGCGCGGCGCGGATACCCCAGCCGTCCCCAGTGACGTACGGCTGCTCCGGACGCTTCCGCTGCGAGGTGGGCCGGTGTTGGCCAGCGCTCCATCCAGTCTAGCCACACCGGGAGTACCCGGACCACAGGGGTCTGCTGGAGCATGATTTCGCTGACCAGGATGCCCCACGGGGTACAGTCCGGCTGGCGCCACGGCAGGTCCCGCGCCGTCCGGGCGAACCAACGGTCCAAGGCGTGGTGGAGCCGGGCAAGCTCATTGGAATCGGGGAGTGTCATACTGCAATTAACTGTAGTGGAACCACCCCGGCGGCCTGCTCATGGCCGACGTCACACACGCCGGGATTGTTGCCAAGCGGCGTGTAGGTTAGCTGCCCCGACGGCCACGAGCCTAGCCTAGATGCATGGCCACCAACGGTAAGCAGCACTCGACCGCGCGCTCCTCCGCGCCGGCAAAGAGCGCTGCCCGGGGCTCCTCCAGCACCCCGGCCAACAGGCGGCGGCCCAGCCCCGCCGTGTATCGCCGTCGTCGTCAGGTTGTCTTCGGGGGGCTGCTGCTGGTGATCGTGCTGGTGGTTGCTGCCGTGCTGGCTCTGACTGGCGTGTTCGCCGGAACCGCCGAGCCACAGGCCGTCAATACCCCGGCGCCCACCCAGGCGCCCACGCAGGGGAGCGCGCCGTCCGTGGCGGCGTCGCCGTCGGCCTCGCCCACTCCCGTCTGCGACTTCAACCTGATGACCGTTGCAGCGAAAACTGACAAGCCTGCCTACGGTCCCGATGAAAAGCCGCTGCTGACCATGACCATCACTAACGGCAATGCAGCGCCATGCGAGGTCAATGTGGGCACATCCCAGATGGAATATGTGGTGATGAGCGGCTCGGACCGCATCTTCTCATCCAAGGACTGCCAGACCGGGGGAGTAGACCTGGTCAAGACCATCCAGCCGGGCAAGAGCGAAACCGCCAACTTCCCTTGGGAGCGCAACAGGTCGCTGGAAGGCTGCGGCGTGATCAACGCAAAACCCGGCGCGGGCGGCGCCTACTACACGTTTGAGGCGCGGTTGGGAAACAAAGCCAGCCCCAAGGCTGTCTTCCAGCTGAACTGACGGTTCAGGCGGCAGCCGCGCCCGAGGCGGCTGGAAAACGCCCGACGGCGGCAGCCGGCTTTAGAGGAACCGGTCCAGCAGGCTGGCCTCGGCCATGCGGCTCAAACCTTCGCGGACAGTGCGGGCGCGCTGATCGCCGATGCCGTCCACGGTCATGAGGTCGTCGATGGTGGCGGCCATCAGGTTCTGCAGCCCACCGAAGTAGTCCACCAAGCGGTCGGCGACAGCCTTCGGCACGGACTTCAGGCCGGACAACAGGCGGTAACCGCGCGGCTGGACTACGGCGTCCCACTGCTCGACTCCGCCGGCGAAGCCGATGATGTGGGCAATGCGGCTGAGGTCGATCAGTTCCGTGGGCCCGAGGTTCAGCAGTGCCTGGACGGCTTCTTCGATGTCTTCAGGGGTTGCGTTGGGGTCGGAGTAATCGCGGATGATCACTTCGCTGCCCGGGCCACGCCCCACGGTGAGTTCCTCCACCTGGAGGGACAGCAGGCGGCCGTCTTCGCCGAGTTCAAGAACGTATTGGGCAATTTCTTCGGAGATCCGGCGGACCATTTCCTGGCGTTGCAGCGTGACGGCTACGTCCCGCACCGTCACCAAAGCCTCGATCTCCAGTGCAGAAAGGGAGCTGGTGACCTGGTCCAGCCTGGCGCTGTACCGCTCCAGGGTTGCCAAGGCCTGGTTGGCGCGGGCCAGGACCTTCTCGGAGCCCTCCAGGACGTGGCGCAGGCCGTTCACGTACAGGGCGATGATCTGCATTGACTGGCTGACCGAGATTACCGGCACACCTGTCTGGATGGCGACGCGTTCAGCCGTGCGGTGCCGGGTACCCGATTCCTGGGTTTCAATGCTGGCATCCGGGACGAGTTGGACGGCTGCTTTGATGATGTTGCTGGCGTCCTTGTCGCAAATGATGGCCCCATCCATTTTGGCCAATTCACGGAGACGTGTCGGGGAGAAGTCGATGCCGATGTCGAAGCCGCCCGAGCAGATGGAATCAATGGTGCGGTCGTGTCCCAACACAATCAATGCGCCGGTGCGCCCGCGGAGGATGCGCTCAAGGCCGTCGCGCAATGGAGTTCCGGGTGCGACTCTGGCAAGAGTCGCCTTGAGCGATTCTTCCGGGCTCCGGGCCATAGGGTTTCCCTTCGAAGGTGCAAGCCATGGCTCGCAAACATGCTGAATCCGGCGTCAGCGGGCACATCCAAAAATGGCCTTGTGACGACAAGCTCAATGATAGGGCTTCATTGCATCGTTAACCGCACCAGCAAGCCCCAAAGTGGGTCATTTCGTTATGTTCGGAGGTGCCTCAAAGTGGCTAGTAGTCCACCTGCCGCTTGAGCCTGTTCCCCAGCCAGAGCATCGCCAGGCTGACCACGAGGAACCCGACAGAGATGGCCAGTGCGAACATCACCACTCCACCCCAGCCGCCTGCACGATCCGGGTTGATGAACCAGTACGGATACCAGTTGACGATGGAGCCACGGATGAGGCTGTACGTCAGATAGGCGATGGGGTAGATCAGCCAGTACCAGATGTGACGGAGTTCAAGCTTGGCCCGCGGGGGTTGGAACAACCAGTCCGCCACCATCACCACGGGCATCAGGTAGTGCACCACGAAGTTGACCCACGGCACCATGGACCCGAGATCCTCGCCGGCAAGCAAGGCGCCAAAGACCAGCCCCACCACGGCCATGGCGATGGTAGCCGTGCCCCGGGTAACGTCGTCCGCTTCGCTGGGGCGTTTGCGGACCAGCACCCTGTAGCCGCCGATGAGCAGGACGACGGCGGCGAAAATGTTGGACAGGTTGGTGAAGTAGCTGAAGAAGTTCCCGACGTCGTAGCCCAGCCCGATGTGGACCACCAGCTGGGTCGCCACAGCCACCAACGTCAAAAGCCCAAAGAAAAAGCGTCCCCCGATAAGCACATTCCGTCTGGTCATGGGCCAATCCTTGCCCAAGCCGGTCCACGGAGGCGGCCCGACACCCCGAAAGGGTTAAGTGATGAGCAGTTCCAGTGCCTCAGCCAAATGTCCCACTTCGCGGACGGAGAAGCCGTCGGGGATGACTCCCGCTCCGGCTGGACTGGCTGGAACGATCGCGTGGGTGAATCCGAGGCGATGGGCTTCCTGGATGCGTTGGTTGATCCCGGGAACCGGGCGCACCTCACCGGCCAGGCCTACTTCACCAAAGGCAATCAAACGCTGGGGGAGTGCTTTGCGGGACTTGGCAGAGGCAACAGCCAATGCCACGGCGAGGTCCGTAGCCGGTTCCGTAAGCTTCACCCCGCCCACGGTCGCCACGTACGAGTCATCCTTGTGCAGCATGCAGCCGGCGCGTTGCTGCAGGACGGCGAGCAGCATGGCCACGCGGGAGCTTTCCAGGCCGCTGGTGGCACGCCGGGGCTGGGAGTTGGGGCTCTCGGCGAGAAGTGATTGGACCTCGGCCAGCAGGGGCCGGCGGCCTTCCATGGTTACCGTGATACACGTTCCCGAAACCGGCTCCCGGGTGCGGGAAACGAACAGCCCGCTGGGATCAGCGAGTCCTTCGATGCCTGCCTCGTTGAGGTCGAAACACCCCACATCATCCGTGGCGCCGTAACGGTTCTTGACCGCCCTCAGCAGGCGGAGCCGCGAGTGGCGCTCACCCTCGAACTGGCACACGACATCCACCAGGTGCTCCAGCAAGCGCGGGCCCGCGATGGTGCCTTCCTTGGTGACGTGGCCTACCAACAGTGTGGTCATGTTTCGCCTCTTGGCTGCAGCAATGATGGAGGCAGCTACTTCGCGCACCTGTGACACACCGCCGGCACTGCCCTCGACGTCCGCGCTGCTCAGCGTCTGCACGGAGTCCACAATCAGGAGTTTCGGCTCAAGCTTCTCCACCTGCCCAAGGGCCTGGCCCAGGTCGGTCTCCGCGGAAAGGTAAAGGGTATGGGCGACGGCGTCGATCCGTTCTGCGCGCAGCTTCACCTGCGCGGCGGATTCCTCGCCCGTGATGTACAGGACATCCTGCCCGGTGCGGGCGAACTTCGCGGCGACGTCCAGCAGCAGCGTGGACTTTCCGACGCCGGGTTCCCCCGCGAGCAGGATGACGGCACCCGGGACGAGGCCTCCTCCGAGGACGCGGTCAAGCTCGTCTACTCCCGTGGGCAGGAACGCCGCCGTGGTCCCATCCACCTCGGCGATCCGGCGGGCCGGCTCCAGAACTGTAGCGGCCGCCGTCGTACGGGCTACCGTGGCGCCGTACTCCTCAACGGTTCCCCATGCCTGGCATTCGCCGCAACGACCCACCCACTTGATGGCCGTCCAGCCACATTCGGAACACTTGTAGGCGGGTGTCTTGGATGCGCGGGAAGTCTTTGAAGCCATGCGTTCCAGATTAGTCGGGGGGACTGACAGGATTAGCCCGGCCGTACCGCACCGCGTCAACGAACACTGCCAGGCCAAACACGCCCAGCGCCACCCCCATCGATGCCACGACGTCCGTGAGCCAGTGGTAGCCCAGGTAGAGCCGGCTGTAGGCGACCAGCAGCGTGACCAAGGCGGCGCCGGCGTAGGTGAGGACCGCCGTCGTGCGTGATCCTGAGCGTGACACCAGCAAATACGTGAGGACAAGGCTGAAGACAGCGGCGCCCAGCGTATGGCCGGAGGGGAAAGACAGGGCGTCGTCTGGGCCAAGAAGGAAGTCCGACGACGGCGGCCGGGACCTGGAAACCTCCAGCTTGATGACAGTAGCCAGGACGACGGAGAGCACCATGGCCCCCATGAGAATGGCCGGACGCCACAGCTCCCTCTTCCACACGGCCCACGCCACAGCCACCAGGCCGCCGGCCACCGACATCACGATCGGCGACGTAACTGCCGAGACACCGGCCAGGAATCCGGTGGCAAGATCGCTGCGGGAGTCCACGACGAACGAGTGCACTGCGCCGTCCAGGGTCGCCAGGCCGCTGGTGGACACAACGGCCGCGAACATCAGCCAGAACACCACGTCCCCGGCGACAAACAGCGCTCCCGCCCAGAGAAACAGGACCCGCTGCGGCATCCGGAGGGCGGGGGCAGGCCGGGGTTGCAACGAAAGGGCTTGGATCATCGGGTCATTCTGCCAAACGGTGCTGAGGCTTGGCTGAGAGCGTCTCGAGATGGCATTTAATGACAATCCGAGGCCGTGGGACTGTCATTAAATGCCACCTCGGCGCGGGTTACAGGGCCGGAAGCACCGCCCGGGCCTCCTCCGGCTCCATGCCGCTGGCCTCCAACAGGTCGACCATGAGCGGCCTGAAGAGCATCACCACGGTTTCACCCTCGAGCCTTTGAACGTCGAGCATCTTGGGGTGCAGCCGGGCCGCGATGTCGGAAAGTTCGTTCCGGGCGCGCCTCAAGTGGACCCTGCGCGTGCCTTCGCTTTGCTCGGAAAGGCCAATGGTCAGCTCATCAATGGCCGCTGCGGTTTCCTGCAGCACCTCCGAAATGCTGTCGATTGCCTCGTCTGAGAGTGCGGCGTGGTTGATGGCGCTCGTGAGGCGGCGAGCGAACACACGGCTGTTACGGAGTGCGAGGTCAATGTATTCCAGGGAGTGCTCCAGGCTGGCGAGCTCCTCGCGGTGCCTGCGATGGGCGGGAGCCAGGGTGGCAACCTCCCCGGAGGCCCGCAGCGTCTGCCGCATCCGGTCAACCAAAGGCTGGCAGTTGCGGCCGCGGATCAACGCGTGCCAGGCAGCTGTCGAGTCGCTTTCGATCATCGCCGTGGCACACTCCCGCAGTACCTCGGCGAGTTCGTGCAGGATTTTCTGGACGTCCTTGCGGGGCTCCCTGCGCGGATCCTTCGGTACCAGGATAGTCACCAGCAGCGCGAACACGCCGCCGATCACCGCGTCCAGGCTCCGCGTGAAAGGCCCGCCGGCCGGCGCCGGAAGCAACACCACCAGCAACGACTGCAGTCCCAACTGCGTTGTGAAAATGGTCCCGCTGTCCAGGAACCTGGCCAGCAGGATGGAGAAAAGAAGAACGACGGCGGCCTGCCAGATTCCAGCGCCCAGCCAGTGGAGCAGGAGGTCGCCAACCACGATGCCGAGGGTGCAGCCCAGCCCTACCTCAATGACCCGGCGCAGGCGTGGATCGCGCGAGAAGCCCAGGGCAATCAGTGAGGACGTGGCCGCGAACAGGGGTCCTTGGTGGCCCAGGACGTATTCGGCGAAAGCGTAGGCACCCACTGCGCACACCGTCATTTGGATGGCCGGGGTCAAGGAGTTCCGGCTTCGGACCAGGCCGGTCCGTACCCTGGCCCGCAGAAACCTCTTGCTTGCAGTGAGTCCCTTAGCGGCAGCCATGCCTTTCAGTCTATTTCCCCGGCCACGTTCCGCCGGGGAACGACGAGCGTAACAGCGGAACCACTCAAGGTGGCACGCGACACATAACCCAATGGTCCGCCGTCGTTCACCTTCCGTTCACCTGCCACCGCAGATCCCGTTACCTGCGCTCCTTACCTTCAGTAAAGGAACAAAACGGTCCACAGCTCGCGCACGCCGAAATCTCCGTTCGGAACGCATCTGAGAAATCCCTGGAAGGGGTACATCCAAGTGAAGGCAACTCGCTTCGGCCGCAACGCGGCACTCGCGGTCATCGCAGCAGGCGCACTCGCGCTCACCGCTTGCGGTTCTGACAACGCAACCGGCACCACTGGCGGATCCCAGTCCGCAGCAGCCGGCACCAAGGTGACGGGCACCCTGACCGGCATCGGTGCCTCCTCCACCGGCGCAGCCATGGACGCCTGGAAGGCCGGTTTCGCCTCCGCAAACCAGGGCGCCACGGTCCAGTACTCCCCGGACGGCTCCGGCGCAGGCCGCAAGGCCATCATCGACGGTTCGGCACAGTTTGCCGGTTCCGACGCCTACCTGAAGGACGACGAGCTTGCCGCCTCCAAGGCCAAGTGCGGCCCTGAGGGTGCCATCAACATCCCGGTCTACATCTCCCCGATCGCCGTCGCCTTCAACATCCCCGATGTCAAGGAACTGAAGCTCGACGCGGCTACGGTTGCCAAGATCTTCCGCGGCCAGATCACCAACTGGAACGACCCCGCCATCGCAGCCCTGAACTCCGGCGTCACCCTGCCGGATCTCAAGGTCACCCCGGTCAACCGCTCTGACGACTCCGGCACCACCTCCAACTTCACCGACTACCTCGCATCCGCTGCACCCGAGGTCTGGACGGACAAGGCTGCAGGCGTTTGGCCCGCCTCCCTGAAGGGCGAGAACGCAAAGGGCACCTCCGGCGTCGTGAAGACCGTCACCGACACCCCCGGTGCCGTGACCTACGCTGACGACTCCGCAGTTTCCGGCAAGCTGGGCACCGCCTCCATCAAGGTCGGCGAAGAGTTCGTGAAGATCTCCGCAGACGCTGCCGCCAAGGCTGTTGAAGCAGGCAAGCCGGTTGACGGCCGCGCCAGCAACGACGTCGCCATCAAGCTGGACCGCAAGACCACCGTATCGGGTGCCTACCCGGTAGTGCTCGTCTCGTACCACGTTGTCTGCACCACGTACGAAACCAAGGCTGTTGCCGACCTGGTCAAGGCCTTCGAGACCTATGTCGTTTCGGACGAGGGCCAGAAGACCGCCGCTGACGCAGCAAAGTCCGCGCCGCTCTCCAAGACGCTGCAGGACAAGGCCAAGGCTGCAATCGAAACCATCAAGGCCAAGTCCTAAGGGCTTTCGCCAAGAGCACGGCTGAACACTGAAGTTCCCTGTCCCGTTCGCCGGTGGCCGCAACGCCACCGGGGCGGGGCAGGGAACTTAGCCGTGTAAGACCAGTTCACTCCAGACTGAAGGATCGTGAAGTGACCACCAACTCCCTGACAACCTCCCGAGGCGCAGGACGCGCCGGGGACAAGGTTTTCTCCGGGGCCGCCATGGCCGCAGGGTGCCTTATTCTCGCGGTCCTCTTCGGAGTCGCGTTGTTCCTCGTGGTGCAGGCCATCCCGGCCCTCACCGCCCCGCCCGCCGACATCCAGGGCGGACACGGCTTCTTTGCCTACATTGCTCCGATCGTGGTGGGCACCCTGATCGCCGCTGTGATCGCACTGGTCATCGCCACGCCCGTGGCCATCGGCGTGGCACTGTTCATCTCGCATTACGCACCGCGCCGGCTCGCTGCCGGACTCGGTTACGTGGTGGACCTCCTGGCCGCCATCCCCTCCGTTGTCTACGGTGCGTGGGGTGCTGCCTTCCTGGCCAAGGAAATTTCCCCCGCCTACGACTGGCTGGCCAACAACCTCGGATGGATCCCGATCTTCCAAGGCCCGGCCTCCGCTACCGGGAAGACCATCCTCACGGCAGGCATCGTCCTGTCGGTCATGGTCCTGCCCATCATCACCTCCCTGTCCCGCGAAATCTTCCTGCAGACCCCCAAGCTGCACGAAGAAGCCGCGCTGGCGCTGGGAGCCACCCGCTGGGAAATGATCAAGATGGCTGTGCTGCCCTTTGGCCGCCCGGGCATCATCAGCGCCGTCATGCTTGGCCTGGGCCGCGCGCTCGGAGAAACCATGGCCGTGGCCCTGGTGCTGTCCTCCGGCGTCCTTACGGCCAGCCTGATCCAGTCCGGCAACCAGACCATCGCCGCCGAGATTGCGCTGAACTTCCCCGAGGCCAGCGGCCTGAAGGTCAACACGTTGATCGCTGCCGGCTTGGTGCTGTTCGTCATCACCCTTGGCGTGAACATGATCGCCCGCTGGATCATCTCCAAGCACAAAGAATTCTCGGGAGCCAACTAAATGACCGCCACAGCAGTCCGCAAGCGCTCCGCGCTCACCAAGGGCCAACTGCCCAAGTTCGCGCCCTACGTCGTCCTGGCTGTCGCGCTCGTTGTCGGCGCGGCCATCCTGGCATTGATCGGCTTCAACGCCTTCGGCTGGGGCATCGTTTCGGCCATCCTCTTCGCCATCGGTCTGGTTTCCTGGAGCGGCGTTGTAGAGGGTTCCCGCAAGGCCAAGGACAAGCTGGCTACCTGCCTCGTTGTAGGTGCGTTCCTGATCGCTTTGTTGCCTTTGATCTCGGTGATCGTCACGGTGCTGATCAACGGCATCCCCGGGCTCATTACCCCTGGGTTCCTTGGCACCTCCATGAACGGTGTCACCGGCGCGTTCGACAACAAGGCAGCCGAGGAGGGCGGGAAGGTCCTCGGCGGCATCTATCACGCGCTGATCGGCACCATCCAGATCACGCTCCTTGCAACCGTCATCTCGGTGCCCGTTGGCCTGCTCACCTCGATCTACCTGGTGGAATACGGCAACGACCGTCCGCTGGCCCGCGCAATCACCTTCTTCGTGGATGTCATGACCGGCATCCCGTCGATCGTGGCCGGCCTCTTCGCGGCAGCGTTCTTCTTCGCCGTTGTGGGCCCCGGCACCAAGACCGGTGCGGTAGCCGCCGTCGCGCTTTCCGTCCTGATGATCCCGGTGGTGGTCCGCTCCAGCGAGGAAATGCTGAAGATCGTCCCGAACGAGCTCCGCGAGGCCTCCTATGCGCTGGGCGTACGCAAGTGGCGAACCATCACCAAGGTGGTTATTCCGACGGCGATCTCCGGTATCGCTTCCGGCGTCACCCTGGCGATCGCGCGCGTTATCGGCGAAACTGCGCCGATCCTCGTAACCGCCGGTTTCGCCACCACCATCAACAACAACGTGTTCGGCGGCTGGATGGCTTCGCTGCCCACGTTCATCTACACGCAGATCCTCAACCCGACGTCGCCGTCCAACCCTGGTCCGTCCGACCAGCGTGCCTGGGGCGCGGCGCTGGTGCTGATCATCCTGGTGATGCTCCTGAACCTCGGAGCACGCCTCATCGCCCGCATCTTCGCTCCCAAGACGGGCCGTTAGCCGGCCGCCGCCTCCGGCAGGCTCAAAAACTTCCAGAACCCCCAAGGAACAAAGGAACACCATGTCCAAGCGCATCGACGTCAAAGACCTGAATGTCTACTACGGCAATTTCCTGGCCGTCGAGGACGTCAACATCAACATCCAGGCCAAGTCCGTAACGGCATTCATTGGCCCGTCCGGCTGCGGCAAGTCCACCTTCCTCCGCACGCTGAACCGCATGCACGAGGTCCTCCCGGGCGCCCGCGTCGAAGGCGAAGTACTGCTCGACGGCGACAACCTGTACGGACCCGGCGTGGACCCCGTGACCGTCCGCACCCAGGTGGGCATGGTCTTCCAGCGCCCCAACCCGTTCCCGACCATGTCCATCCGCGACAACGTGCTGGCCGGCGTGAAGCTGAACAACAAGAAGATCTCCAAGGGCGCAGCCGATGCCCTGGTGGAGAAGTCCCTCGTCGGCGCCAACCTGTGGAACGAGGTCAAGGACCGCCTGGACAAGCCGGGCTCCGGTCTCTCCGGTGGCCAGCAGCAGCGACTCTGCATCGCCCGCGCCATCGCCGTCGAACCCCAGGTGATCCTCATGGACGAGCCCTGCTCCGCCCTGGACCCCATCTCCACGCTGGCCGTTGAAGACCTCATCAACGAGCTCAAGGACCAGTACACCGTGGTGATTGTTACCCACAACATGCAGCAGGCTGCCCGCGTGTCCGACAAGACCGCGTTCTTCAACATTGCAGGCACCGGCAAGCCGGGCAAGCTCATCGAGTTCGCCGACACCACGTCCATCTTCAACAACCCGTCCCAGAAGGCCACGGAAGACTACGTCTCCGGTCGCTTCGGATAAGGGTTCCGCGGGTTCCGGCTTCTATGGGGGGAGTCGGCACATAACGACGGCGGCCGTCGCCTTGGGGGTACGGCCGCCGTCGTTTTTTGTTGCCCAACTAAGTAACAGCAAACGGTCCATTGAGTGCTCAGTGGGCCGTTTGCTGTTACTCAGTTGGGTCTAGAGGTGGGTGAGGGGGGAGAAGGCGAGTTCCAGGATGAATGCCGCGGCCGCAGTGACCAGGGGAGTGGCTACCCAGAACATCAGGATCCGTCGAACAAGCCGCCTGTTGACGGTATGGAACCGCTGGTTGATGCCCCCGCCCAGTACCGACGCCGTGAGGGTGTGTGTGGTGGAGAGCGGCAGCTGGAAACCGATGGCGCCGACAAACAGCATGACGGACGTCAGGGTCTGGGCCACGAATCCACGCAGTGGATCCACCCGGATCAGTTTGTGGCCCAGCGTGTGCGAGATCCTCCAGCCACCCAACAGGGTACCCGCCGTCAGCATAACGGCCGTTAGCAGCAGGACCCACAGGGGCACGTCGTCACCGCCTGACAACCCGGCTGCCACAACGGCAAGGAAAATGACCGCTGCTGTGCGCTGGCCGTCCTGCAGGCCATGACCGAACGCCACGGCCGCGCTGGACACGGCCTGCGCCCGCCGGAAGCGCCTGTTCACCACATTCGGCTGCGTATAGCGGGCCGCCCACGTCACAGGCCACACCAGCAAATAGGCCGCCACGAAAGCAAGCAACGGGGAGAGGACCAGCGGCAGCACGACCTGCGTCAGTACGATGCCGTCCACACCGCCGACGGAGTTTCCGCCTACCAGGATGCTCGCGCCGCCGGCTCCGATGAGCCCACCTACCAGCGAGTTCGTGGAGGACAGCGGAATACCCCGCCACCACGCATAAACTCCCCACAATATGGAGGCCGCAAGGGCAGAGGCGAGCATGGTGAGGCCACCTGTGCCCTGGGGCAGGGTGATCCACGACTGCGTGAAGGCCAGGACGAACGTGCCGCTGAGCATGGCGCCCACAAAGTTGAAGACAGCAGCCAGGAGTACGGCTACCGACGGCGTAAGGGCGCGGGTCCGCGTTGAAAGGGCGACGGCGTTGGAGACATCGCGGAAGCCGTTAAGGAACGCGAACCCGGAGGCCAAAGCGACTACCAGGACCAGGACGGCGATGGTCACGTCATGATTCCTTGACGATGATGCTGCCTACCTGGGTGGCGACCTTCCGCATGTCCTTGGTGACTTCCACCAGCTGGTTGGCGATGTCCCGGTGCCGTGCGTACTGCGTCGACTTCATGTCCTTGAGCATCTCCGCTACCCAGATGCGGTGTGTCCGTTCTGCGCGCTTGGCCAGGCGGAGGATTTCGATCCAGTAGTCCTCAAGTTCGTCGAGGTCTTCGAGTTTCCGCATGGCGTCCACGGTCAGCTCGGCCTGCCGGCTGATGATCTCCAGCTGGTCGGCGGCACGTTTGGGAAGCCGGTCCAGCTTGTAGATGGCCACGAGGTCGCCGGCAGCATCCAGCTTCTCCATGGCCTCGTTGAGGTGCCGGGAGAGGGTGTACATGTCCTCGCGGGGGAGGGGGTTCACGAAACTGGTGCGCATATGCGTCAGGAGGGCGAAGTGCAGGTCCAGCGACTTGGACTCATGCTCGTGGAGCTCTTCTGCGAGTCGTTCGTGCTCGCTGGCGGGGGCGCCAAGAATTTCGGAGAGCGTCCCGGTGGCGGCCACGATGACGCCGGCCATCTGCGCGAGCAGTACGAGCCCGGCGGGTTCCTGGGGGAAAAGGCGCAGCTTCATGTCGCTTCCGGGCTGGGGACGGGTGGGCACGGGCCGGCTTGACTTGACGCGATCCGTTTCGCTCCCAACTTTACCGGTCCTGCGGAGCGCCGCGGGAACTTGTCCCCATCGCAAGCCGCAGCGCATCCATGCAACACTTGGGACGTCCACTAATTAATCTAATCAATGGGGGAACTGTGCGTTTCAACAACGTAGCTAAGATCACCGCTTTGGCGGCAGCAGGGATGCTTGCCTTGAGTGCTTGTGGCGCCGCCGCATCCAGTCCGACGGCGGGAGGTTCCGAATCGTCGTCGTCCTCCTCTTCCGCGTCCCCGTCAACGTCAGCGTCCTCGCCTGCCTCGTCGGCAGCGTCCGAAGGCACCACTTCCGGCACCTACAAGGTTGCCTCCTGGGCCCTCCCCATTTCTGACGCCGGGGACAAGCTGGGCAGCATGAAGGGTGACAGCTTCTCTGTCGACGTCTTCCAGGTGGCCACGGATGTCGCCTCCAAGGACAGCATGTTCGTGGACAAGGAAACCAAGGAGAACCTGCTGAAGAAGGGCGCTCCGATCGTCTACGTGAACTACGTAGTCACCAACACCTCATCGGCCGATATTCCCCTGAGCCACTCACTCGTGACACCCAGCGCCAAGTACACGGACTGGAAGTACCTGGGCGGCATGCCGTCCGACTCCAGCAGTGACGGGTTCAAGAAGCACGGCCTCACCAGCACAGGCATCAAGCTGAAGGAAAAGGACCCATTCGTGCTGAAGCCGGGTGAGTCGTTCAACATCGCTGAAAACTTTGCCTACACCGCGGGCAAGGAAACCGAGATCAAGGCGACCATGACGCCGCAAAACGCGGCCGGCGACCTTGATCACGACAAGAAGGAAACCGCCGAAACCACGGTCACGCTGAAGTAGTGCCTGCCTCGCTTTGCCCGGACCGCCTCAGTACTGGTCCGGGCAAAGCACTTTCGGGCATAAAAATGGTGCCGAACCGGATACGCCTCTCGGCGGTAGGCCGCTCGAAGCGGCTATAAGTTGAAGCCCGGGGGTTTCGCGGTTCGACACCAGTTTTAGTTTTCCCCGTCTGGCTGGCTAAGTCAACATTGACAGTCCGGGCCGGGCGTGGGTACGTTTCGCCCTTCGGGCGCGCTAGTCCAACTCGCCCAGCCGCCACGCGTTTGCCGCGTGCTCGAGGTCTTCGGCGGTCTTCACCAACTGGTGGGAGTTGCGGGTGAGCTTGCTCGCGTGGCCTTCGTTGCTGTGCTCGGCGCCGTCGGCGAGGGTTGCCTGGCCGAGCGCCACCACGCGGCAGAATGCAGCGGAACGTTCCAGCGCGACGTCGAACTCGCCGTCGAAAGCGCCCGACAAAATCGCATCCGCCATGGTCTTCATTTCTTCGGCTCCCGGTGGCTCGGCTGCGCCCGCCACGACGTTGGAAACCTGCGCTGTGTCGCGGCCGGCCCTGAAGTAGACAGAGATGCGCTCCGGGTTCTGGATGGTGGCCGCGCGGAGGGCATACAGCCGCCAGAGTGCGCCGGGCAGGCTGCGGGCCGGGCTCTCGGCCCACATTTCGGCGATTGCATCGAGGCCCTGCTCGTCGGCGAGTTTCACCAGTCTGCGCGTGACCTTCGGGTCGTCGCTGTCCCGGCCCCGCTTAACAAGCGCCTGGGCGGCGAGGTGTGCGGCCTCGGACACTCTCGCAGGGTCCGCGCCGCCGGCAAACGGTTCGAAATCGATGGGCGCAAAGGGCTTGGGCTTGTGGTGCCTGTTTGCTCCGCCGTACGCACGTGATCCTTGCTGTTCGCTCATGAGTTCACCGTACTCCTGTGCTCTGGTGGGGTCGAGTAACGGTTGTTTCGCGCGCTCGTGTACCGCAACGACCCACTTTGGTGCCGCCCGTGGGCCGACACGCCGCTGCCGCCGCGCGTCGCCGTCGTGGTTTCGTTTAAAGAAGGTCACGACGGCGCACCCCACCCCGGGTTCCTTACCTGCCTTGACCTTGGGGTACAGTATTTATGGCTGTTTCAACAGCTGGAGGGCCTTTAGCTCAGTTGGTAGAGCATCGGACTTTTAATCCGTGGGTCGTGGGTTCGATCCCCACAGGGCCCACCCTCCTGCAGGCCGGAGACGTTGAGTCTCCGGCCTGTTTTTGTTCCCACACGGGAGCTACCTCCGCACGGCCACGACCGCCGCATGTGGACGGGCTCCGGGATCCGTGCGCGAGTGCGTGCTGATGACTGTGAAGCCCGCCCTTCGAAGCCGGGCGGACACCTCCTCCGCAGGCCAGAAGTAGGCGGGTGTTACGGCGTGCGGGAATTCCTTCACCCTGTCGGCTTCGAAGAATCCCAGCAGCAGGCGCCCTCCGGGCTTGAGGCATCGGGCGAATTCCATAAGCACCGCGCCCAGCTCCTCCGGCGGCGTGTGGATCACCGAGTACCACGCGAGGATCCCCGCCAACGAGCCGTCCGGCGTCGACAGCTGTTCCAGGGAACCCAAGGAGAAGGGTATGTCAGGGTGGTTCTCCCGGGCGGTGGCGATGAACTCCGGGACCAGGTCAACCCCCTCGACGTCCGTGCCCAGTGAGTGAAGGAAACCCGTCCATTGCCCCGGGCCGCAGCCGGCGTCGAGGACCTTCCCATCGAGCTCGCCGGCCCATTCCCTGACCAGTGCCCTGTCGGTCGGATGAGTGCTTTTGATGGAGCCGAAAAGGCCCGTGTACTCGGCAGCCCGGGCAGCGTAGGCGGCCCGAACGGTGTGCGATCGCATGAACCCAGAGTAGAGGCGCGCGAAGAAATCTCTTGACTCCCACCCCATCCACAGACAGCATGGTTTTTATAACGTTGTAAATTGACTCGCATGTCCCCGTACAACCCAGCAGACAAGGACCCACGCTTTGGGAGCCCAGAACACCACCGCCAAAATCACTGTCGACCCCGCATTCGTCATCGGCCCCGTCCGGAGGAAGACCTTCGGGGCTTTCGTCGAGCACCTGGGCCGCTGTGTCTACACCGGCATTTTCGAGCCGGAGCATCCCAAGGCTGATGAGGACGGATTCCGTACGGACGTCCTGGACCTAACCAAGGAACTCGGCGTCTCCACGGTCCGCTATCCCGGCGGCAACTTCGTCTCCGGCTACCGCTGGGAGGACGGGGTGGGTCCGAAGGAAAACCGTCCCACGCGTCTTGACCTTGCCTGGCACTCGAGCGATCCCAACCTGGTGGGCGTTGACGAATTCGCCAAGTGGTCCGTGAAGGCCGGGGTGGAGCCCATGATGGCCGTGAACCTGGGCACGCGGGGAACCCAGGAAGCGCTGGACCTGCTGGAGTACTCCAACATCAAGGGCGGCACGGCGTTGTCCGAGCAGCGTAAAGCGAACGGTGCCGTGGAACCGCACAACATCACTATGTGGTGCCTCGGCAACGAGATGGACGGCCTCTGGCAGATCGGCCACAAAACGCCCACCGAGTACGCCCGTGTGGCCGCCGAAACCGCCCGGGCGATGCGCATGGTCAACCCGGACCTGGAACTGGTTGCCTGTGGCAGTTCCGGCCCCAATATCCCCACGTTCGGTGAATGGGAGCGCGTGGTCCTCAACGAAACCTACGAACTGGTGGACCTGATCTCGGCGCACCAGTACTTCGAGGATTTCGGCGACCTGCAGGAACATCTTTCCGCAGGCCACAGGATGGAGGCCTTCATCAAGGACATCGTCTCGCACATCGATCACGTGAAATCGGCTACCAAGTCGGAAAAGCAGGTCAACATTTCCTTTGATGAGTGGAACGTCTGGCACCTGACACGCGACGAGTCCAAGGCCCCCACCGGCGATGACTGGCCGGTTGCTCCGGTCCTGCTGGAGGACCGCTACACGGTGGCGGATGCGGTGGTGGTGGGCGATCTCCTGATCACGCTGCTGCGCCACACCGATCGCGTCCATTCAGCGAGCCTCGCCCAGCTGGTCAATGTCATCGCACCAATCATGACCGAGCCCGGCGGCCGCGCATGGAAGCAGACAACCTTCCACCCGTTCGCCCTCACATCCCGACACGCCTCCGGCGAGGTGCTGAATCTCGCCGTCGAGTCTCCGCAGCTGGACAGCGAAAAGACCCCCGGCTTCAGCTCACTGTCGGCCGTGGCAACCTACGACGCCGACGCCAACCAGGCCGTGGTGTTCGCAGTGAACCGCTCGGCCACGGACGCGCTGACGCTGGACGCCGTCGTCGGAAGCTTGCACGCCGGAAAGGTCATCGAGGCGGTGACCTACACGAACAAGGACCCGTACTGGCAGGCGACTGCCGACGATTCGACGTCGGTCCTGCCGTCCGAAAACGTCAGCGTAAAGCTCGACGGCGGCAACCTCACCGCCGAGCTTCCGGCCGTGAGCTGGACCATGATCAGGCTGTCCCTCGAGCCCTAGGGGAAACTAGGCGATCTGCTGCGTTCCGTCGTGGAAGGTAGGGTACGCGGAAATTGGTGTGACAGCGGCGGGAGCCTGCTTTGGCGGTTGCGTTGCAGCCTCCGGAGCCGGTCCGTCGACGGTCACGATTTCCATGGATTCCATATCCAGCAGACGCCTGGTCCCGGTCTGGTCGTTGAGCCAGAAGAGGTCGGTGCCGGCCACGGTCTTGACCACGGTGCCCTGGTGGTACAGGCGGCCGTTGTGCCACGCCTGGACGTAGTCTCCCGGGCTCAGCGCGTGCGGTTCTTCCTGGCTGCCGGGAAGTGCGCCGAAGGCCTGGGCCAAAGTGGCCTGTGTCTTCAGCGCTTGGAACAGGTCCCTGTTTGCAATGCCCATGGTTGCCTCCTCAGCTGGCTCCGTCATTTGCTTGGATCCAGCTTTGCGCAACTATGTTGCGGGCGCGTTGCAGGGGTATGAGCGCCGTGTGACGGCTCGGCAAGGCTGGCTTGCGAAGGCCCTACTCCTCAAAGGAGACGGGGAGCTGTCGGTCTCCGGCTATCCGGGCAACGACGGCCTCGGCTACCGCACGCAGTTTCATGTTGCGGTGGCTCGACGCGTCAACCAGGATCTGGAAGGCTGCATCGCGGTTGCACCTGCTCTGGGCCATGATGATGCCCACAGCGGTGTCGATGGTGGCCCGGGAATCCAGCGCCGCGACCAAATTCTCACGGGCATCCCGCAATTGGGAGAATTTGATTGCCAGATGCAGGGCCTTTGCTCCCGTGGCGGTTACGCGCTGGGCGGCCAGGACATCCTCTTCGTCGAAACCGTGCGGGTGCGCCGAGTACAAATTAACGACGGCGGCCGAGGTGCTGTTCACATCAAGGGGCAGCGCCAGGATGGCGCCAACATTCGTGTTTTCCACGGCTTGCATATAAGCCGGCCAACGATTCTCGCGCCGTATGTCAGGGACATGGGTCATGGTCCGCGTCCGGAGGGCAGTGAGGCAAGGGCCGTCCCCCAAACGGTTTTGAATTTCGTCCAATTGACGGGCAAGGGGGCTGCTGTCCGCGACTGCCACCGGCCTTTTCTGCCGCATGACAGTCATTCCACACGCGACCGGGTTGGCCGATGTGGTGAGCTCGTCCGCCGTCATATCCACCAACTCGTCGAGAAAGCAGGGAATGTCCGCATTTTTGATAAGCAGATCCTGGATTCGCTCCAGAAAATACGTCAGATCAGTGGGAGCTGCAGGGGGCGTTGAGTCAGGAATTTCAGAAAGATGATTTTGCATTTTTGCAGAAGATTGCTCTTCCTCATTGCGGGCCATTATGGCCTCAATTCAGCAAGGCCGGACTTCACGCGTCTCCGGCTGGGCGGCTGTGTGCTCGTGTTCGCGCACAACCCGGATTATCAGTCCCGGACTGTCAACATCCGGGATCTCATACTTCGACACTACGCTTATGGCGTGCAACACGATACAGCCAACCGTGCGTTCTTTGATTGCAACGATGTATTTCACCAGCACCGAAGGAGTGCCGCATGGCAGTGACCATGAACGACGTCGCGAAGGCCGCCGGGGTCTCGTTGAAGACGGTTTCCAATGTCATCAACAACTACGAATTCATCCGGCCAACCACGCGCCAACGTGTCCTGGACGCCATCGAGGAGCTCGGCTACGAAACCAACCTGACGGCCCGCAGCCTCCGATCCGGGAAAACCAACATGCTGGGCCTCGTCCTGGCCGACCTCTCCGTCCCCTATTACGCGGAGCTGGCGTCCGACATCATGAAAGCAGCCTGGCGTCGCGGCTACCGGGTCCTGGTGGAGCAGTCCGGCAACGAAGCAGGCCACGAGAAGGCAGCAATCCAGGGCCAATTCCGCAGCCTCACCGACGGCCTCCTGTTCATTCCCCTGGCCCTTGGTGCCGAGGAGATCATCCAGGCGGCGGGCACCAAGCCGTTGGTCCTCCTGGGGGAATATGTGCAGGACCCGCGCCTGGACATGGTCCTCATCCAGAACCAGGAAGCCGCCGCCGCTATTACCACCCACCTGCTGGCGGGTGGTCGCCGTCGTATAGCTGTCCTGGGAGCCGCCGACGGCGATACGACAGGCAGCGCGGGGCTGCGGCTCGGCGGGTACAAGGCTGCGCTCGCGGACGCCGGAGTCGGGTATGACCCAGCATTGGTGGTGCGGTGCCCGTGGCGGCGGGACGGGGGCGCGGAGGCGATAGCGGGACTGTTGGACAGCGGCGCGGAGTTCGACGCGGTGTTCGGCCTCAACGACGCCCTGGCCTTGGGAGCGCTTCACGAGCTTCTGGTCCGTGGAAAGAAGGTGCCGGAGGAGATCGCCGTGGCCGGTTTCGACGATATTGAAGAGGCGCGCTTCGCTTCGCCTTCGCTAACGACTGTGGCGCCGGGGCGTGCGGAAATTGCGGAGCGCGCCGTCGAACTCCTGATCGAGAGGATCGGAAGCGACCAGGAAACGTCCGGGGTCCGCCAGCCGGAAGCCGCCTTCGAGCTGAGGGTCCGGGATTCCGCGCCTTAGAGGTTGGTGCCGGGCCGGTTAGTCTTTGAGGAATGAACGTGATTCCAGCTGCCGTCCGTACCCCTGCCGTCATGATCGACGTCGATATCCTTGACCGCAACATCCAGCGGATGGCTGACAACATGCAGGGCCGGGGGCTGAATCTCCGCCCTCACGTTAAGACGCACAAGACGCTGGAGATTGCGCGCAAGCAGCTTGCTGCCGGTGCAGTCGGCATCACGGTTGCCACCATCGGGGAGGCTGAGGTCTTCGCGGCGGACGGCGTCAAGGACATCTTCATTGCGTACCCACTGTGGGTGGAAGCTGATCACGCTGACCGCCTCCGGGCCCTTGCCGCGACTTCCCGCTTGGCCGTTGGCGTCGATTCGGCGGAAGGCGCGACGGCGATGGGTCACCAATTGGGCTCGGACGCCGGTTCCGTCGAGGTTCTGATCGAGGTGGACAGCGGCCACCACCGCAGTGGTGTCCTTCCGGACGAGACAGTGGACGTGGCCCGTGCTGCGGCCGCGGCAGGGCTCAAGGTTGCCGGCGTCTTCACCTTCCCCGGCCACAGCTACAAACCCGGAATGCCAACGGGTGCGGCCGGCAACGAAAACGAGGCCTTGGGGCAGGCGGCTGCGGCACTCGAGTCGGCCAGCTTTGAGGTGCGGACCATCAGCGGTGGCTCCACTCCCACGGCACTCCTCGACGGGCCGACGGCGGCAACGGAGCTGCGCCCAGGCGTCTACGTCTTTGGCGATGCCCAGCAGCTGGAGCTTGAACGGTGTGCCTGGGACGACATTGCCCTGACGGTGGCCGCTACGGTGGTCAGCCGCCACGAAGCACGCGGCGGCAATGTCCGTCGCGTGGTGGTGGATGCCGGCAGCAAGGTCCTGGGCAGCGATCGTCCTGACTGGGCCACGGGTTACGCCCGGCTTCCCGAGTTCCCGGAGGCCCGGGTGACGGCGCTGTCCGAGCACCACGCCACGGTCGTCTGGCCGGATTCGGACGAGCTTCCGGCCCTGGGCACCCGGCTCCGGGTGATCCCCAACCACGTCTGCCTCACCATGAACCTGGTGGATGAGGTTTCAGTGGTGCGTGATGGTGCTGTGGTGGATACGTGGGCCGTGGCGGCGCGGGGCAGGAACAGCTAGGCCGGCACGCTCTCAAGCAGGGTGTGGAACGCTCGGTCGTGGTACACCAGCGGGGCTGAGTCGCCATCTGCTGCCCGGATGTCCTCAACGGTGGCCGCGAGCAGCACTGAGCCTCCCAGCGGTGCGCGGTGAATGATGTTGCACCGCAGCGCCCACCGGGCCTCCCGGAGAAGGGGTTCGCCGGTGGGCAGCCACTGCCAATCCATGTCTTCCGTGAAGCGGGGAGCCGTGGGGTCCGCAAATGTACGGGCCAGTTCGAGCTGCCCGGCCCCTACCAGGTGCACCACGATCGAGTCGGCCGCTGCAACGACCGACGCCGAACGGCCGCCGGTTACGGAGAACGCAAGCGTTGGTGGATCCACCGCCACCGACGCCACCGAGGACGCCGTGAGTCCCACCGGCCCGTCCGGCCCTGAGGCAGTGACGATCGCGACTCCCGCCGGGTGCGCACGGAATGCAGCCCTGAAGAGCTCGCCGACAGCCGGGTCCGGCAGGGGATTGTGGTGGGTCATCGCTATACCTTTGGTGGAAAGTGCTCGAATGTGGCACCGCTGGGCGCACAGTATCCGATGCTAGAACCTCAACATTAGTTGAGGTCAATTCGGGGCCTTCCGACCCCCCGCTGAGACAGATCGGAAACGTGGCTGAAACTTCCGCTCCTTACGCTGGTCACACCAGGCCAGCTGTGCCCAGCCAGAAGGAGATGTCGTGCACCTATTGCCCCGTGAGCAGGAGAAACTCATGATCGTGGTGGCCGCAGACCTCGCACGGCGCCGCCAAGGCCGCGGGCTTAAGTTGAACTACCCCGAAGCAGTGGCAATCATCAGCTACGAGCTCATCGAAGGTGCCCGCGACGGCAGGACCGTGGCGGAACTCATGAGCTACGGAACCACCCTGCTCAGCCGCGAAGACGTGATGGAGGGCGTTCCGGAGATGATCCATGATGTCCAGATCGAGGCCACGTTCCCTGACGGCACCAAGCTCGTCACCGTCCACAACCCCATCCGCTAGGAGCCCCCATGATCCCCGGTGAATACAGGCTCCGGCCAGGTTCCATCACCTGCAACAGCGGTCGTGAGGCCATCGCCGTCGAGGTCGTGAACCGCGGCGACCGTCCCGTGCAGATCGGCTCGCACTACCACTTCGCCGAAGCGAACCGTGCCCTGGAGTTCGACCGCGAAGCCGCCTACGGCCGCCGCCTCGACATCCCGGCGGGCACAGCCGCACGCTTTGAACCGGGGGACAGGAAGACGGTCCAACTCATTGAACTTGCGGGGTCCCGCGAAGTCTTCGGCCTCAGCAATGCTGTCAACGGAAAGCTCGACGGCGGTACCGGCGTTTCCGGGGAAGCCCGCCCAGGCGTCGCAGCGGAAAGGGACCACCAGTGAGCTTCGAGATATCACGCAAGCAGTACTCCGAACTCTACGGACCCACCACCGGCGACGCCATCCGTTTGGCGGATACGGAGCTAATCCTCGAAATCGAGAAGGACTACACGGTCCATGGCGAAGAAGTGGTCTTCGGCGGGGGCAAAGTCATCCGCGACGGCATGGGCCAGAACGGCCAGCTGACGCGCTCAGAGGACATCCCGGATACCGTCATCAGCAACGTTGTGGTCCTGGACTACACGGGGATCTACAAGGCCGACATTGCCCTGAAAGACGGGCACATCTTCAAGATCGGCAAGGCCGGAAATCCGCAGATCACCGATGGCGTGGACATCGTCATCGGCGCCAGCACCGAGATCATCGCCGGTGAACGGAAAATCCTCACAGCCGGCGGCATCGACACCCACATCCACTTCATTTCTCCAGAGCAGGTGCCGGCCGCATTGTGCAACGGCGTCACCACCATGGTGGGCGGCGGCACCGGTCCGGCCGAAGGTACCAAAGCCACCACCATCACGCCCGGCGCTTGGCACATCTCCAGGATGCTGCTCGCGGCCGAGGGGCTGCCCGTGAACATCGGCCTATTCGGTAAGGGCCACGCGTCCGCCGTCGAGCCCCTCGCTGAGCAGATCCGCGCAGGTGCGGTAGGGCTGAAAGTCCACGAGGATTGGGGCTCAACCACGTCCTCGATTGACATGTCCCTCCGCGTGGCGGACGAATACGACATCCAGGTGGCCATCCACACAGACACCCTCAACGAGTGCGGCTTCGTGGAGGACACCATCCGGGCCATCGACGGCCGCGTCATCCACACCTTCCACACCGAAGGCGCCGGCGGCGGCCATGCCCCGGACATCATCAAGATCGCCGGTCTGCCGAACGTCCTCCCCGCATCGACCAACCCCACCCTGCCGTACACGAAGAACACCATCGAAGAGCACCTGGACATGCTCATGGTGTGCCACCACCTCAACCCGGACATCCCCGAAGACGTGGCTTTCGCCGATTCCCGGATCCGTGCCGAAACCATCGCCGCCGAAGACGTCCTGCACGACCTCGGCATCTTCGCCATTACCTCATCTGACTCCCAGGCCATGGGCCGGGTGGGCGAAGTGGTGACCCGGACCTGGCAGGTAGCCGACGCCATGAAACGCCAGCGCGGTGTCTTGCTCGATCCGTCAGGGACGGTGCACGGATCCCCGGAATCCGACAACTTCCGGTTGAAGAGGTACGTGGCCAAATACACCATCAACCCGGCGATCGCGCAGGGCATGGCCAACGTCATCGGCTCCGTGGAAGAGGGCAAATTCGCCGATCTGGTGCTGTGGGACCCCGCCTTCTTCGGCGTGAAACCGGAACTCGTCATCAAAGGCGGGCAAATCGCTTACGCCCTCATGGGCGACTCCAACGCCTCCATCCCCACCCCACAACCACGCACCATGCGGCCCATGTTCGCCACCTACGGTAAGGCGCTGCAACAGACGTCCATCACGTTCCTGTCCCAAGCAGCCATCGACGCCGGGGTGCCCGCCGAACTCGGCCTTGAACGCATCATCAAACCCGTTACCGGCATCCGCAACCTGAGCAAGGCGGACCTCAAATTCAACGGCGAAACGCCGGACATCGCCGTCGACCCCGAAACCTACAAAGTGACGGTCGACGGCGAAGAAGTCACCTCCCAGCCGTCCGACGTGCTGCCCATGGCGCAGCGCTACTTCCTGTTTTAGGAGCCTGCATGATCATCGAGAAAATCCTGGGCAACCTGCACGAGCAACCCGGGGACTTCACCGGGCACCACAAGGAAAAGGTGGTGCTTCCCAGTGCGTTACTGGTCAAACGCATCCAGCGCGTCACCACCGACCACGGCAAGGAACTGGGCATCCGGCTCCCAAGCGGTTCAGGGGACCTCCGCGACGGCGACATCCTGGCCGCGGACGACCACAACGTCATTGTCATCTCCGTGCTGCCCACCGACGTCCTGGTGATCGCGCCGCGAAGCATCCACGAAATGGGTGTTGTGGCACATTCGCTCGGCAACCGGCACCTGCAGGCACAGTTCTTCGATGCGTCCTCTGAGTACGGGGCCGAGGTCATGGTTTGTCAGTACGACCACACTGTCGAGGATTACCTGAAGAGCGTCGGCGTCCCCTACGACAGGCAAGAACGGGTCATGCCGGTGCCGTTCCGCCATGCCGAGCACTCGCACTAAGCGTTTGCCCGCAACTTGTGGCGGCTGGGGCGCCGCCCCGGATTTTGGGCCGTGCCCGCTTCGCGATGCCCGCCACGCCGCGGCCCAAAAATCCGGCGCGGCTGGCTGTCTCCTCACCCTTGAGGGCGCTCGATGAGTGCGACATATCAGCTTGCTCTTCAACAGTTGACCGACTCGGCTTTGCCTACGGGGGCGTTTGCTCATTCTTTGGGGTTTGAGGGCTATATCGAGCGGGGGCTTGTTGGGGATGAGGTCGCTTTTGGGGTTTGGCTTTCCGCTTTAGTGGGGCAGCAGTTGACCTATTCTGATGGGTTGGCTCTTCGCTTCCTTTATGAGGGGGTGGATGTGGGGTTGTTGGACTCTGTTCTTTCGGGGCAGCTGTTGGCTCGGGAGGTGCGGGAGGCTTCGCTGAAGATGGGTGGGCGGCTGCTTGAAATTGGCGGGGAAGTGTTTCCTTCGAGTGAGTTGGATGCCTACCGGGAGTTGGTTCGTGAAGGTGGAGCTTCCGGGCATCAGCCCCTGGCTTTTGGGGTCATTGCGCGGTCGCTCGGGGTTCCCTTTGAGGAAGCCCTTGGCGCCTACCTGTTCGCCACGGTTACTTCGCTGACGCAGAACGCCGTTCGCGCCATACCGCTGGGGCAGAACGCCGGGCAGCGGGTACTTCGCCACGCGCACGACGCCGTTGCTGCCGCCATCCAGGTTGTAGCACAGCTGTGCTGGGACGACTTTGGGGCGGTAAGTCCTGGACTGGAAATTTCACAAATGCGGCACGAGAGGCAACGCGCCCGCATGTTCATGAGCTAAAGCAGGAGGACACATGACTGAACCCATCAAAATCGGCATCGGCGGACCCGTCGGAGCAGGAAAGACCCAGCTCGTGGAGCGGATCACCCGACACATGAGCCGTGACATCTCCATGGCCGCCATCACCAACGACATCTACACCATCGAGGACGCAAAAATCCTCGCCGCCAACGGCATCCTGCCCGAAGACCGGATCATCGGCGTCGAAACCGGCGGCTGCCCGCACACGGCCATCCGCGAAGACACCTCCATGAACACGGCTGCCATCGAAGAACTGAAAGCCCGCCACCCCGGGCTGCAGGTCATCTTCGTCGAATCAGGCGGCGACAATCTCTCGGCAACCTTCAGCCCGGAGCTCGTGGACTTCTCCATCTACATCATCGACGTCGCCCAGGGCGAGAAAATTCCCCGCAAGGCCGGCCAAGGCATGATCAAATCCGACCTCTTCATCATCAACAAGACCGACCTCGCACCCCACGTCGGCGCGGACCTGTCCATCATGGAGCGGGACTCCAAGGAGTTCCGCGGTAATAGGCCGTTCTGCTTCACGAACCTCAAGACGGACGAGGGGTTGGAAGACGTCCTCAACTGGATCCGGCGGGATGTCCTGATGCTCGACCTCGCCTCGTGAGTCTGGTTGCGACGGCGGCTTCGCCGGATTTTGGGTCGTGCCCGTCCCCAGCTGCTCCCAACTCTCGCAAGCTCGAGTCGGGGCCCTCGCAGCAGTGGGCCCCCCGCGGAGCCCGCCACGCCGCGGCCCAAAAATCCGGCTCAGCCGCCTCGGCGGTCCAGTCACCCCGAGGTGAACTCCGGTTGCGCATTGCCCAAAGTTCCGGGAGGGCTGTGGCTTCTTGGCAGTTTCATGAGGGGGCTTTGCGGGTTTTGAGGCCGCACTATCTCGATGAATCCGGGCAGGTTTGTTATGTCATGGTCAATCCGGGTGGGGCGTATCTGGGGGCGGATTTGTTCCTCATCGAGGTGGAGGTTGAGGACGGGGCTGACCTGCTCCTCACCACGCAGTCGGCCACCAAGGTGTATCGGACGCCCGGCTCCTTTGCCGAGCAACGGATGAGCGTGCGGCTGGGGGAGGGCTCGCGGCTGGAGCTGTTTCCCGACCAGTTGATTGCCTACCGTGAGGCGAGCTACCGGCAGAATTCGCACATCAGTCTCCACCCGACGTCGTGCTTTGTGATGGCCGAAGTCATCACGCCCGGCTGGTCGCCCGACGGCGCGGCGTTCCGATACGAGGAAGTTCGGCTCAGGAACGAGATCCGCGTCCAGGCCGCCAACGGGGAACGGCTGCTGGCGCTCGACAACCTGCTTATCCGGCCTCCCCTCAACGATGTGACGGGGCTGGGGTTCATGGAGGGCTTCAGCCATCTGGGGTCGCTGGTGGTGGTGGACCCACGGGTCGACCAGGGGCTCGCTGACCAGTTGCATGAACTGACCCGCGGATTCGAGGCGTACACCGGAGTTTCTTTGACCGCGACTATTGCCGGAACTACCGGGCTTGTGCTGCGATCGTTGTCGAACAGCACCGAAGAACTCAACACACTGCTGGGTGCCTGCACCAACTTCCTTCGCGAACGCTGGTACGGGCAGGAGCCCCTGAACCTGAGGAAATACTGATGACTGCGTTGACCGAGTTCGCCACCATGTACCGCGAACGGGACGCCCTGTCCCTCCGGACGCGCCTGCTGTTCACCTTCGGTGCAGTGGCCGCATTGCATCTTGCCGCCGTCGTGCTTTTGCTTGCCGGAAGCGCGGGCGGCGCCCAACCGCTGGCGCTCGGGCTGGTGGTAACCGCTTACGTGGCGGGTATCAAGCACAGCTACGACTGGGACCACATCGCGGCCATCGACAACTCGACGCGCAAGTTCGTAGCCCAGCGGAAGGACCCGGTGAGCGTTGGGTTCGCGTTCAGTCTGGGGCACAGTTCCGTGGTGATCCTGGCCGGGCTGCTGGTGGTTGCAGGGGCCACGCTGATCGGGCAGTTCATGGAGGACGGCACCACCGGCAACATGGTGCTGGGCCTGATCGGCAGCGGGGTTTCCGGCCTCTTCCTGCTGGCGATGGGCCTGTTCAACGGCTCCGCATTCATCCGTGCCACGCAGGTCTACCGGAAAGTGCAGGGTGGCGGTGAGTTGCACCCTGAAGACCTCGAAGCCAAAGGTTTTGTGGCCCGGCTGCTGGCAAAGCCCCTGTCCAAGGTGGAGCGGCCCAGGAACATCTACGTGATCGGTTTCCTGTTCGGCCTGGGTTTCGATACCGCCACCACCATCGGGCTGCTGGTCATCACGACGACGGCGTCACTCGCCGGCGTTTCGCCGCTCGCCCTGATGGCCCTGCCGCTGGCGTTCGCGGCAGCCATGACACTGTGCGACTCCATCAACGGGGTTGCCATGATGAAAATGTACAAATCCGCCATACACAATCCCCGGCGGAAACTCGGCTTCAACGCCGTCGTTACAGGCATCTCGGCAGTTTCGGCACTGTTCATTTCCGTGATTACGCTTGGCGGCTTCCTCAACGCCGCTTTCGGACTGAATGATCCTCTGACAACCTGGCTCGGCGGAATCGACCTGGGCGATGCCGGCTTGATCCTCGTGGCGTTGTTCGTGATCGTGTGGGGTGTGTCTGCCTGGCGCGGACGGCGCGGGCGGGCGCTGCGGCACGCGGCATAGGCAGACACCCACAAAAATTTCCCGCTCCCTGTAACCATCGGGCCTGAGCCGGAAACTAGACAAGTATCCTGCAGGTTCGGGCTCTATATTTCAGGGGGAAAATCGTGCTTTCCGAGCGCGAATTGGCGTTCATCGCCATTCACAAAGACAGCTATCCAGCCGTATTCAAGTTTGTTCGCCGAAGGGTTGAATCGGCGGAGATAGCCGAAGAGATCGCCGCGGACGTTTTCCGCGTGGTGTGGCAAAAATGGACCGACGAGTCCACTCCGGAACTTCCGTACCTTCTGACGGTTGCCCGCAACCTGGTGGGGAATGCGTACCGGAGCCGCGATAGACGACTCGCCCTGCAGGAAAAGCTTCGCACGACGGCGGTCCAGCGCTTTGGTGATGACTCCGAAAACGTCGTGGTACAGGACGCTTTGATGCGAATGCGGGAACAGGACCGTGAAATCCTGCAGCTCGCCTATTGGGATGACTTGAGCACAGCTGAGATTGCCGGAGTCCTGCAATGCAGCGAATCAGCGGCGAAGGTCCGCCTGCACCGCGCACGCACAGCTTTCCGCAAACAGATGCCTGCGGGAGTCGAATTTACTACACAGAAGTTGGGGGCCTGAAGATCATGGATCCTATCAAGAACCAAATTTCAGCGATTGACCCGTGGGATATGGATGATGCTCCGGAGCCGAAGGGTGATGAAGCGCTCCACAGAATCCTGTCCGGGACCACTGTATTCAGTGACACGGATTCTCATTCAAATGTGACTGCCCTTGATAAGCGAAGGGCGCGGAAGTTCCAGATTGCCGGGGGATTGCTGCTCGGTGCTGCCGCAGTGACAACCGGCGTCCTGGTGGCTGCCTACTTTGGGCCGGTCAGCGCCACTCCTGCTCCTGCTGCGACGGTGACTTCCGCCGACGCCACAGCCACGCCCACAGCGTCCGCCCCGCCGTCGCCGACGGCCACGCCAACCGCCAGTCCTGCAGCGACGCCCACAGCAGTTGCAACGCCCCAGCCCACCTCCACGCCGGTCGCTACAGTCCCAGTGGCGGCCCCAACGCCCATTTCGACAACGACTCTGCCGCATGCTGCCCAAGTCCAGAGCTACACGTTCCCCGATGGACACCTCTCCTTCAGCTACCCGGTTGGATGGAGCGTTAAGACGGAGCAGGGTCCATACCTGTCAGAGGAAACGAAAGCGGCTTCGCAGGGGGCCACTGTCATGGACAGCGCCGGGACGCCCGTTGCCTACGTGTACAGCGGATTCTATGGCGACGGTACGGGCGCGTTCGTAAAAAGGACGGTCTTTGACCAGGCTCCAGTCACGGAGATCATGGCTTCGGATGCGCCGGATGACCTGGTGCAGTTCGGGTTCTTCTCGGATGTGGGAGCCCAGATGGTTGAGCCCGGCCAGGATCCTGCGGCTGCCTTGGAGGACCAGACCCCGCACTACTCGATGGATGTCCGTCGCAGCTCGCAGCTGGGCTCAGGCTTGACCGGCTCGGGAACCAACCAGATCAAAATGCCGAACGGGATCATGGCCGCACGCGTCATTTTCGACTACGAGAAGCAACCGATCTTCGCCACCCCCGAAGCTGCAAAGGCCTGGATGGGAACCACGCAATACCAGCAGTTGAAGTCCCTGCTTTTGAGCCTTCGGTATCAGTAGCTGCGTGCATCACATGACAAGTCACATTACTTTTTTGTCAATTACATGACTTTCTTGTAGATAGATCTTCTTCATTGCGCTAGCCTGAACTCGTCGTTGCGCAGCAAATGGGGTGCCTGGTTTCGATGCTTCCCTTGCGTGCGGCCTCTTAATGGTCTCAAGCAAAGGAATCATTCAATGAAATCCCCTTCCTCCCGTACCAGGGCCATCGCAGCTTTTACCGCAGGTCCTGTCGCTGTCCTCATTGCCGGGGCCATGGTGTGGCAAGGCTCGCAGGCCGCCTTCACGGCCACCACGCGCAACTCTGGAAGCTCATGGAGCACCGGCAGCGTCACACTGACAGATGACGACCTTGGCGCCGCAGCATTCACGGTGGAGAACATCGTTCCGGGGCAGACGGGCCAGAAGTGCATCGTGGTGACGTCGAATTCCAATGTGCCGGGCGAAGTGCGTGCTTATACGCAGAACCTGATTGCGGACAGGGGTCTGGAAAACCGCATCTTCTTCGACCTGGAGCAGGGCACGGGAGGGTCGTTCAACGATTGCACCGGCTTCACTCCCACGGCCAACACGGTTCCGGAGCTGCCTCTTTCCACCCTGGCAGCGAACAGCCGCGACTATGCCACCGGTGGTTCAATCTGGGATACCACGGGCACTCCGGGGGAGACTCAAAGCTACCGGGGCACGTGGCGTTTCGACACCACGGGTTTGACCCAGGACCAGGTGAATGCGCTGCAGGGCGCCAGGGTGGGGCTTGACCTCGTGTGGGAGCTGCAGTCGGACACCGCACCTACCCCGTAGCCGTACGACGGGACCCATCACTGAATCGTGAGCTTGGACCATAAGGACAGCGCCGCACAGGCCCTGTTCTCCGCTGAAGGATGGGTGCCTTTCGTCGTGGGCATCGTTGCCCGGGTCTACCTGGGCATCTCCCTGAGCTTGGCGGTGATCGCCCTGTTCCCTGCGTTGCTGGGATGGGGCGGAAGCGTGGTTCAAAGTGGCTCCATGGAGCCGCACATCAGCCCCGGTGATGTGGTCCTCTCGTCCAAACTCACGGACGCCGAGCCTGTACCTGTGGGCGGTGTGGTGGAGTTCCTGAGTCCGGCCGAGGCGGAGCCGGACGGGACCGAAAAGACGCGGCTCCACCGCATCGTCGGGGCCAACGACGACGGCAGTTACATCACTGCCGGCGACGCCAACTCGGACGTCGACAGCACGCCCATGGAGCGGGAACAGATCACCGGCCGAGCCCGGCTGTTGGTGCCCATGGTCGGTCTGCCGGGACTGTGGTTGACGCATGGGACACTGCCGCAGCTCGCCGTGTGGTCGGTGGGCACGCTCCTGGCCGTGGTGTGTGCGATTTACCTGGGCGGCTCGTCCGTTGATGGCGCGGCACGGCCGCAGCGGGACGGACATAAAGCCCGACGGCGGCCTTCCACAGGGCGCCCGGCAGCGATCGCCCTGCCGGCCCTCTGGGCGAATCCGCGTGTCAAAGCCGTGGCTGCGTTCGTGCTGGCCGCGCTGATCGCGGTCCTGGTGGTTCTCGGCGCAACTGCGGGTACTTCCGCTGCCGCCTTCACCTCCGCCACGTCCACCTCCGGTAACAAATGGGCGGCGGCACCAGACTGGAATCCCCCAACAGTGTCCTTGGCTGATCCAGGCACTTCCGTCAAGGACACCGTTGCCCTCCCGGCCACAGCGCAGGACGCCGAATCCGGCATCAGAAGTATCGACGTCGAATACCTCCGCGATGGGGCGTCCGCCTGGACGAATATCTGCTCCGCTCCCAGTGCGGCGGTTACATGCCAGTGGAACACCAAAGCGGGGCCCGACGGCGGCTACAGCCTACGTGCGCGTGCCACGGATAATGCCGGACTCGCCTCGGTGACCGCTCTCCGCAGCACGACCGTCGCCAATAACCTGCTGGTGGTCCTTGCCAGCCCGGCCGAAGCCATCCGGGGCAACGTGCCGCTTTCCACCACGCTGCTTGGCGCTGGAAACTCGATTTACACGGTACGGGTGGAGTACTCGGTGGCCGGGGCGAACAAGTGGAACATTGCCTGCCCCAGCATCCTGGCCCCTTACAGCTGCACGTGGAACACTGCGCTTGTGGCCAATGAAAGCTACGATCTCAGGGCCGTGGCCGTATCCGGCCTGACAACTACGTACTCGGCAGTCGTTACGGATATCACCGTCGACAATCTTGCCCCCACTGTTGCCCTTACGGACCCGGGAACACCGCTCAGTGGTGTCCGGACCCTGGCGGCAACCAGCACCGATGCACACTCGGGCGTTGCCCAGGTCAGCCTGCAATATGCGCGCACCGGGGCCAGCACCTGGAGTACGGCGTGCACCGTCACTGACAGCCCCTATTCCTGCCGTTTCGACACCACAGGGGTGGCCGATGGGGGTTACTCCTTCCGCGCGGTCAGCCTTGACGCGGCAGGGAACAGCACCACCTCCGCTGCCGTCAGCAGGACCGTGGACAACACGGTCGCATCGGTGTCCTTGGAGGATCCCGGGGCGTACCTGACGGGGACCGTGCCTCTGACGGCGGCCGCGAACTCAACGGCCGGGGTGGCTTCCGTCAAGATCCAGGCAGCCCCTGCCGGCACAACCACTTGGAGCACGCTCTGCACTCTGGCCGCCACTCCCTACGCCTGCAACTGGAACACGGTCGCAAGTGCGGATGGGCTGTACGATCTCAGGGCCGTGTTGACGGACCGCAACGCCAAGGACACCATTTCATCCACGGTGGCATCGCGAAGGGTGGACAACAGCCCGCTCCGTGCGGCGGACATCCGTGCCAACAACGGCGGGCTCACCCAGGGAAGGCTGGAGGCCGGAGATTCCCTAAGCTTTGTGTACAGCCAGCAGGTCAACCTGGCTACGGTCACTCCCGGCTGGTCGGGGGCGTCCCTGCCGGTAACCGTTCGTCTCCGGGATGGCAACGTACTGGGGCTGGGGAACTCGCAGGACGTTTTGGATGTCCAGAGGACCGGTAGCAGCGTGAATCTGGGGTCTGTGAACCTAAAGCAGAACTTCGTCAAGAGCCGTAAGACCGTCATCTTCAACGCCAACATGACGGCCAGCACGGAGACGGTAGCCGGCGCACCGCGGACTGTGGTCACATTGGTGCTGGGCACCGCGGCCAGCGGGGGATCCGGTGTTCGAACGGCGGGGGCTGCTGCCGCCATGATCTGGACTCCGACGGCCGCCGTTACGTCCCTCTCGGGAGCTGCTTGCTCACTCGCTCCGCTCACTGAGCCAGGCGCCTTGGATAGAGACTTCTAGCAGCTGCTGTGCGCTTGCATGCCGGTGGGAATAAACGTTGTGCAACTGCCCATAACGAAGCGTCCGCGGCTTACATAGGGTTAGAGAGATCTACTTCACACAGTGCCCCGATCTACCCCAAGGATGAGTTTCAACGATGAAGAGCATCGCCCTCCTGCGCGAACGAGCCACCCGCGTCATGCCCACTGGTTCCCACTGCCCGGCGTCGGGTCTGTGGAGCCCGGACTGCGAACCGGACACCGTCCAGGTCTTCGCTGAGGGCCACGTGCTGCCGGCCTACAACGGTGTCCCGACTCTGTGGAGGCGGCGCACTTCCGCCGAAGTATCGGCATGACCAGCTCCATCCTGAACCGCCCGGCCGACTACCGCCACGTGCCTGCTTCCGAGTGGGCAGACCTCAGCGCCGGCCATCCTGTGTGGATTTACGACGTCGCGTGGGGCGCCGGCAAGGGTCGCGTGGACGATGTCTCAAAGCACCAGGAATTGCTCTGGGTGGTCCTCGAACCGACCGGCCGGAAACTCATCTGCGGCACGGACGACGTCGAGGTGTGGTCCGCCTGAAAAGCTCGCCGAGATGGCAAATAATGGCAATGTCTGAGCGGATCATTGCCATTAAGTGCCATCTCGGTGTTATTTAACCGGCGACGAGCAACATGCTGGGTGAGCCAGTCTCCACCCGGCCCACGGGTCCGTCCGGCAGTCCGGTTTGCGGGTCCAGCCTGAAACCCACGACGTCGTCCGAGCCTTCGTTGGCGACGTACAGCCAGCCCTCGCGGACCAGGTGGTGGCGCGGCCACTCGCCGCCGCAGGGCACCTCGCCGACAGGCTCAACTCCGGAGCCGTCGGCGGAAACTTCCAGCACGCAAATACGGTTGGTACCCCGCACGCCCACATAGGCGAAGCGACCGTCCGGGGACAGCGCGATCTCCGCACCGGCGTCGCCGTCTTTTGCTCCGGCGCTGCTCGCGGGCACCACCGAGGCCAGTTCGTACGTGCCGTCAGGTTCCATCCGCACCGCCGCAACTTCAACGGAGTACTCGGTGTCCACGAAGACCGTTCCGCTGTGGTGCCGGGCCATATGCCGTGGCCCCGAACCCATCGGCAGGACCAGTTGGTGGTCTGCCTGCAAACCCTCGCCGGGAATGTACTGCCACACCCGGACCAGGTCGTGGCCCAGGTCCGTCGTCATCACCCGGCCGTCAGGAAGCATCAGGCTCGAATGCGCCCGACTGGGCCTGGCGTCCGGAGACGTCCCGGCATGGGGGTCGACGGCGGCTGCCGCACTCGCGCGCGAGGTGATGGCGCCGTCGTCGTCCAGTTCGAAAAGGATGACCTGGCCGTCGCCCCAACAGGTGGCAACGATAAAGCGGCCCTGGGGATCCGCCGCGACATGGCAGGTCGCTTCTCCGGTGGGCCATGGCTCGCCGAAGGCTTCCAGCTTGGCCTCGCCCGTCCGGCGGTAAGCCTGTACATGGCCCGCTTCTTCTGCCACCGCGTACAGCACCGGAAGTGTGGGGTGCGACGCGAGGAACGACGGCGAGTCCGCGGCAACGGCCAATCCCAGTGACGTGAGATGTCCTTCTGAATCGGCGGAGATGGCAGCGATTCCCTCGCCCTTGGCGTTTCGGTCGGCGGTGTAGGAACCGGTCCAGATAACAGTTTCCATGGCAGTCCTCCTTAGTGTCCCTGAACATCCGAGTCGACGCCTGCGTCGGGGCCGGCGTCGAGGGTTTGCAGTTTGCTGAGGTCGTCATGGTCAAGCTCGAAGTCGAAGACGTCCAGGTTCTCCCTCATGCGCTGGGGATTCGCGGTTTTGGGAATGGCGACCAGTCCTTGCTGCACGTGCCAGCGGAGCACCACTTGGCCCGGTGTTTTCCCATACTTTTCACCAACGGAAGCCAGCACGGGTGCGTTCAGCAAGTCGCTGCTCGCGCCCAACGGACTGTAGGACTCGGTGACGATGCCGTGGCGCTCGTTGTAAGCCCGTGCCGCCGGGCGGGGAATCGAGGGACTGAGCTGGATTTGATTCACGGCAGGAACCACATCTGTTTCGCGGAACAACTGATCCAGGTGCGCCGGCTTGAAGTTGGACACTCCGATGGAGCGCACCTTGCCCGATGCCTGGAGCTCCTCAAAGGTTTTCCACGTGGAGATGAACTCACCCCGGCGGGGGAGGGGCCAGTGGATGAGGAGCAGGTCAACGTACTCCAGCCCAAGGCGTTCCAAGGAGCCATCCAGGCCATCCACGGCCCTGCCGTCACCCTGGAAGGCGCCGTCCAGCTTGGTGGTGATGAACAGCTCCGAACGGTCCACTGCGGCCGCCCTGATCCCGTTGCCCACGCCCTTCTCGTTGCCGTACTTCACCGCGGTATCAATGTGCCGGTAGCCGCAGGAAACAGCATCCGCCACGGCATCGGCAACTTCCGCATCATTCAGTGGCCAAGTGCCAAGGCCGATCTGCGGGATCTTGTGGTGATCGTTCAGTTCGATAAGCGGGGCAAGTTCCATGGGCTGCTCTCCTCTACGTTTCTACGTTTCTACGCTGGCCGTTCACTGCTTGGCAACCGTTATCGCCGGGACCAATCAAAGAGCCGGTCACTCAGTTCCATGTAGTCCTCGCTCACCACCTGCAGCTCAGGGTGGTTGTCATGCCACTCGACGATTTCCCTGGCGCCATCCGCGAACGGAATTGTTGCCCGGTAATCGGGGACGAGCGCTTTGATCTTGGAATTATCGAAAACCACCGAGTGCGAACGGTCGCCCAACAGATTCGGCCCGAGTTCGGCGCTGTGTCGGGCAATGGTGTCCGAGGAAACGTGGAACAGTTCCGGCTCCTCCACGCCGGCGGCCCGGGCGAACAGGCGATAGATCTGGTTCCAGGGCAGGAACTCGTCCGAGGTAATGGTGTAGCTCTCTCCGACGGCCTGCGGCCTGCCCAGCAGCCCCACGAACGCCTTGGCAAAGTCACGGCTGTGGGTGAGGGTCCAGAGGGAGGTGCCATCGCCGTGGACCATGACCGGCTTGCCTGCCCGCATCCGGTGGATGTCGGTCCAGCCGCCCACCATCGCTATCTTGGTCCGGTCGTAGGTATGGGACGGGCGAACCACGGTCAGGGGGAAATCAAAGTCCCGGTATGCCCCGAACAGCAGCTCTTCACACGCGATCTTGTCCTGCGAATACGTCCAAAACGGGTTCTTCAGCGGCGTGGATTCGCGGATGGGCAACGTAGTGGGCGGCTTCTGGTACGCCGAAGCGGAACTGATGAAGACGTACTGTCCCGTCCGCCCGCGGAACAATTCCAACCCGGCCCGGGCGTGATCCGGGGTGAACGAGATGAAGTCCGCAACGGCGTCGTACTCCCTTCCCTGAAGCACCTCACGCACAGCCTCCGGGTCGCGCATGTCCGCGTGCAGGACTTCGGCTCCGTCGGGTACCGGCCGACCGGCCGACTGTCCTCTGTTGAGGATGGTCAGCCGGTGGCCCAGCGCGACGGCGCGTTCAGCCGCCGCCGCGCTGATGACCCCGGTCCCGCCGATGAACAGGATGTTCCGCGGCGAGACGGTGTCCGCTTCCGCCCCAAGGCTGCTGGGGAGGAGGGCGGTCACCAGGCGTAGTCCTCGGGCGCGGGACGATGGCCCGGGAAGATGTCGTCAAGCCGCTTGAGCGCGTCCTCGTTCAGGGAAACGTCCAGCGCGCGGATGGCCGCGTCCAGCTGTTCCTGGGTGCGCGGACCAACGATCGGCGCCGTCACCGCAGGCTGATGAAGCAGCCAAGCCAGTGCAACGTCGCCGGGCTTCTGCCCCAACTCGTCAACGAAATCCTCGTACTGGCGGATCTGGTCCTCGTGCTTCTTGAGGGTCTCCAGTGCCCGGCCCTCCGTTCGGCGGACGCCCTGCTCCTCCTTCTTGAGCACGCCGCCCAGCAGGCCACCCTGCAGCGGGGACCACGGGATCAAGCCAAGGCCATACTGCTGCGCGGCCGGAATGACTTCAAGCTCCAGTTCACGCTTGAAGAGGTTGTAGATGGACTGCTCGCTCACCAGGCCGGTGTAGTTCCGCCGCCGGGCCGCTTCCTGGGCCTGGGCGATGTGCCAGCCCGCAAAGTTGCTGCTGCCCGAGTAAAGAATCTTGCCCTGCTGGACGGCTACCTCGATGGCCTGCCAGATCTCGTCCCACGGAGTATCGCGGTCGATGTGGTGGAACTGGTAGATGTCGATGTAGTCCGTCTGCAGCCGCTTAAGGCTCGCGTCCAGTGCCCGCCGGATGTTCAGGGCGGAGAGCTTGGACTCGTTCGGCCGGTCCGTCATGGTGCCGTAGAGCTTGGTGGCGAGCACAGTCCGTTCACGGCGCTCGCCGCCCTTGGCGAACCAGCGGCCAATGATCTCCTCGGTCCAGCCGCGGTGCTCCACTCCGCCGTAGACGTTGGCGGTGTCGAAAAAGTTGATGCCGGAGTCCAGCGCCGAATCCATGATGGAGTGCGCGGTTGCCTCGTCGGTCTGCGGGCCAAAGTTCATGGTTCCAAGGCAGAGACGTGAAACCTTCAGGCCCGAACGGCCCAGATGGGTGTACTGCATTTCTTTTGGTCCTTTTGTCTGGTCTTAGAGCTGCGTAAAAGCGGCGACGGCGGGATCGGAACCGATGCGGGCACCGGCCTCCAGGGCGGTGATGGCCGCGAGTTCGGATTCCGTGAGGGTGAGGTCGGCTGCGCCGAAGTTCTCCCGCATCCGGGCCGAGTCGGCGGACTTGGGGATCACGATGGTTCCCTGAGCCAAGTGCCAGGCAAGGATCACCTGCGCAGGAGTAGTATCGTGCGCCGCGGCGATGAGGGCCACCTGCTCCGCGTTGAGGTCCTTGCCTTGTCCCAGCGGGCTGTACGCCTCAACGGCAATCGTGAGGTCGCGACACTTGTTGGCGAGGTCGCCCTGCTGGAACGTGGGGTGCAGCTCGATCTGGTTCACGGCAGGAACCACTTCGGCTTCCCGCAGCAACGTGTCCACATGCTCGGCGAGGAAGTTGGAGACACCGATCGCCCGGATTTGCTTGTCCTGGTAGAGCTTCTCCATTTCCTTCCAGGCCTGCGTGTAAAGCCCTTGGGAAGGAACCGGCCAATGGATGAGGTAGAGGTCGATCACTTCCAGATCCAAGGCATCACGGCTTCGCTGGAAAGCGTCGTAGGCCTCTCCTTGCTCGCCGTTGCGAAGCTTGGTGGTGATGAAGAGTTCTTCCCGGGGAATCCCCGAGGCCTTGATCGCGGCGCCAACTCCGGCCTCGTTCCGGTAGGCGGCTGCGGTGTCTATGTGGCGGTACCCGGTTTCCAAGGCATCTTCCACCACCTTCTGCGTTTCGTCGGCGGGCACTTGGAAGACACCAAATCCCAGCTGCGGGATGGTGACGCCGTTGTTCAGGGTCAGCTCTGGCATGACGGTCTCCTTCGACGGGATGTATATGGCCGTGGCGCTCCGGTGTTGCGCCCGTGCCGTGGCCGGGCATCAGAAAGCGTTTTCGGAGGCTCAGTATTGAGCCTATGCAGTTTTGGAGGCAGAGTCAGCACTACAGCCTGATCTTGTTTTTCCTAGGTCTGGTAGTCCTACCCACAACAGTGGCCTTTCACACGCCCTGGGCGGCAGAATGGACGGATGGGTCAGAGCGCCGAGTTCGGCAAATTCCTTAAAGTCATGCGTGCCCGTCTCCAACCCGAGGACGCCGGAGCGCAGGATTCCAGCGGCTCACGAAGGGTCCCGGGCCTTCGCCGCGAAGAGGTCGCGCGTCTCTCCGGCGTGAGCACGGACTACTACACCCGCCTGGAACAAGGGCGCAATATCCACCCCTCCAGGGCTGTCCTGGACTCCGTGGCACGGGCACTGCGCCTTGACCCGGGGGAGCAGGCGCACATGATGGACCTCCTGGAGCACTGTGCCAGTTCCGCCGGCAACCCCGGCCCCGTGCAGAAGGTCCGGCCCGCGTTGAGGCAGTTGCTTGACGCGGTGGGGGAGGTTCCGGCCCTGGTTCTTGGCCGGCGTGCGGATGTCCTGGCCGGAAACCGCATGGCGCACCTGTTGTTCACGGACTTCTCCTCGTTGCCGGCGCCGGAGCGCAACCTCACCCGCTGGCTACTCCTGGACCCCGCGGCTTGCGCGTTGTTCCGCGACTGGAAGACCGTTGCTGCCGAGGCCGTGGGCGCGCTCCGCATGGACGTCGGCCGGCATCCCAACGATCCCGAAACGAACCAGCTGGTAGGGGAACTCGCAGTCCACAGCGAGCAATTCCGTCAATGGTGGGCCGGGCACAGGGTTGCCACCCGCGCCGCAGGCACCGTGAGGCTGCACCACCCGGTGGTCGGGGACCTGGAACTGAACTTCGAGACGCTCAGTCTCCCGGACGATCCCGACCAGCACCTTCGGGTCTATTCAGCGAAGGCCGGTTCGCCGTCGTCGGACGCTTTGATGCTGCTCAGCAGCTTTGGTGAGGTGGATACGGTGGCTCCCCAACCTGAACCGGCCCGCCGGGATGACAGTTAATGCCAATGTTCGCCTGAAACATTGGCATTAACTGTCAACTCGTGGAAGGGGAGTCAGCGCTCCAGCCGGAAGCCGAGCTTGATGGTGACCTGCCAGTCGGCGACCGCGCCGTCTTCGAGGTGTCCGCGGATTTCCTTGACCTCGAACCAGTCGAGGTTCCGCAGTGTTTGGGACGCTGTTGCAATGCCGTTCTTGATTGCGTCGTCAACGCCCTCGGTGGAAGTTCCTACAATCTCGGAAACGCTATAGGTGTGGCCAGCCATGGTGCTCCTCATCAACGTGTTACGAATCTTGGGAAATCCAGGCCTGCGGGGCAGGCCGTTCATGCAGACTAGCCCACGGAACTCCGCGCGGCCAGAGGTGGTGCGGCTTAGCTTTCGCGCCAGTCGTGGCTGGTGATGTGTGAGCCGGCCTGGGGTCCCATCTGCAGCATTCCGCCGTCCACGGGCCACGAAGCTCCGTTGACGTAGCTGGCAGCCGGGGACGCCAGGAAAGCGATGACGGCGGCTATTTCCCGGGCATCTCCGGGACGTCCGAGCGGCACACCGGGCCGGTCCTTGGTGGTGGGGTCCTCGTCCTCCTGGCCCGTCATCGGGGTGGCGATCTCGCCGGGAGCCACGTTGTTGGCGGTGATGCCGTGTTCGGCGAGTTCCAGGGCCATGGTCTTGATGAGTCCGCCGAGACCGTGCTTGGAGGCATCGTAGGCCGAGGCGCCAACCCGCGGCTGGAATTCATGGACGCTGGTGACGGCGATGATGCGGCCGCCGCGTCCAGCCTTGACCATGCGCTTCGCCGCCGTTTGCATGGCGACGAACGCCCCGTTGAGATTGGTGTTCAGCGTGGACATCCACGTTTCGTAGTCCAGATCCAGGAACTTGGTGCCGTCACCAGTTCCGGAGTTGTTCACGAAGACGTCCACGCCGCCAAGCTCTTCCGCGAGCTTGTCCACGGCGGCGGCAGTTCCCTGCGGGTCGGTGGTATCCAGCTGCTGGACCACCGCCTTGCGGCCCAAGCCGCGGACCTCCCCGGCCGTCTTTTCGGCGCCCTGCTGGTCCGAGTACCAGGTGATTCCCACATCCATGCCTGCCTGGGCCAACGCCACCGCCGTGGCACGCCCGATCCCTGAATCCGAGCCTGTGACGATGGCGGTCTGCGGGGCAAATGGTGCGTCGCTCATGGTCGTGCCTTTCAGTGACGTGATGGTTCCGATGATGTATCCCTACCCTCACGCCCCGGCGGTAAACACTCCCGGCGCAAACAGGTCATCCCCGTGGATGGCTATGGAGTGTAGATTTCTTTGCAGCAGCACCCAGCGAATCCCACAACCAGGAGTACTCATGTCAGAAGTTATTGTCGTCGGCGTTGACAACAGTGAAACTGCCAAGCGCGCGGCCGTTACCGCTGCGAAGCTGGCTACCGCCCTCGGCGCAGAGCTGCACGTCATCAGTGGCTTCTCCGATGACCGCATCGAGGAATTCGGCAGCGGCAGCGACCGCATTACAGTCTCCTCGGCTGATTCGGCCGAATACGTGGCCCGCAAGGTTTCCGAGGAACTCGATGTCCCGGCAGACAAGATTAAGTACTTCGCTGCCCGCGGCAACCCCGCCAATGCCCTGATCAATTACGCGGAGACGAACAACGCGTCCCTGATCGTTGTGGGCAACAAGCGCATGAAGGGCCTTGGCCGCGTACTGGGCAGCATCGCCAACAGCGTGGCCCACGGCGCCCCGTGCGACGTGTACATCGTGAACACCGAAGTAGACGCGTAGCACCCATGTAGGTAACAGCAAACGTCGCTATGACCACTCATAGCGACGTTTGCTGTTACTCAGTTGGGCGGCCCGGGCGTTAGTGGCCCTGGAACGCTTCAGCCAGCCACCACGAGCCGCCGTCGGAGGCGATCTTTGCGTCGATGACGAGTGGCCGGTCTTGCGTACCGGCGTCGTAGGCGGCCAGCCAAGGCTCGACGGCGGCCAGGTCGGCGACGGTTCGGACGGTCACACCGTCTGCCCCAAAACCGCGGGCAATCGCGGCGATGTCCGTCTCAGGAAACACCACGCTTGAAACGTCCGTCCCTGGGTGTCCAGAAGCGAAATGGTGCACTTCAGCCCCATACGCGGCGTCGTTGTAGACGATGCACACCAGGGGCAGCTTCAGCCGTACAGCGGTTTCGAGCTCGCTGATGCCCATGAGGAACCCGCCATCACCCGCGCCCAGCACCGGCAGCCGGCTCGGCTGGGCCACGGCTGCTCCGATCGCCGTGTAAAGCCCCAGCCCGATCGCTTGGAATGCTTGCGTGAAGCAGAAACCGAACTCGTCCGGCACGGCAAGGTACTGGCTGGGGTAGCCCATGAAGTTGCCGGAATCGACGGATACGATCCGCTCGACGGGCAGCAGGGTGTCCAGTTCGCGGGTCAGCACGCGGGGGTCGATGGACGTCGCCGTGGACAGGTCGGGCGTATCAACGTCCCGCCACCGCGAGCTTCCCTTGATGGCGAGGGCGATGGCTTCGGTACGGTACTTCTCCGCGGGCTCAGGCTGTGAAGCGCGCAGAACAGCCAAAGCGTCGACGGCGGTCAGCCCCGAATCGCCCAGCACACCCAGCGCAATAGGCCGGTTGGCGCCAAGCGAGGAGTCCTCCACGTCCACCTGGACCACTTTGGTGCCGCTCGAGATGAGCCGTCCGTGCCGCATGGTCCACATGTTCAGCGTGCACCCCCATCCCACGATCAAGTCCGCGCCGCTGATCAGTTCAGCGGTCAGCGGGGACGAGAAACCACCCGAAATTCCGAGGTTGTGAGGGTCTCCGTTGAACAGCCCACTCGCCACAGCGGAGGTGGCGACCAACGCCCCAGCGTGGTGGGCCAGGGCGAGGATTTCCTCCCGCGCGCCGCGGCCACCGCGTCCAGCGACGAACACCGGCCTCTCCGCGGCGGCCAGCAGTGCCACCAGTTTTTCAACCGCTGCGGTCTCAGGCCTCGTCACCGACGGTTGAGGTACGACGACGGCCCCCACCTCGTCTGCGGCGGTGGCGCTTTGGATGTCCAACGGCAGGCTGAGCACCACCGTGCGCCGCTCGTTCACCGCCGTCCGGAATGCACGGACGGTGTCGGCGATGGCTGTCGCGGGCGAGTGGATCCGTTCCGCGACTGCCCCCACGCTGCGGGCCAGGGCGTCCTGGTCAATCTTGAAGTTGGACCTGGTGGCCGCTGCCTGGGTGTCGGCGGTCAGCACGATCATGGGCGTCCGGCTTTTCGCTGCTTCGCCAACCCCGGTGATGGCGTTGGTCAGTCCGCACCCTTGATGCGTAGTGACCACGCCAACCCTGCCGGACATCCGACCGTAGGCATCTGCCATGGTTGCTGCGCCGCCCTCGTGCCGGGCGGCGGTGAAGGGGATGCCTTCTGACATGAGGGTCCCGGTGACATCGAAATTACCGGATCCCACCACACCGAAGACATGCCCGACGCCGAGCTTCGCCAGCGTCCTGCCGACCAGGGTGGAAACGCGCACTTCCGCACTCATGAACCCTCCACCGCGTCCTTTTCAACCAGGGCGTACACCCGGCTTGGGCTGCCCGTGCCGCCCACGATGGGAAGGGGAGCCACCACCAGCGTGGCACCCGTAACGGGGAGTCGGTCCACGTTCCGCAGCGACGTCACGCCGTACTTGTCCGCTCCCAGCAGGAACGAATGAACAGGAAACATGGGATCCAGTGATCCAGCCTGTCCGGCGTCGATGCCCACGGTTTCGACGCCGAAACCGCTGATCGAGGCGTTCCCGGCAAGCCACTTGGCACCTGCCGCAGAGACCCCGGGAGTGTGGGGACCGGCGTCGTCCGCGTTGACGAAAGCCGCAGCGTCCGCTCCCCGGGCTGCCCAACCAGTCCGGAAAATGACCCAACAGTTCTCCGGGAAGGCGCCATGCTCTTCCTGCCACTGCTCAAAGTGATCAGGCTCCAGCAGGAAGTCGGGGTTCTCGGCGGCTTCGATTGTCTTGTCGATGACCACCAACGGCCCCACCAGGCGGTGCGGCTCGATCCGGTCCACGGACTTGCCGTCCTTGCCGGTGATCCAGTGAACCGGGGCATCCAGGTGCGTCCCGGCGTGCTCGCCCACAGTGACGTCGTTCCACGCCCACGCCGGACCGGCGTCGTCGAAATTGCTTACCGGGGAGACTGAGAGCCCCACCGTGTTGGCGAACGGCTGCGGCAGATTCAGGATGGGCGTCTCGGAACTCAAGGGAGTGGTGAGGTCGATGATTTCCACCGAACCATTCGAAAGGGCTGCTGTGAGCCCGGCCAGAACAGACATTGTTCTCCTATCGCTTGCGTGGTGTCAGTGCTGCTTGAATACGGGAAAAACGTGAAGGCGGCGAGGTGAGCTTCTGCGCTACCAGGTGCCCCGAACCGCCGGAGAGCCCCGGGCCGGGGTGGGTTGAAGCTCCAATGTGCCAGAGCCCTTGGATGGCCGTCCTGTGACCGGCTGCCTCCGGGAAGGGCCGCCAGAGGAGGTTCTGGAAGAGCTCGGCAGAGCCTCCGTAGGGATCGCCGTTCACAGCATTGGGATTGGCGGCGGCTAGGTCTGTCGGCGCGATGATGTCAGAGGCCAGGACACTGGCGCGCGTGCCGGGAGCGAACTGCTCGAGCCGGGCCAGGACCCGTTCCAGATAGCCCTTTTTCAGTGCCTCATCCCAGCCGTTTGCCACGTCCAGTTCACCGCCGGCGTCGCCCACAGGCGTGAAGGGCACCTCCTGGAGCTGGAGCCATAGGGTGGCTTTGCCCTCCGGCGCGCGGGAAGGATCCAGCACGTATTGTTGCCCCACCACTACCGTTGGCTCGGCCGGCAGCAACCCGGCCTCTGCCTGGGCGCAGGCGATGCCCGTGCTGTCCGAACCATTGCTGATGTGGATCAGCGGGACCCGGTCCAGGCGGGAATCCGACCACGCCACGGGCCTGTCCAACGCGAGGTGGATCTGCATTGCCCCTCGGCCGTTCTGGTACCTGCGGGCTGCCTCGGCGAGAGGTGCAGGAGCGTCTGGGAGCAGCCGGGTATAGAGGGCCTGCGGTGAAACGTTGGCCAAGACGGTGGCCGCTGAAACAACGCCCCCGGAGGTCCGGACACCCGTCACGGAACCGGACACCGAGAGGATTTCCTGTGCCTCGGTGCCCAGCATGATCCGGATACCGTTGTCTTCCAGCAGGGATTGGAACGCCTCAACAAAGCGGGAAGCGCCACCTTTCACTACCGGCAGCCCAAATCCGTGCATGCTCATTGCCATCACGGGCAGCATCACGCCACCTGTCGCCTGGTCAGGGCCCAACCCCGCATGCAGGAGCCACGCAGACCACAGCTGATCCGTTTCCCACCCGTCAAAACGGCTGCGGAGGTAGTTTCGGCCGCTCATGAGGGAGTCCCGGATGAAGGCTTCATTGGCCTTGATTTTGCCGGTTCGCAGCGCTCCGAAAGCGAGCTTTGCCAAGTCCGGGAACGAGCGCAGCTCCGCGCCGAAAGCCCCGAACACAGTTGCCGAATGCCTGCCCAGATCATCCAGCATGGCGAGGTACGCGGCCCGGTCACGAGGCGCAGTGAAGGCCGACGCCGTTTCCGCCGGATCCCGGTAGGCAATGGCTACACGCTGTTCTCCGGTGGCCGGATCCAGCGACACCGCGGCGGTCACAGGGCCGGAGGTATTGCAGTACTCCAAGCCCCTCGCATGCAGTTCCTTGCCCAGAACTCCGTATGCGCCGCCGGAGACAAACAGCGGATGCCAGGAGGAAAAGGTGTCGTGGATGAAGCCCGGGAGGGTCCGCTCGGAGGATTCGATGAAGCCACCCAAGCGGTCTGCGCGCTCAATGAGGCACACCCGCTTCCCGGCCAGGGCGAGCTCGGCTGCGGCGACCAACGAGTTGATGCCTGAGCCGAGGATTGCGACGTCAAAGGAGTCCATGCGCTGCTGTTCCTCTCAGAAGTCGGGGTGGCTGGCGGTGGCGTGGTATTTGCCGCCGTGGAACACCAGGGGAGCACCGCCGTCGTGCTTGTAGCTTTCCACCTCACCCACGTAGATGACGTGATCCCCGGCGTCATGTCGCGAGACAGTTCGGCACTGGAAGGTAGCCACCGCACCGCTGAGCAGTGGCACACCCGCGATGCCTTCGGTGGTGTCAGCACCGGCGAACTTGTCCGTTGCCGGTGTGGCGAACTGCCGGGACAGGACGTGCTGGTCGCTCGCGAGGATGTTGATGGCGAAGTGCGTGGCGTCCTCGAAGTCACCCAGGCTTGGTGCGCGTTTGCTGGGGCACCACAGCACCAGGGGCGGTTCCATGGACACCGAGGTGAAGGAGTTCGCCGTCATTCCCACCTTCCTGCCGTCTGCCGAGACAGTGGTGACCACGGTGACGCCGGTGGCGAACTGCCCCAGCGCGCTCCTGAACTCACGGATGTCGAATGAGGAGGTGTCTTCTTCCTTCCGGGCCTGCATGAAGTCGGCGGCTGCGGTGGAGTCGAACCACCAGGGGTACGAGGTTCGCGGGTCGTCGAACCCGTTCACGATGCTTGCCGCCAATGCGGGATGTTCGGCGGCTTCGCTGAGGAGCGTCTTTTGGTGGTCCCTTCGCGGCTTGAGCAGATCGTTGGTCCATTCAACGGCCCATTGCCCCCATCCGCGCCAGAATTCATCGAACGTCCGTTCCATCCATTGGCGGTCGAACGGACGTTGGCCGCGGCGGACGATCGAATCGAGGTAGTACTTGGCGGCCAGGGTTGCGTTGTTGGAGCCCTGGCCCGTGAGGGGATCGTTGAGGACCACGGCATCGCCCAGGCCGAACACCAGTTTTCCGTCGCCAAGCTCCCCGACGGCGGACCTCACCGTGGGCGTGATGCGTCCAAGGAGGGTGGCGCCGTCGTCGGTCAGTTCCGCTCCGGCGAAGTTCTCTGCCTCGTGCGGGAAATGCTCGCGGAGGATCTCCAGGGAACGCTCGAGCTGCTCTTGAGGACTTCCGACGTCGGTCCAGCGGTCCATAGGGCCACCCACCACGCCTTCGAACACCATCATGCGGCAGGGGCCGGACACCGTCAGGCCGGGGAAGGTAAAGAATTCGCCGACGCCGGGGGCCATGGACATGCGGATGGCGTCACCGGCAGTGCCGTCCCCGGCGTCGGGCTTTACGTAGTTCAGGGCCAGAACGCGCTGTGGGCGGTCAAACGGCGACTTGGCCTTGTCCCGAGGGAAGATCTGGCCGATCTCGCCCTTGCCGGTGCTCACGATCACAAGTTCGTAGTCCCGGGTGAGCTCCTCCAGCATGCGCGGAGTGACCTTCTCGATGCGGAAATCGCCACCCGCCGCAACGAAGGTCTCGATCCACAGGGCGCTCTTGATCCGCTGGTCGATGGAGCGGGCGGGGCCATCGAGGGCTGCTTCCCATTCGACCGGTTGTTCGCCGTCCACCCGCAGCCGGATTGAGCCAACGGCGGGAACTGACCCGGACTCGTAGTATTCCGTGAGTGCTGTGCCCAGCTGGGCCTCGGCATCCAGTGCTGTGGAGAACATGCACTGGCTGGACATGACCTTCCCGGAGCGGATTTGGGCGGCGGAACGGTCGGACAGCAGTGTTACCGCGTATCCCTCTCGTTGCAGGCCCAAAGCCAGCTGGGCGCCGGATTCGCCGGCTCCGATGATTGCTATTTTGCGCATGGTGGGTCCTTTTAGCAGGGCTGTGCTAGGAAACCTTGGCCGCAGCCAGGTCCGCCAGATAGTTGGCAGCTTTGTCCGGGTACATGAACCAGTCCTGGAATTCCGGCGGGTGGTTGAAACCGTTGGCGAAGCGGTGGGCGATGTCCGGCTCGCTTCCGGCGGCGCCCAGGAGTTCGAGGACGTGGGGCGGTGGCGGTGCGAGCAGGGCGTTCGTCCAGTGGGCAACGTGCTGTGCGTAGTCCCAATAGCGCTCAAAGGTGGCCTGCATGAACTCTGCGTCGTAGGTGCGGTCGCCCTGCTGGATGATGCTGTCCAGGTACGACGCCGCGCATTTGCTTGCGTTGTTCGAGCCCTGACCGGTGATGGGGTCGTTCAGCACCACGACGTCGGCCAGGCCAAGTACGCGGGCGCCGCTCGGCAGCGTGGCGATGGGGTGGCGGACCGTGGGGGCGAACCGGCCCTGGAGAACGCCGTTGGGGTCGGTGAGTTCAACGTCTTTGGCGCGTTCTGCTTCCCACGGCAGGAAGGTCTTGAGGATGTTCTTGGAGTTCTCCAGGTGTTCCTCGGGGGAGAGCCCCTTCCAGGAATCCATGGGGCCGCCGGGTACACCCTCGAAGACCATGATCTCGCAGGGGCCGGTGGTGGTCAGGGCGGGGAAGACGAAGTATTCGCCTACGCCGGGGATGAGGTTGAAGGAGACCGCCGAGTATTCCTCGCGCGGCGTGAGGCCCTTTACATACGTCAGGGCCAGGGCGCGCTGGGGAGCGTCGTAGGTGCTGCGTTCGGCATCACGGGTGAAGAGCTGCGCAATTTCACCTTTGCCGGCTGCAACAATGACCAGGTCTGAATTGCGGGCGTATTTCTCCAACTCCTCGACTCCAGCGTCCTCGAAGACCAGCTCTCCGCCGCGCTTGGTGAACTCCTCCATGAACCGGGGAAACTTCACCCGCTGGTCGATGGACTTGGCGTGGTGGTCCAGGCGTGATGCCCAGCTGATGGCCTTCTCGCCAGGAAGTTCGGGATGGGGGATGGTGAAGGAAATCCCATCCACTGTGGGTGCGTCCGGCCAGAAGTCCAACCCCAGCGCCCTTTCATGTTCCAACGCGTTGTGGAAGATGCATTGGCTGGAGGCGACCCTGCCGCCGGCAATTTCCTCAGGCGTCCGGTTGGAGATGGTGGTTACCTGGTAGCCCGCGTTGAGCAGGCCGATTCCCAGCTGGAGGCCGGATTGCCCGGCGCCCACGATCGTGATGTGGCGTTGCGTCATGGTGGTCTCTTTCCTATTTCGGATTGCGTGTGGTCGGGTTGCGTTGCGGTCAGTTGGCGGCGAGCAGGGGGATGGTTTCTTCGGCGCGCTCCGGGCCCAAGGCGGAATAGCCGCCGTCGACCGCCCAATCGGCGCCCGTCACGAAACTCGCCTGGTCGCTGGCGAGGAACGCGACGACGTCACCCACCTCGTGCGGGCGTCCGACGCGTCCCAAAGCGTGGAAGGGAGCCGCAACGGAGTCCGTTTTGTCCAGGTTTCCGTTGCTGAGGGAGTCCATGATGTTGCTCCAGACCCAGCCCGGGCTGACCGAATTGACCCGGATGCCGTCGGCAGCGAAGTCCACGGCCATGCTGCGGGTGACCTGCACCAGGGCGGCCTTGCTGGCGGGGTAGAGCCAGCGTCCCGTTTGGGCTACAGAGCTCGAGATCGAGGTGAAGTTGATGATGGCGCCGTGGCCGGACTTTGCCAGATGCGGGCGGGCCGCGTTGCTGGCCATGACCGCGCTGACCAGGTTGACGTTGAGGGCCTCCAGCCAGTCGGTGCGGGGTGACGCTGCGCCTTCATCCTTGTAGGTGCAGGCCAGGTTGACCAGGATGTCCAGGCCGCCGTGCTCCTCCACGGTCCGCGACACCAGCGCGTTGACGGCGTCGTCGTCGGTGATGTCCGTGTGGAAGAACGAGACGCGTTCGCCCAGCCCGGCGGTGACGGAACCGCCGTCGGGATTTATGTCCGCAACCACGACGGCGGCACCCGCGTCGCGCAGTGCTGTCACCACGCCCTGGCCCACCTTGGTGACGCCGCCGGTGACGATTGCTGTCCTGCCGTGAAGTCCTGACATGGCCAAACCTTCCTTCCGAGGGATGTGTTGCGGAAATATGACGTGCGTCATATTTCCTCTGCAAGCGACTCTAGGGATTCCAGGCCATCCGGAATATCCACTTGGCGCAGGGCCTATCCGTTGTGCGCAGAGTCCTCGTCCTCCTGGTGCCAGCCGGCCCACGGCGAATGAGTCACCGGGGTGTCCTTCTTCTGCAGTTCTGCTGCCCACAGTTCGAAGTGTTTGCGGTCCCATTCGTCCTGGCGGTCGTGCACGAGCTTGATGTTCTTCACTTGTCCCCACCTCCCTTCGCGTTGTTTCGGTGGTGTGAGCTGCGTCATACTGGTCCTGAAAGCGACTCTAGACAGCCGCTGCACTCCGGAATATCCAGTTGGCGCGGGGAACATCCGAAAGGCGAAAAGCTGCGAAAACCCAGGTAAAGCAGGTGGTTGATAATGCGGATTCTTCCCCGGGATGTCCTGCGGGGTCGCCCAACCACGGCCACAACCGACGTTGACGAAGCACATGCCAGAATCGCCGAATTGTTCTGCGGGCATGAGCTGGCTCCCCGCAGCCGCACCTCAACCGTGAACATGAAGCTGCGGTCGATGCACCGCGGGGACGTGGGCATCGAATTCCTGGATTACGGCGGGGACGTCAGGATCAATCCGGAGGGCCTGCAGGACTTCCACCTGGTCCAGATTCCGCTGGCCGGCCACGCCTCAATGCAGGTTGGTCCCACCACGGTGGAGTCCAGCGCGACGGTGGCCAGCGTGCCGCCGATCGACCGGCCGTTTTCCATGAGCTGGGACGTCGGCAGTCCGCACTTGATTGTCTATGTCCGCAGGCAGGCGCTGGAGCGTGTCGCCTACCAGCTCAACGGAACCGCTCCAGGTGAGTTGGGCTACGGCATGAACCTTTCAACCGCGGCCGGCCGCGCATTCCTGAGGTCCGTCGTCGAACTTCATGACGATCTCATCAGCCAGCCGCAGTCCGAATCCCCGGCCTTCGTTCAGGGGTTGTTGGCGGACAGTATGATGTCACGGCTCCTGATGGCGTTGGAGCCTGCCTCCGAAGTGGTGCCGGATGGCGACAGGGAAAGCCGCTTGGTCCGGGAGTGCCGCGAGCTGCTGGAACGGCACGCCTCCGAAGAACTCACGGTGCCCGACATCGCCGAACGGCTCGGCGTCTCGGTCCGCACCCTGCAAACCGCGCTTCGGGCCGAAACCGGAGCGACGCCGTCGGACCTCCTCAGGAGCATCCGCCTGGACCGGGCGCGGGAAATGCTGCTCGAAGCAGATCCCCGCGAGCAAAGCGTGACGGCGGTCGCCGAGTTATGCGGCTTTACGCACCAGGGGCGGTTCTCGGCCCTGTATCTGAAGACGTTCGGGGAGCTGCCGTCGGAGAGCCTGCGGCGGTGAGGGGCGGAACGGCTACGCCTCCAGCACGTACGTTTTCAGGTCGTCCAGCGTCTGCTGCATGTGCGCGTCCATGGCCAGCCGTGCTTCGTTGGCGTTCCGTGACTCAAGGGCGGCCGCGATCTTCCGGTGGTGCCCGATGGCGTGCGCCTGGATCTCCGGGAACGCGGAGGTCTCCGCCCGGCGCGCTTCGAGCACCCTGTGCAGCGGCTCAAAAAGGACTGCCACGAAGACATTGCCGGACGCATGGAGAATTACATCGTGGAAGGCAAGGTCCGCTTCCACGAAGCCAGCGAGGTCGTTGACTTCATGCGAGGCCTGCATCTTGTCCACGTGCTCGTTGAGCGTGCGGAGTTCGTCGTCGGAGATCCGTGCGGCCGCCAGCTCGCAGGCGCCGGTTTCGAGCATCCGGCGAAGCTCGATCAACTGGACAGCGGCAGCGGCGTCCTTGGTGCCCTCCGAAGCTGCGCGGAGCACTGCTTCAAGCGAGGCCCACTGGTTAAGGGGGTTAACAAAGGTTCCGCGGCCGCGCTCCACGCTGAGGATCCGCTGTGCTTCCAGGGTCTTCATGGCTTCACGAACCGTCATCCGGCTCACCTCGTGCCTGGCGCTGAGCTCCAGTTCTCCTGGAACAACCGTGCCGGGCGGAAATTCACCCGCGATGATCCGGTCCAGCAACTCATCAGCTACGACGCCGACCAGCGACTTGCGTGCCATGTATCCCCACTCCTGTATTCCCGCCCATCATGTGCCCTCGTAGCCCGGGGCGGGATGGATGTCAGACATCTTACGCTGGCGATGGCCCGTTGGTTCTCCAAAACTCCCGCAACGCCTCGGCGCATTGTTGGGGTTGCTCCCAGTGGACGCTGTGCCCGGCGTTTTGAATCGCCCTGACGGTCCTCCCTGGGGCGGCGTCCACAAAGGCGGACATTTGGTCCATCGACCGTACGCGGTCCTCCGTTCCAGCCAGCACCAGCAGCGGCGCGTGGACGCGCCCGGGTATTGAAGGGTCGACGCCGGTCATGGCCGCTTCGCCGCTGGGGCCCAGAACCTCAAACGGCACGTCAAAGCCGCGGCTGAGCAGCTTGTTGTCGCGTTCGGACAGGGTGCCGTACCAAGCCTTCATGCAGCGTTCCTTGGTTTCGGGATCAATGAAGCCCTGCTTCCATTGCGACTCCAGCATGGCCCGGAAGCTTTCGTTGGGCGGTGCCGGGACCATGCCAACCAGCGTCACCGTTGCCGCCAGCTCCGGATGATTGGCAGCCAGAGTCAGGGCTACGCTGCCGCCCAGGGAGTGTCCCACCAGATGGACGGGCCTGCTACCCGTGGCCTCCAGCGCCGCCGCCAGGGATGCGGCCGCTGAATCCAGGCTCCATCGAAACTCCGGCGGCAGAATCTCCCCCGGGTGGTACCCGGGCAAGTCCGGGATCCATACCGGCGACCCGGCGTCGAGCAGCTTTTCCGCCAGAGGTTCCCAATACGCGGAGGTGGAGGCCCAGCCGTGGATGAGGAGCGCCGGCAGCGACCCTGCGGAAACGCGTGGCTCGCGAATGTGCACGAACAATCGCGGAACCGTGCTCTCTGCCATGCTTCCAGCCTAGTGACCGGGGTCTCCTTGCGCGGTCTGCATAGCGTGTGTCACACTGATTCAAATGTTAGATGTCTGACATCTGACATTCACAAACCGCAGCAGAGATTTTCCACGATGGAGTGCACAGTGATCCTTGAAGCCGACGTACTGGCCGCCTTCCCGGCGGAAGTCCGGATTCCCGCCCAGCTCGTGGCCGACGCCGTTGCCGCATCCTCGGCGAGCAGCCCCCGCATCCTGGTGGTCCTCGACGACGACCCCACGGGCACGCAGTCCGTTGCCGATCTCGCAGTCCTGACCAGCTGGGACGTCGCCGACTTCGCGTGGGCCTTCACCTACATCCGGGACAACGAAACCGACCCCGCCGTCTACGTTCTGACCAACACGCGCAGCCTCGACCCCGCAGAAGCCGCAGCGCGGAACGAGGAAATCGTCCGCAACGCGCTCGCCGCCGCGGCTTCCGCGGATGGCCTGCGCTTAGGTTTCGTCAGCCGCAGCGATTCCACCCTCCGTGGCCACTACCCACTGGAGCCGGACACCATCGCCGCCACCGTCGCCGCCGAAACCGGCGAAAGCACCGACGGCGTCGTGATCGTTCCGGCATTCCCCGACGCCGGTCGCGTCACTATTGGCGGTGTGCACTACATGCGTGGCGACGCCGGTACGCTCACCCCGGTGGCCGAAACGGAGTTCGCAAAGGATGCCAGCTTCGGCTTCGCCAACTCCGAGTTGGCCCTGTACGTGGAAGAGAAGTCGCAGGGACGCTTCCCCGCAGGCGACGTCATCGTCCTGGACCTCAACATCATTCGGGCCGGTGCCGCAGCAGGCGAACCCGACATCTCCGCCAAGGCCATCGCCGACGCCATCGAATCCGCCACCGATTCCACCCCGATCGTGGCCGACATCGTCACGGAAAATGACTTCCGGGCCCTTGCCCTCGGCTTGGAAGAAGCAGAACGCCGCGGCAAGAAGCTCCTTTACCGCGTGGGTCCTCCATTCGTCCGGGGCCGCATCGGCCAGGACATCCGCGAGGCCCTGACGGGAGAGGAAGCCTTTGCAGGCAACACACCGTCATCAGCCGGCGGCTTGATCGTGGTCGGCTCCCACGTTGGCGTGACCACCCGCCAGCTCAACGACCTCACCTCCCAGCACAGCTCGGCCCGGACCATCGAAATCGATGTCGAGGAGCTTCTGGCCGGCGAGACGGAAGCCGAGGTCTACATCGGAACTGTCGTGTCCGACGTCGTGAACGCTCTCCGCGAGGGTGACGTCATCGTCCACACCAGCCGCCTGCTCATCAAAACCGACGACCCCGCAGCGAGCCTGAAGATCGCCCGCACCGTCTCCGCCGCCGTCGTCGCTGTCGTGAACCGAACGCTCAAGACCTTCCCGCCACGGTTCGTCATTGCCAAGGGCGGCATCACATCCTCGGATGTCGCAGCTCATGGCCTGGAAATCCGGCACGGGATTGTCCGCGGACCCATGCTGCCGGGCATCGTCTCGCTGTGGGAACCGGTCGACGGGCCCGCAAAGGGCATCCCCTACATCGTCTTTGCCGGCAACGTCGGCGACGACCAATCACTGACCCAGGTCACCCGCAAACTCAGCGCCACTTTCTAGATTCAACGGAGAACACCATGACCACCAGCAGCAACTACACCGTCACCGTCCTCGGCCTGGGCGCCATGGGACTGCCCATGGCCACGCGGCTCGCGTCCGAAGTCACCGTCCACGGCTTCGATATCGCCGAGGCGCGCCTCGATCTCGCCGCCGCAGCCGGCATCAAGACCTTCGCTTCGGCCCGCGAGGCTTCCCAGGATGCGGACGCACTGCTTCTGGCCGTCCGCAACGGCGAGCAGCTCAATGACGTCCTCTTCGGTGAGAACGGCGTGGCCCCCGTCCTGAAGCCGGGCGCCGTCGTAATCCTCGGAAGCACTGTGGGCACCGAAGCCATCCCGGCTACGGTCGCAAAGCTGGCCGAATACGGCGTCTCGCTGGTTGACGCCCCGCTGTCCGGCGGCCCCAAGCGCGCGGGCGAAGGCGACCTTCTGATCGTCGTGGGCGCCGAACCGGAGGCCTTGGAAAAGGCCCGTCCCGCCTTGGAACTGCTCGCCTCCACCCTGACCATCGTTGGGGACAAGCCCGGTGACGGCCAGGCCCTCAAGACCGTCAACCAGCTGCTGTGCGGCGTCCACATCGCCGCCGCCGCTGAAGCCCTGGCGCTCGCCGATGCCCTTGGACTGGACCAAGCCAAGACCCTGGCCGCCCTCGAAGCCGGAGCAGCCGGGTCCTTCATGCTCTCCAACCGCGGTCCTCGTATCCTCGAGGCCTACGACGAAGAAGGCGCCGAAGTCCTCAGCCGCCTGGACATCTTCGTCAAGGACATGGGAATCGTGGGCAAGGCTACCCGCGCGGCTGGACTCGCCGCACCCGTTGCCGCTGCCGCAGAACAGCTTTACCTCCTTGGCCAGGCCCAAGGCCTCGCCGCCGCTGACGACTCCGCCGTCATCAAGGTAGTAGCGCCCGCCAAGCGCACCGCCTAACCCCTTGGAGTTTTTGTACAGATAACGCTCTCAAGAGGCGCTCTAAAGGGCATTAGCTGTACAAAAACTCCACCCACCCCAGAATCCGCGACGACGGCGGTCCCCCTTCGTCGTCGTCGCACCTGCCACCGGTCTTCTTTAGACTGGTACGTCAAAGGAGACACCCCCAATGAATCCCCTCATCAACTCGTTGATGGTTGGTGCCGCTGACGCGCCGGCCATCAAACCCGCAGTGGAGCTGGGCACTCCGCTGCTCCTGACCATCGCGGCCGCAGGCATCGCCCTGTTGCTGGTGTTGATCATCCGCTTCAAAATCCAGGCATTTGTTGCCCTGCTTGCCGTCAGCATCCTGGTGGGCGTCGCAGCCCAGATCCCGCTCAAGGACATCTTCACCGTGGTCACCAACGGCGTTGGCAGCACCATGGGCAAGGTTGCTTTGCTCATCGCACTCGGTGCCATCCTTGGCCGCATGATCGAAGTCTCCGGCGGCGTGCAGTCGTTGGCTACGCACTTTACCGAGAAGCTAGGCGCCAAGCGGGTTGCCGTGGCGCTTACCGCCGTCGGCTTCCTGGTCGCCATCCCGGTGTTCTTCGAGGTCGGCGTCATCGTCCTCGTGCCGATTGTTTACGCTTTCGCCAAGATCGCCAAGGTCCACCCCATTAAGTTCGGCCTGCCCATGGCCGGTATCATGCTGTCCATCCACGTGGCTGTCCCTCCGCACCCGGGAATCGTTGCCGGCGCCGGAGTTTTCGGTGCAGACATTGGACTCATCACCCTGATTTCGCTGATTATCTGTGTCCCCCTCGGCTTCCTGTCCTACTGGGTTGCCAGCATCATGAACCGCAAGGACTACGAGCTGCTTCCCGGCGTCAAGCAGCAGGTTGAAGAGTTCGGCTCCGATTCCCTGGTCCATGTTGGCCACGACGGCCCCGGTGCCCGCGCCATCGCTCCGCCGCGTCCAGGCCTCATCATGTTCCTGATCGCCGCCCCGATCGTCCAGATCCTCCTCGGCACTGTAGGTACATTGACCCTGCCGAAGGACAACTACTGGTACGGCGTTGCCGCTTTCATTGGAAACCCGTTCTTCGCGCTGCTCGTTGCAGTGGCCCTTTCCTTCTTCCTGCTGGCTGTCCGCCGCCACTGGTCCTTGAAGGAAACCGGCGAGATCTTCGAGGGCGCCCTTCCTCCCATCGCTTCCATCCTGATGGTGGTCGCGGCCGGTGGCGTGTTTGGTGAAGTACTCCGCACCTCAGGAATCGGTGCTGCCTTGTCCCACACCCTGGACAGCCTGGGCCTTCCGGTGATCGTTCTCGGCTTCATCATCTCGTTGGCACTGCGCGCGGCCCAAGGTTCTGCCACCGTCGCCATCGTGACCACCACAGGCCTGCTGACCTCCGCGGTCATGGAAGGCGGCTACTCGCCGGCCCAGATCGCCGTCATCGTGATTGCCATCGGATTCGGATCACTCGGCCTGTCCCACGTGACCGACGCCGGCTTCTGGACCGTGATCCGCTACTACGGCCTCACTGTCTCCGACGGCCTCAAGACCTGGACCGTCCTCACCACCATCCTGGGCCTGGCCGGCTTCGTCCTCACTTACGTCGCCTGGATCCTGGTGGGAGGCCTGGCCCACTGATGCGAGCTTCCCTGGACCATCTGGTCAGCTCCGCGCTGGCTTCGGGCTCGGCCGTTCCCGCTTTCACCTGCTACGACTTCACGACCGCTTTGGCCGTGGTGTCCGCAGCGGAGGAGACCGGACTTGGTGTGATCTTGTTGGTTGCTCCGAAGACTGCTTCGACTCAAAACGGGCTGCGCCTCATTTCCGCGCTTCGCGGCCTGGCTGATTCCGCCACTGTCCCGGTTTCGGTCCAGCTGGACCACGCCTCGGACCTGCCGGTGATTCTTGCCTCCGTGGCCGCGGGTGCCGATGCTGTGTTGGCGGATGGCTCATCGCTTGCCTACGCGGACAACATCGCCTTGGTCCGCGAAGTCCGTGCCGCGCTGGACGCGGCCGGTCATGCCGACGTCGTGCTTGAAGCGGAACTCGGCGGCCTCGCCGGTGACGAGGACAGAGCCTTCGGCACCTCAGCGGAAGAGTCCGACGCCGGTCCCGCCGTTGCCGGCCTGACGGACCCGGCACAGGTGGCTGATTTCGTTGAACGCACCGGCGCGCAGTTGCTCGCCGTCGCCGTGGGGAACGTGCACGGGAAGTACAAGGGCGAGCCCAATATCCGCTGGGATGTGCTGCAGGACATTGCTGCACGCACGGAGGTGCCGCTGGTGCTGCACGGTGCCTCGGGCATCCCCGCTACGGAGTTGGCCAAGGCGTCTTCGCTGAACGTTGGCAAAGTGAACTTCAACACGGAACTGCGGACGGGCATCCTGTCCACGCTGGAGTCCGAAACGGCGGCCTACCGGGCGGATGGCGAGAATCTGCAAGGATTGCTGGCGCGGTGGAACACCTCCGCGGCGACCTTTGCCGGCGCCACGCTGGAGCTGCTCAGCGCCTGACGCGCAACCACGTGAACACGGGGAGGCTAGGATCAAAACATGATCCTGGCCTCCCTGATTTTTGCCCTGGTTGCGGCCCTGCTGCACGTTTACATTTTCACCATGGAGTCCATCACCTGGACCAAGCCGAAGACGTGGAAAACGTTCAGCATCACCTCCCAAGCTGACGCCGAAACGACCAAATCGCTGGCCTACAACCAAGGCTTCTACAACCTGTTCCTCGCCATCGGCGCCCTAGTTGGCATCATCGCGGTGTGGGCCGGTTCGCCACAGGTGGGCTGGACCCTGGTCTTCAGTTCATGCGGGTCCATGCTCCTGGCGGCTCTCGTCTTGGCGGCCAGTGGTAAAAAGTACCTCCGCGCGGCGGCCATCCAAGGCACAACGCCGCTGCTCGCCGTCGTGCTTGGAATCCTCGCCCTCCTTTAACAGCAACGCGGGGTCACTTATGGCCCATGTTTCCTTCCAACATCGGCCATAAGTGACCCCGCGTTGTCCTTAGTTCTCCGGTGGGCCGTCCTGGGCTGCGGCGGCGTCCATCCACACGACTTCCCAGTGGTGCCCGTCGAGGTCGCGGAAGGCGCGGCTGTACATGAAGCCGTAGTCCTGCGTCGCGGAGCTTTCGGAGCCTCCCGATTCCAGGGCCTTGTTGGCCAATTCATCCACGGCCCACGGCTTTCCGCCGAAATGGCGACGATGGCCGCCGTCGTATTCCTGGTGTCGGCGATGGGCTGCTTGGTGAACTGGCTGAATTTTTCGTGAGTGAGCAGCATGGTGTAAATCGTGTCGCTGAAGACCACGCATGCCGCTGTTTCGTCCGTGAAATTCGGGTTGATGGTGTAGCCGAGTGCTGTGTAGAAGGCCTTGGAGGCCTCGAGGTCGCTGACGGGCAGGTTCACGAAAATGGACGTAGTCATGCCTCTGATCCTGCCGGTGTTTTAGCAGCCAGTCCAGTGTCAAACATGTCTATGTGAACAATCATCGGACGGCGTTCTCCTTCCAGAGAGGAAGCGGCACCACTCGAATGCTCCGCCCTGAGCCGTCCAGGACGTGACCCAGCCTCTTGTAGGTCCGTACCACCGCCTGCCTGGAGATGACGGCACTTCCCGGAGCCCGCTCCGCCAGTTCGCGTTCATAGGCCTGAACTTCCAGATAGTCGCGGACCCAGAGTGTCACCAGAAGGTTCTGGGCACCCAGGACCTGCGCGCATAAGCGGCAATTCGTCAATGCCGCGAAGTAACGGCCGACGTCGTCAACAAAGTGTGCCGGGACGTTGAGCACCAAAGTAACTTCCCGCAGGCCCTGCTGGGCCGACGTCGATGTATCGCACCTCAGCGCAATGTAGCCGGCCGCAAGGAACCGCTCCACCCGTCGTCGTGCTGTCTGGGGTGAGACGCCGCAGGCGGCACCCAGCTCCGCCCAGCTGGCCCGGCCATCGTTGGCCAACTCCTCCAGCAACTGCGCGTCCAGGGGGTCGGGGGAGTAGCCAGGTTGCTCCGGCAGGGGTTCCGCCGAGACCTGCCGCGCGCGGGCCGGTTCCAGGGTGCCGCTGCGCCATTCCGAGGCCTGCCTGTACAACTTGGTGACGAAGACTACCTCGCGGTGGGTGATTCCGGGCAGCCGCGGAAAGGACCCTGTGACGATGTCCATCAACTCCGCGTGGCTGGAGGCGAAGCAGTCCATGAAGATGTCGTGCGCGCCGGTGACCAAGGAAATCGTGGCGAACGCGGGCTCCGCACACAGCCGTTCAAGAAGGTCCTCGCTCTCGCCAGGGGTGGAGGACAAGTGGATGAAAGCCGACCACCCGGCTGAAAGATAGCGCTGCCCGGGCGAAGGAGTGATCCAGGCTTGGCCCTGTTCGGCCAGCGCGCTCCATCGCCGGGCAACAGTGGGGCCGGACAGGCCCAACGCGTCCGCAACGCGGCTCCATTCCGCCCGTGGGTTGATTTGAAGGGCATTCACGATTTCGAGGTCTAACTCGGAAATCATGGCTGATTCGTTCATAAATGCCCCTCTTAGGTGGGATTCGGATATTTCCAAAGCCAGTGTAGATGCCAGTTCTAACGTTGTGACACGCATCACCGCCCCTTCAACCGCAGAGTCTCACGCATCAAACCCAAGGAACTACATGACAAGCAACACAGCACCCCCGGCGTCGTCAACGATGACCCGCCGGACCATCGCAGGCATGATCCTGGCAATGGCACTGATCGAATCTCTCAGCGGCGTCACGCAGGGCTACCTCAACCCGATCCTTCCCGCCCTGGGTCCCGTCTTTGAGATCGACGACCCCACCATCAACGGCATTTTCCTCATTTCCAATGTCAGTTTCGCCGTCCTCACCCCCATCATCTCGAGGCTGGGCGACAGCTATGGCTACCGGCTGGTACTGCGCTGGTCCACGGGAGTGGTCACCCTCGGGGTGCTGCAAATGGCACTTTGGCCGTCGCTGTTGACCGTGACGCTCGGCGTCGTCATGCTTACTTGCGTTGTGGGCTTCATCCCGCTGATGATGGGCATCCTCCGTGTCACCAGCCCCGCCCATACCCGCACCGGCGTCAGCGTGATGATCGGCATGCTCATGATCATGGTGGGAGCCGGGGGCCTCCTCGCCGGGATCGTCGGCGTCACAGACCCAACGCTGGGCTTCTGGGTGGCGGTCCCGTTCGCGGCGGCAGCTTTCGCATGCTCCTACCTGCTGCCCGACGGCGGGATCCCCACCCGTGAAGGCATCGCCCTTGCGCCGCTGCTGGCATGCTCCCTGGGACTCATTGGGTTTGTCGTGGCCCTATCCATGGCCCCCGAATGGGGTTGGTTTGACGCCCGGACCCTGATCGCCGGACTGCTGGGCCTTGGCCTGCTGGCGTACTGGGCCAAGCGTGACTCCAGCGCCGCGGAAGGCAAGCGCTTCATGGACCTGCGCATGCTGGCCATACCCCGCATCCGCGCAGTCTCGATGGCTACATTCTTCTTCGGCTTCGCCTCCATCAGCTACTTCGGAACCAACGGGATCTTCCTGCACTCCAACCCGGACAAGACAGGCTACGGCTTCGGCTTGAGTCCACTCATGATCGCTGTAGTCCTGGCACTGGCCTCAGTGCTGTCACTGGGCTCATCCCTCATGACGGCCAAAGCGCTGCGACTATTCGGCGAACGTGCCACCTTGGTCTTCGCCGGGCTCTTGCTGGCCTGCGGCTTCGTGGTCATGCTCATGGCCCACAGCTCCTTTGCCGGTTATTGCCTGGGCTTCGCCATGTTCAACCTGAGCCTGGGCATGTATCAGGCGGGAACGCGCTCACTGTCCGTTGAAGGCGTTCCCTTGGAAGAAACATCCACTGCGGCCGGTTTGAACGAACTCGCCCTGTCCGTGGGCATTGCCGTAGGGGCAGCCGTGGTGAAGCTGATCTCCTCTGCCTCCGCCGAATCCGGCCACATCACCGAGCCTGGGCTGTTCTCCATCTGGGGAGCCTTGGCCGTCGCGGCTTTGGTGGCCGCCGCAGCCAGTGCCAGCTACCCCAAACGTGCAGCGACCGAGGTGACCGCCTGATGCCGCGACCCGACAACCCAAGCCATGGCGCCGCCGTCGTGCTTGATTCCGGAAACGGCATCCCCGCCACCCTGGACAGCCACGTGCAACGCTGGAAATCCGAAATACTCAACCTCAGCCATGCGATCCATGCAGATCCGGAACTTGGCGGCCAGGAAATCCGGGCAGTCAAACGCGTCCAAAAGGTGCTCCGAAAAGCCGGGTTCACGCTGGACAAAAAACAGCCCTCGGAGCCCACCGCGTTCAGCGCACGTTTCGGAACCGGTGAGCTTGTGGTGGCACTGTGCGTGGAATACGACGCCCTGCCCGCCATCGGCCACGCCTGCGGGCACAATGTGAACGCAGCCAGCGCCGTGGGAGCAGCGCTGGCGCTCGCGGCCATGGCTGAGCAAGTGGGGATTACCGTCAAGGTGCTGGGAACCCCCGCGGAGGAGACCACCGGTGGCAAGGTGGATTTGATCGATGGAGGCTTCTTCGACGACGTTTCCCTGGCCATGATGGCGCATGCCGGAGCGACCGATGTCGTAGGAGGATCGTCGTTGGCCATGGGTATGTGGGATGTGCTTTTCGAGGGGCGTCCGGCGCACGCCGCCGCTGCTCCCTGGGAAGGCGTTAATGCCCTGGACGGGCTGGTCATTGCCCAGACGGCTGTAGCCCTGGCTCGTCAGCAACTGCCCGCAGGCTCGATCGTTTCGCTGATCGTCACCGAAGGTGGGAGCGCCGTTAACGTGATTCCGGAGCGTGCCAGGGCAAATGTCGAAATGCGCGCCCCCAACGTCCGCGCACTAGGGACTATCCAGGACAAAGTAAGGCGTTGCCTTGAAGGTGCCGCCCACGCCAGCGGATGCACTGTCCAAGTGACACCCTCCGGCAACGACTACGCGGAGTTGCGCCAGGATGCATTCCTCTCTGAGGCCTACAGGGATGCCATGGCAGGAAAGGGCCGAACCGTAATCTGGAGTGCTGAGCCGGTGGCTTCGACGGACATGGGCAACGTTTCGCACATCGTGCCGAGCATCCACCCCATGGTGGGCTACGACGTGCGGGGCGCGGCCCATCACACTGCGGAATTCGCGGCCTTCGGCGCCTCGGCGGGCGCGGACCAGGCAGTGCTCGACGCTGCATTCGGGCTCGCAGCTGCCGCTGGTTCCGCCGCGATGGATCCGGAGCAGAGGGAGCGTCTGCTGCGGGCACGTCCGTAAGGAGCAGGACCCGGCCAGCCTTCTGGCCCGATTCCCCAAGCGGGCGGACAATGGAGTCAGCATACGGGAGCCAACGCCCGGGGGGAGCCAACCCGGGGGCCCGTCTGGTAGGGAGAGCCATGGAGCGGGAGGCGTCTGCTGCGGTCAGCCCAGCGGCTGTGCACAGGGATCCGGCGATCGACCTCGTCCGCTTCACCTGCCTGCTCCTGGTGGTGGCTGCCCACTGCATGATGGTGAGTCCTGTCCTCCACAAGGATGGGACGGTCGAGACGCGCAACGTGCTGATGGAGCAGGCGTGGTCTGCACCCGTGTTGTGGGTGCTGATGATCGTTCCCCTGTTTTTTGTCCTGGGTGGCGTCACCGGTCTCCAGTCGTGGCGGCGCCTGAAGGCAAGCGGTGGGAACGGATTCGATTTCGCGCAGCTGCGGCTTCTCCGCCTGGTGCGCCCGGCCATGGCCTTGCTTGCTGTCATGTGGGGAGGCTTGTGGATTGCTTTGCTGCTTGGTGTCCACCCGCAAGTTATCCAGCTGATGACAACCGGCGCCGCCATGCCGCTGTGGTTCCTGGCCGCGTACCTCACTGCCCAGCTCAGCATCCCGGTCATGGCCAGGTTCCATGAACGTTCGCCGCTCCTGACGTTCCTGTCACTGCTGGGTGCGGTCATCACCATCGATTCCCTCCGTGGCACCCTTCCACTGCTGGCGTTCACCAACATGATCTTTGTGTGGTGCGCAGTCCAGGAGTTGGGCTTCATGAAAGCCGACGGCTTTTTCGAGGACCGCAGCCGCACGTGGCTGGTGGCCGCCATGGTCTCCAGCAACCTGCTTCTGGGCCTCGTCACAGGAGTGGGGATCTATCCGGGCAACATGGTGGTGAATATCAACCCACCCAATCTGTGCCTGGTCCTGCTGGGTATCTCCCAGACGGCGGTACTGCAGCTCCTGGCCCCCGGCGTGCGGTGGCTCGGCGAAGTCCGTTGGATCCGTGCGGTGATTGCGGTGGCAGGGCGTCGCTCCATGTCGGTATATCTGTGGCACCTTCCAATCCTTGTTGGCATGTCCGGGCTGTTGTTGCTCACAGATCTGCCCAAGGCCGCGGCGGGATCGGCGGAATGGTGGTGGGCCCGGATACCCGTCTTCCTGACAGTGGTAGTTCTGCTCGTCCCGGTGGTGAGGCTCTTCGGCCGTTTCGAGGATCGTCCCATGGCAGCCAGCCACGCCCGGGGCCCGGCGCGCGTGGCAGTGGTGACGGCCGCCGTCGTGGTCTTTGTCCCGGTGACGAACGCAGCCTTGAACGGGCTGACTCTCGCCTTGTTGGGTGGGGGAGCGGCCTGCTTCGCCCTGTCTGTCCTGCTGCTGGGCAGGGTTCCGACGCCGGTGCTGCCGCTTGGTGAAGCGGCAGCCGCGGAGGTTCCACGCCTCACGTTGCCAGCGCACGATTTACGTGCCAACCTCGAAACATGACCGAGAATACCGATTCACTGGCCGAGTCGTTCCGCCCTGGTGTTACCACCCTGCGCAACGACAAATTCCACCGCTACGAGCTTCATGTGGACGGGGAGTTGGCGGTGATTTCGCAGTTCATGGACAAACCCGGGCATATCGATTTCATCCACACCGAAACAAAGCCGCAGTTCAAGGGACAAGGACTGGCCAACGTCCTGGCGCACTTCGCCTTGGACGACGTCGTGGCGTCCGGGAAGCGCATCATTCCGCACTGCCCCTTCATAGCCGGCTACCTGAAGAGGCACGAAGGGTACGAGCAGGACGTTGACTGGCCCAAGGAGAAGCCTCCGGTTGAAGCGGAACCGGGCAACAACTAGCTGGCCCGTGCGCTCGGCGTAGGTGGTTTGCGACGCGGCGCTACGTTCGTGACGATCGCGGAGCTCCAGAACCCCAGGCCGCGACGCGTTGAACGGGACGGCAAGTCCGGCCGTGACCCTGTGAGCGCAACCATGGCATCGTGTTCATCGAGGACTTCCTGGCCGCGGCACCACGCCCTGACCTGCATGGCACTGATCAGGCTGCCCCCGTGGATATGGTCCGATTCTGTGACGCGATAGGAGAAACTCCGCATCACGCCTTCCCCCGGAGCCAGGGCGCCCACTGACAGGTGGCGTTGGTTCGGACTGGAGTCGTATAGGAGCGGTTCCATGGCCTCGTTGGTGAAGGACCTCGGAATAAGACGAATGTTACGCAGATGGCATGTGGACTCATTCATGATCCACGCCGTGAAGATAACGGTCTCCCCGGGGACGGCCGTGGGCTTGTCCGCACCATGGATCAACGTGATGCACTTCGATTGGCCCGAAAGTGAGCGGCATCCGTAGAGCCGGGTGGGCGATGAAGGTGTTACCGCACCTCGTGGGCGGATTGAGTCTCCCGCACGCGTCCAGCGAACCACCCTGATCAAGGAGGACCGTCCCCTGAAGCGCGTGAGTATCGGTTCGGAGCCCGGGTTGTGAAGCCTCATGTGTGGTTAGTGCCGTGTGAACCGGTTATGTGTCGCCATTTTGACGAAATTTTTCGCCCCTTATAGTCCTAAGTAGCCTGACATTCAAGTCAAGTCGCAATCTGATGACACACTACTGTTTATGGATCAAGTATTAGTGGCCGGGGCCGGAGGGGCGCCCGCAACGTCGACGGCCGGAAACTCCAGCGATCCCCAGATCCTTGACCTCGTTCGACAAGGCGTCACTGAGGCCTTCGACACCCTTTACACCCGTCACGTGCAGATCGCCCAGTACGTTGCCCGCGCGCAGTCCGACAACCCCAGCGACGCTGATGACGTTGTGGCCGAGGCCTTTGCATCCATCTTCCAGTCCCTGAAGGACGGCAAGGGCCCCAGGGAGTTCTTCCGCTCCTACCTCCTGACTGTGGTGCGGCGTACCGCGCATGAACGCAACAGAAAAGCCAGGCTCACGCAGACGGCCGCCGATGACACCGTGTTGGACGCCGTGGTCCATGATGACGACCACGTGGTGGGCGACCTCGAGTCGAGCATCATGGCCAAGGCCTTCAAGTCCCTGCCGGAACGATGCCAGGCCGTGCTGTTCCACCTCGACATCGAAGGGTTGAAGCCGGCCGCCGTAGCACCGTTGGTTGGGCTTACCCCGAATGGTGTGTCCTCGTTGGCCATCCGTGCAAGGGAGGGACTGCGCCAGGCTTATCTGCAGCACCACATCAGCCGAAGCGTTGATGAGGCATGTGACGAGTTCGCCGGCCAGCTCGGCAAGTACGTGCGCGATGCCCTCAAACGCACGTCCAGGGAAAAAGTGGATGCCCACTTGGCAGGCTGTTCCAAGTGCACCGCTTTGCTGATGGAACTGAACGACGTCCAAGGCGGCATGCGTGCCATCCTCTTTCCGTTGGTTGCGGGCGTCGTGTTCACCCCGGCGGCAGCCGCCTCCGTGGGGTGGTCGGGTGCCGGAGCCGCAGCAACTTCGGGAAAGGCCGCGGTTCTTGGCCTCCACGGAATCAGCTGGAAACTCGCGGCGGCAGTTGTGGTCGGCGTCGGGACTGTGGCTGGGGCCCTCACGTTGCTGCCGCAGCCGAACGATGGGCCCGGTGCCGCGATCGCGGAAGCTCCGGTGAGTGTTCCAGCAGTCAAGGAACCAGCGTCACCTGCAGCGCCGGTCGAAAGCGCGGCGCCCCTGCCAAGCGCCACGCCGGTACCGCCACCAGCCCCCGTAAGTCAACCTCCCGCCGTCGTGATTCCGCCCGAAGAACCGCTGCGAAGGAGCGCTGTCGTTGTGGATCCCGGTGTTGTCTCATCGACGACGGCGCCACAGACTGACGCTGCAGCGGCACCTCTGACTCGCACGGTTGAGGCGACGTTCTCGGCAGGCAAGGGCTCGGAACCCCTCGAGAGGGAATTGCACATCCAGTTCACCCTGGATGGTGACGGTTCGCCGGCATCGGGCGAAGCTATCTTCACTTTGCCCGATGGCGCTGCTTTCGTGGAGGGGAAAAACGTGGCGCCTGCGGGCTGGGATTGCAGCGCTTCCGAGGCGCAGCAAATCCGCTGCGTCTCCGATGATCTGGACCAAAACCAGCTTGCTTTCCACCTCACTGTGTTCCTGCCCGGGGACGCGGAGAGTGGAACGCTGGAGTACCAGTTCAGCGGGCAGGGGATCGTTCCCAAGACCTTCATCAATACTTTCCACTAAGCGCTCTCTTCCTAAAGCCTCAAAAGTTTTTCTCGATTTCGCGTCACGAATCGGGAACTTCCCCCACTAAGTGGTTGGACTCGTCTATGCCTTGGCCGGTCCGCGAAAAATATCGAAATTCTGCGTCATGAATCGCTATAGAGATGCACATGTTCACTGGCAGCAGCCTTTCGCATCCACAGCATCACGCGGGGAATTCCGTGCTTGACCGGTCCCGGGTGATCCAAACAGGCAAGAGAGCCCATGAGATATTCACGTCCACGAAAGCTGTTAGCGGGTGTACTCGCTACAGCGATAATTTCCCTGGGGGTGGGCGGTGCCTTGGCGCCACCATCCCTGGCCACAGTTCCCGGGACACCAGGAGTTACGCAGCCTGGAACGGTCGTCTTCACCGAAGACTTTGAAAACGGGACCGACAACACCGCCCTCGGCGCGCAGTCATACTCGGCGGCGGGTTCCACCACGTACGTAGGTGCCACCGGGCAGACGTACACAGGGTCGCCGAGCTGGATCAACGGTATCCGTTGCAATGGCGTCATCCTGAGCTATGACAACACCGACACTCCGCCGTGGGCTATCTCCGGCGCCGGAGGATCCGGTACCGACAACCGCTGCGCCGACGTCGACACACGTCGCAGCTACCAGCATCTTCGCATGCTGGCCCTGGGCATGGGACAACAGTTCACCCCAAGCTCACCCGACACGAACCACGTCACCAGCTCCTTTACGGAGTGCCTCTCCAACAATACGGCTGGCGGCTTCTGCGCCATTCTCCCCGCCGGACCCAATAACGGCGTGATGTTCAAGACGGCCAATCCGCTTGCCACCACCGCCGGCCACTACTACACCTTCGGTGTGGACACGGCTTTCATGAACTGCATGGCAGTCAGTGCCGATCCGTCGTACCAATTCGCCCGCATTGACGCGGACGGAACCGTGACTCCCATCGGTGACCCGGTGAACGGCTGCCAGGCGACGTCCGATCCCAACGTCCAGGCCTATCAGCAGCAGGTTACAAGCGACGTCGGCGGTGTCTTTGGCACGATCACCAAGACGATCAACATCAATTCCATGCTGACCAACCAGGCTTTCCAGTCAACGGGCGCCTCTTTGGGACTTGAGATGTGGAACAACAACGGCACCTCCAACGGCAACGACGGTGCTTTTGACAATGTGCGCCTGGTGGACGTAACGCCCCAGTTGGACAAGTCGTTCTCGCCGGCGCTGGTTGGCCCGGGGCAGTCTTCCACGCTGACGCTGACCGTGACGAACACCAGCGAACTCAACGCCAAGGACGACTGGTCCATCACTGACACCCTGCCTGCCGGACTTAAAGTAGCCGGCACGCCGAACATCGGCGGCACATGTGTCCAGTCTGCGGGTAACCCGTTGGCCACCACCGCGGCCGCGGGAAGCAACGTCATTGCCGTTACCGGCGGAGACCTGGCCAAGGGCATGGCATCCTGCACCATTACCGTGGATGTCACCGCAGATGCCGAGGGTACCTACGTTAATGGTCCTGCGAACATCGAGACCAACCTCAACCCGCCGGCAGACGCCACTCTGGTGGTGAAGGCTCCGCGCATTGAGTTGAGCAAGTCCCTGAACTCCCCCCGTCTGGTTGATTCGGACCAGTTCACCATGGCGATCCACGCCGGTTCGGCTACCGGAGCAGTGGTCAACAACACGGCCAATTCCACCACTGCTGGAACGGGCTCCACGGTTAACGCGGGTACTGGCGTTACCGGCAAATATGTTGCCGACACCGCCACCACGTACTACCTGACGGAATCTGCCTCCAACCTGGCTGATTACGATCAATCGATCACCTGCACGGACGCCAATGGCCTCCAGCAGGGGCTTCCCTCCGGGGCCGCTTTCGACCAGTCCTTCGCGTTGACCCCAGTTGCCGGTGCGGACATCAGCTGTGTGCTGACCAACACGGCCCTGCCGGTTTCGCGGATGGAGTTCAGCAAGTCTGCGGATGCCTCCGCCGTCCAGTCGCCAGCGCAGGTAGGGGACGTCATCACATACACGTTCTCGGCGAAGAACACCGGAAACGTCACCCTCACGGGTGTTGCCATCAACGATCCCCTGGCAGGGCTTTCACCGCTGGCATACACCTGGCCGGGTACTCCGGGCACGTTGCTTCCTGGCGAGACAGTCACTGCGATGGCCACATATGCCACCACGCAAGCGGATATCGATGCAGGTCACGTAGCCAACGCAGCCACCACCTCGGGTAATCCTCCGACCGGCCCACCAGTCACACCTCCGCCTGGCACTACCGACACTCCGTTGACCCCTGGCCCCGCCATGGAATTCAGCAAGTCTGCAGATGCTTCCGGAATCAAGAACCCGTCTGCTGTTGGCGACATCATCACCTACACGTTCACGTCCAAGAACACCGGCAACGTGAAGCTGACCAACGTTTCCATCAACGATCCCTTGGCAGGCCTCTCAGCGTTGACCTACAACTGGCCGGGTGCCGCAGGTGAACTGCTTCCGGGCCAGACTGTAACCGCTACGGCAACATACGCGGTAACGCAGGCTGATATCAATGCCGGTCATGTCGCCAACGCGGCTACCACCACGGGCACTCCGCCCACTGGTCCTGCCGTAACGCCTCCTCCGGGAACAACGGATACTCCGTTGACTCCCGGTCCGGCCATGGAATTCAGCAAGTCAGCTGACGCCTCCGCTGTCGGGAACCCCTCCAAGGTTGGTGACGTGATCACATACACGTTCACGGCCAAGAACACGGGCAACGTCACGCTGAGCAACGTTTCCATCACGGATCCGCTGGCTGGTCTGTCTGCCTTGGCATACACCTGGCCGGGCACCGCAGGAACCCTCCTGCCCGGACAGACCGTTACTGCCACTGCCACCTACGCAGTCACCCAGGCGGATATCGACGCCGGTCATGTCGCCAACAGCGCGACCACCACGGGTACTCCGCCCACTGGTCCTGTTGTGACGCCTCCTCCGGGAACCACGGACACTCCGTTGACCCCGGCTTCGGCAATGACATTCACCAAGTCGGCAGATGCTTCCGGTATCCAGAACCCGTCAGTTGTAGGTGACCGCATCACCTACACCTTCACGGCAAAGAACACCGGCAACGTCACGTTGAAGAATGTTTCCATCACCGATCCTCTGGCAGGCCTCTCGGCGCTGGCTTACACCTGGCCCGGTACTGCAGGAGAGCTGCTGCCCGGTCAGACCGTCACGGCTACGGCGACATACGCCATCACGCAGGCGGATATCGACGCCGGTCATGTTGCCAACACCGCAACAACCACGGGCACTCCGCCCACGGGTCCTGCGGTTACGCCTCCGCCGGGAACCACGGACACCCCGTTGACCCCTGGTCCGGCGATGGTATTCACCAAGTCCGCCGACTCCTCGGCGATCCACGATCCGTCGGTGGTCGGTGACATCATCACCTACACCTTCACCGCGAAGAACACCGGCAACGTCACGCTGAAGAACGTTTCCATCACCGACCCGCTGGCTGGTCTGTCTGCCTTGGCATACACCTGGCCGGGCACGGCGGGCGAACTGCTGCCGGGCCAGACCGTGACTGCTACGGCTACGTACGCCATCACCCAGGCCGACATCAACGCCGGCCATGTTGCCAACTCGGCCACCACCACGGGTACTCCGCCCACTGGTCCTGCCGTGACGCCTCCTCCGGGAACGACGGACACCCCGTTGACCCCGACTCCGGCAATGCAGTTCACCAAGACGGCCGACGCTTCTGCCATCAAGGATCCTTCGACGGTGGGTGACATCATCACGTACACCTTCACCGCGAAGAACACCGGCAACGTGGACTTGACCAACGTTTCCATCACGGATCCGCTGGCCGGTTTGTCCGCCTTGAACTACACGTGGCCGGGAACCCCGGGCACGCTGCTTCCGGGCGAGACCGTGACTGCCACGGCAACGTACGCCATCACGCAGGCGGATATCGACGCCGGTCACGTGGCCAACAGCGCGACCACCACGGGCACTCCGCCCACTGGTCCTGCCGTAACGCCTCCTCCGGGAACAACGGATACTCCGTTGACCCCCAAACCGGCCATGGAGTTCAGCAAGACTGCCGATGCTTCGGCGGTCCAGAACCCCACCAAGGTGGGCGACGTGATCACGTACTCGTTCTCCGCGAAGAACACGGGCAACGTCACGCTGACCAACGTTTCCATCGCGGATCCGCTGGCTGGCCTGTCTGCCTTGGCGTACACCTGGCCGGGCACCGCAGGAACCCTGCTTCCGGGCCAGACCGTGACGGCTACGGCCACGTATGCGGTTACCCAGGCGGATATCGAGTCCGGCCATGTCGCCAACTCGGCAACCACCACGGGTACTCCGCCTACCGGTCCTGCGGTAACGCCTCCTCCGGGAACCACGGATACTCCGTTGACTCCGGCTCCGGCGATGGAGTTCACCAAGACGGCTGATGCTTCGGCGGTCCAGAACCCCACGAAGGTGGGCGACGTTATCACGTACACGTTCGCGGCCAAGAACACCGGAAACGTGTCGCTGAAGAACGTAACCATCACCGATCCGTTGGCTGGCCTCTCGGCATTGAGCTACGTCTGGCCCGGCGCTGCAGGAACCCTGCTGCCCGGCGAGACCGTGACGGCTACTGCCACGTACGCGGTTACGCAGGCGGATATCGACGCCGGTCATGTTGCCAACAGTGCGACCACCACGGGTACTCCTCCCACTGGTCCTGCTGTGACGCCTCCTCCGGGAACGACGGACACTCCGCTGACTCCGGCTCCGGCCATGGAGTTCACCAAGACGGCTGATGCTTCGGCCATCCAGATCCCCACCATGTCCGGCGACAAGATCACGTACACGTTCACGGCCAAGAACACCGGTAACGTCACGCTGAAGAATGTCACCATCACGGATCCGCTGGCTGGTCTTTCAGCCCTGGCGTACACCTGGCCGGGCACCCCCGGCGAGCTGCTTCCGGGCCAGACGGTGACTGCTACGGCAACGTATGCAGTGACCCAGGCGGACATCGACGCCGGCCACGTGGCCAACAGCGCGACCACCACGGGCACTCCGCCCACTGGTCCTGCCGTAACGCCTCCTCCGGGAACGACGGACACCCCGTTGACCCCGGCCCCGGCGATGACGTTTACCAAGTCGGCAGACGCCTCGGCACTCCAGGATCCGTCAAAGGCAGGCGACAAGATCACCTACACGTTGACGGCCAAGAACACCGGAAACGTCACGCTGACCAACGTCATCATCGACGACCCCCTGGCGGGCCTCTCGGCTTTGACCTACGTCTGGCCTGGTGCTGCAGGAACCCTGCTGCCCGGTGAGACCGTGACGGCTACGGCAACGTACGCCATCACCCAGGCGGATATCGACGCCGGTCACGTTGCCAACAGCGCAACCACCACGGGCACCCCGCCTACCGGTCCTGCGGTCACGCCTCCTCCGGGCGAAACGGACACCCCGTTGACCCCAGCACCGGGCATGGAGTTCACCAAGACAGCTGACGCGTCCGCGGTTCATTCCCCGTCCAAGGTAGGCGACCAGATCACCTACACGTTCACGGCCAAGAACACCGGAAACGTCACGCTGACCAATGTCACCATCGACGACCCTCTGGCTGGTCTGTCGGCACTGAGCTACACCTGGCCCGGTGCTGCGGGAACCCTGCTGCCCGGACAGATGGTGACGGCTACGGCAACGTACGCCATCACCCAGTCGGACATCGAGGCCGGCCATGTGGCCAACTCGGCGACCACTACGGGAACTCCTCCTACCGGTCCTTCGGTCACGCCGCCTCCGGGAACCACGGATACCCCGTTGACCCCTGCAGCTGGACTGGAGTTCACCAAGAAGGCTGACGCTTCAGCGGTTGGCGATCCCGCCCACGTGGGCGATCTGATCACCTACAACTTCACGGTAAAGAACACCGGGAATGTGGCGCTGAGGGACGTTGAGGTCAAGGATCGTATGCCTGGTCTGTCCGCCTTGGTCTACACCTGGCCCGGAACCGCGGGTACCTTGCTGCCCGGCCAGTCAGTGACGGCTTCGGCAACGTACGCCATCACCCAGGCCGACATCAACGCAGGCAAGGTCGCCAACACGGCAATTGCGACGGGTGTTCCGCCGAAGGGACCTTCGGTAGAGACGCCACCTGCAACCGCTGTGGTGACCCTTCCGCCGGCTGATGACTCAGTACAGGGCGGCTCCGGAGGGTCACAGGTTGGCTCCGGAGGGTCGCTGGCCAGCACTGGTGTTGTTCTCACCGTCCTGCCCATCAGCCTGCTGGTGGTTGGTGCGGGTGTCTTCCTGTTCCTCGTCGGACGCCGCAAGCGTTCTGAGGTCTAGGTAGCAGAGTGCGCGGTAGCCGGGTTCAACCGCCCGGTTACCGCGCATTCGTCCGTTCATTTCCACATCACGAAAGATCCAGGGAGCCATCACATGAAGAAACCAGTCGTGTGCTTCGTTGGCGTGCTGGTGGCAGCTTCAGCACTCTCCGCTTGCTCTTCGCCGGAGAGCAATCAAGCGGGGAACCCGCCGTCGACGACCACAACACAGGCCGCCACAACAGGCGAGGCAAAACCGGCCAACCCGGGCACGGGCATCATCCAGGCCACCACCATGACCTCTTGCGACACCGCACCTGGAAAGGTCGCCGCCAAGGGTACGGTGACTCCTCCAGCAGGCACCAAGGGGGCAGTCAAGATCACTGTCAGTTGGGTCGACCCGAGTACTTCAGCCGTGCTTGCCCACGGCGAGCAGACCTTCAAGGATGTACAGGCCGGCAAGTCGCTGGATTGGACGGCCACCGCAGAAGTGACCAAACCGGCCAAGGACATCAAATGCGTTCTTGGTGCTGCTGTGCTCTAGCTGCAAGGCACGCCCCGCACGCACAACAGAGAAGCGGCTCACCAGGAACAACTACCTGATGAGCCGCTTCTTTTGCCACTGATTCGCATGCCAGAACAGCAGGGCTGCCGTCATGAGAACAGCCGCCAAAAGGGCATAAGGCGCATTCGAGAGCATCATGTAGGTAAATTGCGCCGACTCGGCAGACTGGTAGGGCTGCGGACCCATCATGCCGCCCGCCGCCGTCGATATGGCCCACAGGCCCAACCACATCAACGATGCGTCCAGAACCCAGAGGGCAATGATGAACGGGTTCACGACCAGGCGTGCCCGGGGCGGGTCGGCGACCTCGGGAACGTGGGGGCTCACTGCTGGGATGGCGTTGCCCTGCTCATCGATTTCGCGGAAGCCGATCCGTTCGTGGACGTGGTCTTTCAAAGGGTCCCCCAACCGTTGACGGGTTTGTCCTAGCACTCTACTCCTCGGCTCCGCCGGGTTCCCGTCTGGCCGAAACCGGACAGTCTGTGGCCAAAAAGGGACGGTATTTTCCACCTAACTTGGCCGCAAAGAAAGTCAATGACGCAGGATTGGGCAGCAGAACCGCGAGAAACCGCCTTCCAAGCGAAATAGGTCACAAAAGTTTGACGGAAAGGGTTACCTAAGTAAGGCTTGCCTTGCTAATAAGCGCCCCAACGCAAACGGAAGGAAGCTGACGTGACATCACCCAGTGTCGAAGAGCGGATAGCTCAGGAGCCGGATTTTGGTTCCAAAGTGGAGCTGGCCCTCGCTGCCACCAACCAGCTGTTCAACGCACGGAATTCGCCCAGCTACGTGGCGCAGGTCCTTCAGGGAGTCAATGCCGTCTCCACGAAGGTTCAGCGGACCGCCCAGCCGTTCACCGGCGTCGGGCATGCAGAGCTCAAGGCGAAGGTCGGCGCTGTGGACCTCGAACGTCCGCTGCCAGACACTGCCGCCGCCCTGGAGGAGCTTGACGAGCTCTATCTCAAGGACTCCATCTACTTCCATGATTCCCGCTACGCGGCGCACCTGAATTGCCCGGTGGTCATCCCGGCTCTGGTCGGCGAGGCCGTGCTCTCCGCAGTGAACTCCTCCATGGACACTTGGGACCAGAGTGCCGGAGCCACCATGATCGAACGCCGGCTCATCGACTGGACAGCGGAGCGCATCGGCTTCACGGCAGAGGCTGACGGCGTCTTCACTTCGGGCGGCAGCCAGTCCAACTTCCAGGCGCTGCTGATCGCCCGCAACCATGCAGTGGCCAAACTCCGCGCAGGAAACCCGGAAGCCCGCCTGCCGCACCTGCTGGACCGGCTCCGCATTTTCACTTCCATGGACAGCCACTTCAGCATCCAGAAGTCCGCATCGATGCTGGGCCTTGGCTTCGACGCCGTGATTGCGGTCCCCACCGCCGAAGACCACCGCATGGACCCCACCGCGCTCGCGGCTGCTTTGGCTGAAGCGCACGACGCCGGACTGGTGCCGATGGCGGTTGTGGCCACCGCCGGGACCACGGACTTCGGTTCAGTGGATCCGCTGTCCGAGCTCGCGGCACTGGTCCGCGCCTACGATTCCTGGCTCCATGTGGATGCAGCCTACGGCGGAGGCCTGTTGGTATCGGGCCGGTACCGCCATCTGTTGGACGGCATCCACTTGGCCGACTCCGTAACCGTCGACTTCCACAAAACGTTCTTCCAGCCGGTCAGCTCCAGCGCGGTGCTGGTCCGGCAGGGTGCCATGCTGGGCCACGTCACCTACTACGCCGACTACCTGAACCCGGAAAGCGCAGCCAAGGCCGAGATCCCCAACCAGGTGGACAAGAGCATCCAGACCACCCGTCGCTTCGATGCCCTCAAACTGTGGCTCACTCTGCGCATCATGGGTGCCGATGCCATAGGCGCACTCTTCGACGAAGCGATCGACCTGACGGGCCGCGTGGGCTCGCTGCTTGCTGAGGACGCAGAGTTTGAGCTTGCCGCAGCGCCCCAGCTGAGCACCCTGGTGTTCCGCTACCGGCCTCTGGTTGACGGTTCAAAGCTCGACGCCGCCGCCGCAGATGCCCTCAACCCCGCCATCCGCTCCGCCATCTTCGCCTCCGGCGAGGCTGTGGTGGCCGGCACCAAAGTGGCCGGACGCCATTACCTCAAATTCACCCTCCTCAACGCCGAGGCCTCCCTGAGGGACATTCAGGAAATCATCGAACTTATCCGCAGGACCGGCGCCAGCCTCCTTGCAAACACTACGGAGGCCGCAGCATGAGCACCCCCAGCAACGGCAGGATCTACGACGTCGCGGGCATCGGCGTCGGGCCCTTCAATCTTGGGCTTGCCGCGCTGAGCGAGCCGCTGGAAAACCTGGATTGCGTGTTCCTTGACCGCCGCGAATCCTTCGACTGGCACCCCGGCATGATGCTTGAGCCGGCGCACTTGCAGGTTCCGTTCATGGCGGACCTCGTGACCCTGGCAGATCCGACGTCGCCCTTCTCGTTCCTGAACTTCCTGAAGCAGACCGGCCGCTTGTACCGCTTCTATATCCGCGAGAACTTCTACCCGCTGCGCGCCGAGTACAACCAGTACTGCCAGTGGGTGGCCGGCCAGCTGGAATCGGTCCGTTTTAGCACGGATGTGCTGGATGTAAGCTACGACGACGGCGTGTACCGGCTTTCGGTGCAGGGCCCGGATGGTGCTGAGGTGCTTCACGCCCGCAAGTTGGTCCTGGGCACCGGCACGTCTCCGTATGTTCCGGACTCCTGTGCAGGGATAGTCGAGGCCGGGGGACTGGTCCTCCACAACGCCGACTACCTGTCGAGGAAGAGTGAGCTGCAGTCCAAGCGCAGCATCACAATTGTGGGCAGCGGACAGAGCGCGGCCGAGCTCTACTACGAACTCCTTCAGGAGATCGACGTCTACGGTTACCAGCTCAACTGGGTCACCCGCTCCGGCCGCTTCTTCCCTCTGGAGTACACCAAACTCACGCTCGAGATGACGTCGCCGGAGTACGTCGACTACTTCCACTCGCTCCCGGGCGAGCAGCGCGATTCCCTGATCAAGAGCCAGAAGAACCTGTACAAGGGCATCAACTCGGACCTGATCGATGACATCTACGATCTCCTCTACACCAAGAGCCTCTCCGGCATGGTGGACACGCAGCTGCACACGCACTCGTCATTGACCGCTGCTGATTGGGACCCGGCCACGGGCAACCACACCCTGCAACTGCACCACGAGGAACACGGCCGTGATTACAGCCTGGAGTCCGAGGCCGTGGTCCTGGCTACCGGCTACAGCTACAAAGAGCCAGCCTTCCTGGCCGGCATCAATGACCGCATCCGCCGCGACGCCAAGGGCCGGTTCGACGTCGAACGCAACTACGGAACCGGCGTCGAACCCGGGGAAATCTTCGTCCAAAACGCGGAACTGCACACCCATGGCTTCGTCACACCGGACCTTGGTATGGCCGCGTACCGTAACTCCGTGATCCTGCGCGAAATCACGGGCCGCGAGATCTACCCGATCGAGCGCAGCGTTGCCTTCCAGCAGTTCGGTGCGCCCGCCGCCGTGGCAGTCGAAACCGCAGGAGCAGCAGTATGAGTTTCGCCTTCCGACCCGTAGACCCCGCGGCCGACGCACCCGTCCTCCACAGCTGGGTAAGCCAGGAGTACGCGCGCTTTTGGGGCATGGTTTCCTCCACAGAGCAGGACGTTGTGGAGGAATACTCGAAGATCGCCGCCTCTGGTCACCACCAAGCGTTCCTGGGGCTCGACGACGGCGTCCCCGCCTTCCTTATGGAGCGGTATCGCCCGGAATCATCGCCCCTGGTGGACGTCTACGAGGTCCAGGCGGGCGACGTCGGCATGCACCTCCTGGTGTCCCCACCCGGCGGCGATCCGCAGAAGGGGTACACCACCGCCGTCATGCAGGCCGTCATGACCGAACTGTTCGCTGACCCGGCAACCCGGCGGGTCGTCGTCGAGCCCGACGCCCGGAACCACAAGATCCATGTGCTCAACGAGAAAGTTGGCTTCCGCCCGCACAGCGTGGTGACCCTACCCGCCGTCGACCCTGCCGAAGACCACAAGAAGGCCCTCCTGAGCTTTTGCACCAGAGCAGATTTCCTGGCCACCCTGACCCCGATTCTGGCCGCGCCCGCCGCGGCGACCAGAGGAGAATCCCTGTGACCACAAGCATTGAAACACCCGTCCAAGAAGCGGCGGCACCCGTTGCCCACCTGACCCCCGAACGTTGGGCTGTTGCCAACCGGCACCTGGTGCGAAAGGCGATCGCCGAGTTCTCGCACGAGCGCATTCTGGTCCCGGAATTGGTGCGGGACGAGGGTGGCGTGGGCCTGTACAAGATCGTCAGCGACGACGACACCGTGGAGTACCGTTTCCGTGCCCGCGTGCTGCAACTTGAGCATTGGTCGGTGTCGGCAGGGTCCATCGCGCGCCTGCGGGACGGCAAGGAACTGCCTATAGATGCCTTGGATTTCATCGCAGAATTCCAGGAGGCCCTCGGCATCAAACAGGAGATGCTGCCCGTTTATCTCGAGGAAATCAGCAGCACCCTGGCCAGCCACGCCTACAAGCAGGGCAAGCCCTTCGGCTCGGCCGAATTGGTGGCAGGGGTGACCAAGGGGGAGGATCGGGCGGCCGACTTCCAAGCGATCGAGCACAGCATGACCGAAGGCCACCCATGTTTTGTAGCCAACAATGGCCGGCTTGGTTTTGGGATTGCGGATTATCACGCCTTTGCGCCGGAAACCGGGGCAGCGGTGAAGCTGCAGTGGATCGCAGTGCACCGCTCGAAAGCCGTCTTCACCTCCAGCGCAGGGCTCGATTACCGCACCCACTTTGAGGCCGAACTGGGCCCGGCAACTTTGGCGTGGTTCCACACTGAGCTCTCCGCTTCGGGCCTGGATCCCGAGGACTACCTCCTGATGCCGGTCCATCCCTGGCAGTGGGACAACAAGCTCACAGTGACGTTCGCGGCAGACATCGCACAGCGCCACATCGTCCATTTGGGTACAGGAGAGGACGATTACCAGGCGCAACAGTCCATTCGTACGTTCTTCAACACCACCTCCCCGGAGAAGGCCTACGTGAAGACGGCGATGTCGGTGCTGAACATGGGTTTCATGCGGGGACTCTCGCCCCAGTACATGAAAGCAACGCCGGCCATCAACGACTGGCTGCAGGAACTGATCGGAAATGACCAGGAGCTCCAGAACCGGGGCCTGGCCATGATCCGTGAAACTGCGGCCATCGGCTACCACAACCACTACTACGAGGCAGCGTCCGCGAAGGGCTCTCCGTACCGGAAGATGCTCTCTGCCTTGTGGAGGGAAAGTCCGCTGCCCTTGCTCAAGAACGGGCAACAGTTGGCCACCATGGCGTCGCTGCTGCACGTGGATCCTTCCGGCGTATCCATGGTTTCTTCCCTCATCGCGCGCTCCGGGCTGGAGCCCACCGAGTGGCTGCGCCGCTACTTCGAGGCCTACCTCGTTCCCCTGGTCCACTGCCTCTACGAGTACGAGCTCGCCTTCATGCCACATGGTGAGAACGTCATCCTGATCCTTGAGAACGGTGTTCCTGTACGGGCAATCATGAAGGACATCGCCGAGGAAATCGTCGTGATGGGGGACAGGCTTGAACTCCCGGAGGACGTCTCCCGGATCAAGGCTGAGATCCCGGCGGAAGAAATGGTCCTGGCCATCTTCACCGACGTGTTCGACTGCATTTTCCGATTCCTGTCAGCGATCCTCGTTGAGGACGGAACACTGCGCGAAGACGAGTTCTGGGAAACTGCCGCATCGGTGCTGCGGGAGTACCAACAGCGCCACCCGGAGCTTGCCCAGCAGTTCGCCATGCATGATCTGTTCGCTGCGGACTTCGAGTTGTCTTGCCTCAACCGCCTGCAACTGAGGAACAACCAGCAGATGCTGGACATCTCTGACCCGTCCGGCGGTCTGCAGATGGCGGGACGCCTGGCCAACCCCTTGGCCAAGTTCGCCTAGCAGCCCCGCCGAGATGGCATTTGATGACAATCCGGAGCTTAAACATTGTCACTAAATGCCACCTCGCGCGGGGAGGTTGGGGGTGCGGGGGGGTGCAGCGGGGAGGTGGGGGTGCTCGCTGGTTGGGAGGGCCGCTAGTCTAGGCGCATGACCACTCGAGCCAATGAACTTACAGCCCTGGTAACGGGAGCAACTGCCGGGCTCGGTGCCGAGTTCGCCCGTCAACTGGCCGAATCCGGGCACCACCTGGTCCTGGTGGCCCGCGACGGGCAGCGACTTAAGGACAAAGCCGAGGAACTTGAACGCGACTTCAGTATCTCGGCGGAGGTGCTGTCCGCGGACCTGACCACCGACGTCGGGGTTTCAGCGGTTGCCGACCGTCTCAGGGACGCAGGCCGACCCGTCGACGTGCTGGTCAACAACGCGGGCATCGGCCTCTTGAAGTCCTTCGAGAACAACGACCTGGACGAGGAACGCCGCCATTTGCGCCTCCACGTCCAGACGCCCATGGAGTTGTCCCACGCTGCGCTGGAAGTAATGCTGGCCCGCGGAAAGGGCCGGATCATCAACGTGGCCAGCGTGGCCGCGTTTGCAAACAGGGGCACGTACTCGGCGGCCAAGGCATGGCAGGTAACCTTCAGTCGCTGGGCCAACATTACGTACGCGAAGTCGGGGGTCCAGGTCACTGCCGTTTGCCCGGGCTTCACCCACACCGAGTTCCACGACCGCATGGGCATGGACAAGTCCGTGGCCCCCCGTTTCCTGTGGTTGACGGCCGAACGGGTTGTTCGCGAGGGTCTGGAGGACAACGCCAAGGGCAAGGGCGTGTCCATCCCCACCAAACGCTACAAAGTGGTCAGCTTCTTCGCGCGGGTCTTGCCGGCCAAGCTGACGTCGGGACCTCCGCGCCGACCCCTGGAGCCCTAACTCCCACACGCGAAGGCTTCAACAAGCCGCGTGAGTGGCTCGGGCGCCTGCCCCGCGGGCACGGCAGACACCAGCAGGGGTGCGTAGCGGATCTTGTTGCCGCTGCGGCCACCGAAGAAGCGCCGCAGCTGTGCAGGAACCGGTTGCCCACGCTGCGAGGGCTGGCGTTGGAGGAGCCTGAAAGATGCGAGCTCACCCTGGGCTTCGATCACACCCAGCACAGCCTCGATGCCCAGGCTACGGATCAGTTCGTCCTCCAGGTCGGCCCGGCAAACGTAGAAGCCGAGTTCGTCCAAGGGTCCCGAACCTACTCCGGCGCGGGCCAGCGCACGGGCAATACCGCGGGACTCGCCCTCGTCGCACAGCCCAAGGAGTCGATGGTTGGCACCGGCCGGACCATAGCGTTCCAGGAAACGGACGATGCTGGTGGCACCTCCCATGGGCACCACCGTTACCTGCTCGGCGTGCAGGTCATGGCCGCATTGACGGGCGAGCACCTCGACCGCCAGGCGGTCGCTTTCGCCTTCGACAAGGACAGTCGTCGCCTGCATTGAACCAGTATGGCCCAGGTGTCAGGGTTTCAGGCGCTCACCGGCGCCGCTGAACCACCACGGCCACCGCGATCCCCACCACGGCACCCACAAAGGTCTCGATGGCACGCTCCATCACCAGCACACCCGGATCCATCGGCGCGGCAAGCTGCGCGATCAGCAGGACCACCGGAGTGAAGAACACCATCGCCCATCCGTAGTGCCGGGCCATGAACAACTCCGTGGGGAACTGGCACAGCATCACCACGACCGCAAGGACCACGGCGCCGTGGCCCGGAAAGTACTGCAGCGGAGACAGCGGAGTGGGGAAAAGCACGACGGCGACCACCACCAACCCGAGGAACGTCCCCACGATGCGGTGGATACCGCGGTGGACCCGGCTTGGGAGGTCGGCCCCTGCGAGCGGGACAGCTGCCGCAGCCATGGCCCAGTGCGGATGTCCGCTTCCGCTGAGCACGCCAATGGCGCCAGCCAAACTCACCGCAAGGGAGTAGCGGGCTGCATGGACAAGGGCGGCTGTTCGCAGCGGTCCCCGGAGGGCTGGAAGATCCCTGCCGGCTCCAGTGACCCAGGTGCGGCGCCGGAACCAGCCGGCAAAGCCGACCACCATCGAAAAGGCGGCCGATGCCGCTCCGACGAGCACCGCCGTCGTGAACGGGACGCTGGTGGGGACCGAAGCGCAGGCGCCCAAGGCCAGAATGCCGAAGAACGGTCCGATCGGTTTCAGGCGGACGCGGTCCGAATACAGGGATCCGGCTCCCGCGAACAGCGTGGCTACCAGCACCAGCCACCACGAATGGATGTGGTTGACGGAGAGGAGCACGCCAATCGTCAGGCCGCCAACGAGGATCAACGCGGCCTGGGCCTGGTGTTTGAGCCGGAGTTGGTGGCTTTCAGTGCGGCCGTACATCCCCGTCAGGGCGCCAAAGACGGCATACAGCATGAGCTCGGGGCGGCCTACGAGAATCAGGAAGAGCCCCGGCACTGCAACGCTCAGGGCGACACGGACGGCGGACAATCGGTCATTGTTTGCCGGACCAAGCCGGTGGAGTTCGCGGGCATGCATTAGGAGTGCGGGCACGGGCGAACACCACCAATCGTTCAGGGTTTGTTTTCGAAGTTATCAGGGCAGTCAGCCGAGCCGCCATAAGCCCGGTCACAACCCGTAGTGAATCGAGGAGCCCGGAACAGGGCCAGTTCTGGGAAGATCGAGGTATGCCCGTCGTTTTTGTCTGCCGTACCCGTTCCAGCATGCCGCCACAGGAGTTGTTTGACCTGTCACGGAACATCGATGCCCATGTCGGTTCCATGACAAAGAGCCGCGAAAGGGCCATCGCCGGCACCACCACCGGCCTCATCTCGGAAGGTGAAACTGTCACTTGGCAGGCCTGGCACTTGGGCGTCCGGTTCCGCATGACCAGCCGCATCGTGCGGATGGAGGCGCCGTCGTCGTTCACTGATGAACAGGTGAAGGGTCCTTTCAAGTACCTCCGCCACACCCATGAGTTCCGGCCGGACGGCAGCGGCACGCTCATGGTGGACACCGTGGAATTCGCTGCTCCCTTTGGTCCGCTGGGCCGCCTCGTGGAGAAGCTGGTTCTGGGCCGCTATCTTCAGAACCTCATCGAGAAACGCAACGGGTTCCTGGTGGCCCAAGCGCCGCCGACGCTGGACCCCCGACCATGATCAGGCTCGCGCACGCTGACGACCTGGTGATCCTCCAGGAGATCGAACGTGCCGCGGGCCAGGCTTTCCGGACGCTGGGAATGGACACGGTGGCCGATGACGAGCCGCTGTCCATAGAGGAGCTGGGCAGCTACGCCGCCGCCGGACGTGCCTGGGTGTCCGTGGACGGGCTGGATTATCCGGTGGCGTATCTGCTGGCGGACGTCGTTGACGGTGAGGGCCACGTCGAACAGGTCAGCGTCCATCCGGACTACGCGCATCAAGGGCTCGGCCGGGAGTTGCTGCACGCCGCAAGGGTGTGGGCCCGCGGACACGGCATGCAGCGCCAGACCCTCAGCACCTTCCGGGACGTGCCATGGAACGCCCCGTACTACCGGCGCCTTGGGTTCGAAGTGCTCGACGCCGGCAGCTGGGGTCCGGAGCTGGCACGCCTTATGGAGCACGAGGCCGGGTTGGGGCTGACCCGTTGGCCGAGGGTGGCCATGTGGCGCCCGGCCGTTCCCCCGACGTAGCTACTTTGGCCGCGCTATTCAGCCACCAGTTCGACCTCGTAGCTGTCAGTGTTGAGCAGGTAGGCGGCGTAGTGGTCCGGTCCGCCGGCGTGCGGGTACTTCGACTCAAACATCTCATACCAACCCGCATCCGCTCCGAGCGCCCGGATCCTGTCCACGTCCTCGCGGGTGCCTGCATGAAACGCCACGTGGTTCACCCCGGGATCCGTCCGGCGATGGGCCGTGCCTGTTATGGCGTCGGTCTGCTCCACCACCACATACGTTCCATCGAGCTTCCAGCTGCACCCCGTGGGCCACTCCTGGAACGGTTCGTAGCCGAGCTGCCCCAGGAGCCAACCCCACTCTTCCCTGGCGCGCTCAAGGATGGGCACCCAGATCTCCAGGTGGTGGATGGATCCCCTGGGGCCACGGGTTTCGGCAGCTTCATCACGCATGCGCCGAGTCTACGAGGTCCGGGCGCGTTCCACATCCGCTGCGCTCGCGGGCTTACCTGCCGCGCGGAGTCCCGCGATGACGCCACCGACGTCGGCCGAGGTGCGGTTCTGGCTGAGTTTCGTCTTGGCTTCCACCCGGGTAATCACAAGTTCGACGCCGACAATCGCCCTCAGCTGCCCGGCGATGAACCGCTCGGGAGCTTCATCGACGGACCACGGCCGGTCCATGCCGGACTCGTGCTGATCCGAAAGGCGACGGACGTGCCTGCCCAGCCAGTCGGCGTCGTCGTGGATAACAAGCTCTCCGTAGACGTGCGCTGTGGAGTAGTTCCACGTTGGCACCACCCGGCCGTGTTCTGCCTTGGAGGCGTACCACGACGGCGAAATGTAGGCGTCCTCCCCTTGAACGATCATCAGTGCCTCACCTGAAACGGGGGAGGACCACTGGGTATTGTTGCGGGCCATGTGTGCCTGAAGGGCGCCGTGCTCACCCACCGATGGTTCGTAGACGAACGGCAGGAGGGTGGCGAGCAACCCGCCATGGGACATGGTGACCAGGTTGGCGGCGCCGCTGCGGGTGAGAAGAGCCGTGAGGGCTTGGTCAGAGGCGGCGAAATGCGCTGGGGTGTACATTGCTTTCTTCCTTCAGGTTTCGCTTCAGGATTTCGACGGCGGGTTGAGCCGGACGCGGACTGCGGCGCCTGCGCAGAGGATCACCGCCAGTCCGCCCACCACAGTGGTCCAGGTCATCGACTCACCCAGCAGGAGGGCGGCCCAGGTGATGGTCATGACCGGCTGGACCAGTTGTATCTGGCTGACCTGCGCCATGGGTCCGATCGCGAGTCCGTGGTACCAGGCGAAGAAGCCCAGGAACATGCTCACCGCTCCGAGGTAGGCGAAGGACAACCACTGGACGGGGGATGCCTGGGGCAGTCCGGAAGCAAGCGCTGCCAGCGTCAGGACAATCATTACGGGTGAGGCGACGATCAAGGCCCAGGAGATTGTCTGCCAGGCGCCCAGCTCGCGGGCAAGCAGGCCACCCTCCGCGTAGCCGATGGCTGCTGCGAGTACGGCTCCGAGCAGCAGGAGATCGGCCCAGTGGAGCGAACCGAAACCGCCTGATTGGACCAGTGCGAAGACCAACGCGGCCGCAACGCCCACGGCGGTGAGAATCCAGAACAAGGGCCGTGGGCGTTCCCTGCCACGGATCACCGCTATCGTCGCGGTTGCCGCAGGCAGTAGCGCAATCACGACGGCGCCATGGCTGGCGGAAGTGTTGGTCAGGGCGAAGGTGGTCAGCAAAGGGAATCCTGCAACGATTCCGCCAGCCACGACAGCCAGCCGGAACCATTGAATGCCCCGGGGAAAGCGCTGACGGGTCAACCCCAAGGCCATGGCCGCGAGCACGGCAGCCACCACTGCCCGACCCGCTCCAATCAGGAGGGGTGACATCCCCTCCACGGCCACGCGCGTGAGCGGGACAGTGAAGGAGAAGGCAACGACGCCGAGGAGGCCCCACCAGACGCCGCTGGAAGTACGGGCGGATACCACTGGCTGAGAAAGTAGAGTAGCGCTACTATTGTGACTCATGAATAACGATAGCAGTTCCCGGATCGTCCTGCGACTAAAAGAATGGATCGCGGGCGCTGCTCCGGGAGTAAAGCTGCCATCCACCCGGCAACTCGTGGCCGAATACCAGGCCAGTCCTGTCACGGTCCAAAAGGCGCTGCGGACTTTGACCGCGCAGGGGCTCGTTGAGAGCCGACCAGGCGTGGGGACCTTTGTTCGCGCCTACCGGACCGCACGGCCCTCCGACTACGGCTGGCAGACGGCTGCCCTGCGCTCAGCACACACGGCGAAGCCACTGAACTCCGCCGCCATGCGGAGTGCCTCCAATGACGTCATTGCCTTCCACTCCGGTTATCCCGACCGCGAGCTCCTCCCGGAAAGGCTGGTCCGCGCAGCGTTGACCCGGGCAGCACGGGGTGACGCGGCCTTATCGCGGCCGCCGGCGCAGGGCATTCCGGAACTGCAATCCTGGTTCGCGCACGAGCTCAGTACCTCGACGCCGGTGGGTGTCACCCCGCCCCAGCCGAGCGACGTCGTCGTACTTCCCGGGAGCCAAAGCGGACTCAGCTCGATCTTCCGCGGCTTGGTGGGGCACGGCCAGCCGTTGCTGGTGGAGTCGCCAAGCTACTGGGGTGCGCTGCTGGCCGCGGGGCAGGCCGGTGTGAACGTGATCCCGGTTCCCAGCGGCCCTGAGGGCCCGGATCCGGACGAACTGGACAGGGCATTCGAGGAATCGGGAGCCCGGTTGTTCTACGCACAGCCCAACTTCGCGAATCCCACGGGCGCACAATGGTCCGCGGAGCGCGGTGAGGAAGTGCTGCGGATCGTCCAGCGGCACGGCGCCTTTCTTGTGGAGGACGACTGGGCGCACGATTTCGGCATCACCTCACCATCGGTTCCGCTTGCCGCCAAGGACGACTCGGGGCACGTGGTCTATATCCGCTCCCTGACCAAGAGCGTCTCGCCCTCCATCCGCATCGCCGCGATCATCGCGCGCGGTCCTGCGCGTGAACGGATAATGGGTGCCCAGGCGGCGGAGTCGATGTACGTCAGCGGCCTGCTGCAGGCGGCCGCGCTCGACGTCGTGACGCAGCCCGGCTGGCAAACGCACCTCCGCGGACTCAGCCACCAGTTGCAGTCACGGCGCGACCTGCTGGTGACGAGCCTTAGGGAGTACGTCCCGCAGGCGCACCTCAGTCACCTGCCCAAGGGCGGCCTCAACCTGTGGCTCCGGATGCCGGACGGGTTCGACGTCGACCGGCTCACCAAGGATTGCGAGGCTGCCGGAGTGCTGATCGCAGCCGGAACCGAGTGGTTTCCCGCGGAACCGGAGGGGCCGTACATCAGGCTCAACTACGCCGGGCCGAACCCGGGCCGTTTTCCGGAGGGGGCGCGGATTATCGGGAAGGCTGTCGCGGCCCAACTGGGGTCTTAACGCCCGTAGCCACCAGCACCAAGGAGAGCGCCTTGGGGCTGGTGGCTACAGTGGGCGGCGGACTGCCGCGAACTATCCGTGTCGCTTGGGTAAGCGTCGCTGCGCAGAAGTTGCAGGCAAACGGTTCCTACGCGGGGGTCATGTCCTTCTTGCCCGAGCCGAACACGGCGTCATCGATGGGCTGGCCGTCGAACGGCATCTCTTCCAGGTTGATGAGCGGGTTGGTGTCCTGCGTCTCCACAAGTTCGCGGGCTTCGGCCTGTGTGTCCACGCTGGGCATGGAGCCGGGCAGGGGACGCTGGGCCGATTCACGCAGGAAGTAGATGGCGATGGCACCAACGATGGACGTTGCCATCAGGTAGTACGCGGGCATCATGTCGTTGCCCGTAGCCTCGATCAGGCCCTGGACGATGAACGGGGTGGTTCCGCCGAAGATCGCCACTGAGAAGTTGTAGGCGATGCCCATTCCGCCGTAGCGGCTGGACGTCGGGAACAGCGCAGGCAGTGCCGACGCGAGGTTCGCAACGTAGAACGTCACCGGGAACGCCACCAGGGCCAGGCCGGCCAGCGTGGACCAGATGTCACCGATGCCGATCAGCATGAAGGCGGGGACTGCGAACAGGACAGTGCTGCCCGCGCCGATCCACAGGACCGGACGACGACCGATACGGTCCGAGAGTCGGCCCGTGAGCGGGATGCACACGGCCATGATCACCAGGACCGGGATGGTCAGCAGGGTGCCGTGCACGGGGTCGTAACCCTTGGAGTCCGTGAGGTACGTCGGCATGTAGGAGGTCAGTGCGTAACCGACCGTGTTGGCAGCGGCGGCAAGGATCATTGCCAGCACGATCTGGCGCCAGTACGCCTTGATGATGCCGACAGGACCCTTGGCAACAGCGGCATCGTGGGATGCCGCGTCCTTGGCGGTTGCTTCCTGGGCGTCCAGGGCGGCCTGGAATTGGGGGGATTCCTCGATCTTGCTACGGAAGTACACAGCGATCAGGCCCAGCGGACCAGCGATCAGGAACGGAAGCCTCCAGCCCCATTCCTCCATGGCAGCCTGTCCAAGGGTGAGCTGCAGGATCGATACCAGGGCGGCACCCAGGGCGAAGCCGATGTAGCTGCCCATATCAAGGAAGCTCGCGAAGTAGCCACGGCGCTTGTCCGGCGCGTACTCGCTCACGAAGGTTGTGGCACCGGCGTACTCGCCACCGGTGGAGAAGCCCTGGACGAGCTTCAGGATCACCAGCAATGCGGCGGCCCAGATGCCGATCTGCGCATAGCCGGGAAGAAGGCCGACGGCGAACGTACTTGCCGCCATCAGCATCAGTGTTGCGGCGAGCACCTTCTGGCGGCCCACCTTGTCGCCGAGCCAACCGAAGACGACGCCGCCGAGGGGGCGTGCGATGAAGGTTGCGGCGAAAGTGCCCAGAAGGAAGAGTGTCTGGACGGACTTGTCAGCCTCGGGCAGGAAGACCGGACCCATGGTGGTGATGAGGTAGCCGAAGACGCCGACGTCGTACCATTCCATGGTGTTGCCGACGATGGTTCCGCCGAGTGCTTTGCGCAGCATGGGCTTGTCCACCACGTTGACGTCCGATTCTTTCAACCGGCGCTTCGGGCGGAGCTTTGCCTTCTTTGCTGCGTTCTTTATTGCGTTGGTGGCGGCCGGGGTGTGGCCTGCCGATGCTGTGTTTCCGGCGGCGTTCCTTGCGCCATCCGGAGAGACGGTGTTGCTTTGGTCTGTGGGCATTTGGGCTTCTCCTAGGGAGGTCATTTGCTTGCGACTTCTGCTGCCCCGCTCTGGGCAGGGTTTCAATTTTACGCGGTTTCGGCCCGAAACCCGAGTTGAGATCCGATTTTTGGCCCTCTCAGGGGTGCAAATTGCCTAGCTGTGTTGCATCTCATTACCGGCTTTTGCCCTGCAAGGACGCGGATGTCGGGCGGTTTTTGCCCCGCGAAGCGCGTTGTTACCAAATTGTTTAGCTATGCCCACTTAACGGGACTGAATCGGGCACTGTTAAGTGACGAATCATCCCTGGCCGGGAGCGGCCCCCACCACCAGTGTGGCATCGAGATCCGCGTCCGTCACCACCTCCGGAGTCAACCCGGCCTGCGCGAGGAGCCCCGCCGTGGTGCCGGCCTGCTGCCGGGAGGTCTCGATCAGAAGCAGCCCGCCCGGGGACAACCACACAGGCGCGCCCAGCGCAACGCGACGCTGGACGTCCAAGCCGTCAGGGCCGCCGTCGAGCGCTGCCGCGGGTTCATGGACCCGCGCTTCGGGCGGCATCATGCTGATGGAACGGGTGGGGACGTACGGGGCATTGACCAGGAGCACGTCAACGCGTCCCAGCAGCCGGCGGGGGAGCGGCTCGAAGAGATCGCCCAGGTAGGCAGCGCCGCCACGAGGCCCCAGGTTCCGTTGCGCGCATGCCACGGCGGCTGGGTCGATGTCGGCCGCGTGCAGTTCGCAAGCGCCCAGAAGATCGTAAAGTGCGGCACCTATGGCGCCGGAGCCGCAGCAGAGATCGACGACGACGGCGCCGGGTTTGGTGGTTAACGCTGCCTGTCGCACCAGGAACTCCGTGCGACGCCGCGGCACGAAGACGCCCGGGCCAACGGCCATACGGGTCCCGCAGAAATCCACCCAACCGAGGATGTGCTCGAGCGGAAGGCCGCCAACCCGCAGGTCCACCATGTGGCTTAGTTCGTCCGGATGGTGGGCGGCCTCGATCAGGAGCCGGGCCTCGTCCTCGGCGAAAACACAGCCGGCATCGCGAAGGGCGGCGACGATCGACTTGCTCCGGCTCACGAGAGCCATGCTAATCGGGGGGTTCACAAATGTGCAGGATGATGGTTAGGGTATGACGCATGGGAACACTGATTTTTGAGTAGACCGGCCCGTGCTCTTCGAAGTGAGCATGCAGCTGCGTTTCAGATGACAAAAATCCATGCCTGTTGAGGCTTGCCTCCACGCCGTTCCCGTTGTCGACGCCTTTTCTTGAACCAAACGCCACGGGATACGTGTCTCTTCAGGACTCACACACTTTAGGAGTCCATATGACTGCCAACCCTTCAAACGACAACAAGCAGCCCGCATCCGGCGGCATCAAGTCAAAGCTGACCGACGCCCAAAGGGCAATGCTTGCCAGCAAATCCGGCGGCGGCGCTCCGGCCGGCTGGCAGAGCACCGGCAAGGGGCACAAGCCCACATCGGCCAGCGGCAAGATGGCCAAGACAGAGAAGAAGGTCCGCTGGTAACTCCGGCGGACAAGCCCATAGGAAAACACGCGCACTGGAAAGGAAGAACCATGACTGCGAATCACAACGCTGAGGGCATCGATCCTGAGGTTGCAAGCCACTTGGTGGAGTCCATGGACATGGCACCGATGCCCGAGCCAACAGGCGTTGCCCTGGCGCTGGGAGCTGACCAGGGCAATCAATGGCCGGACGGCAACGGCAAACGCCGGCACCCGAAGGACCGCGACCAAGCCCATGGCCGTATGGGCCAAGGAGCGGCGGTAACGGCGATCCACAGGACCAGCCGTCCGCAGATGCCGCACTCGTCCTGACCCCTCACCCGCACCCAACCGACCACCCCGCCAGCCCAACTGGGTAACAGCACTTGTTCCATTGGACGCCCAGTGGAACGTTTGCTGTTACCTAGTTGGGCTGGCTGACGTCGGAAGGGGACTTGTCCGGGCGCCACCCACGCCACACCGGATGGCGCAGCCTGCCAGGACCTGTCCAATTGCCGAAAGTCACCTCGGCCACCAGCTCCGGTTTGACCCAACGCGCACCGGCGGCGTCCTCCCTCGGAATGTCCTTGAAAGGTGAATCGTCCACCGCCAACGGTTCCAGCCGCTCCATGATCTCCCGCAGCTGCCAGTCCTTGAACCCCGTGCCCACCCTGCCTACATAGTGCAAGGCGTCGCCGTCCGGGATGCCCAGGAGCAACGCACCGAAAGTCCCGCTCCGGGCCCCGGCTCCCGGACGCCAACCGCCCACCACCACTTCCTGGCTTTGCTCCAGCTTGAGCTTGATCCACGACCCGCTGCGACGCCCCACCGTGTAACGGCTGTCGGCCTTCTTGGCCATAACCCCCTCCAGGCCCAGATCGGCAGCGCTGGCCATGAGGTCCTCGACGTCGTGGTCCAGCACGGCGGAAACGTGAAGCGGGCAGCCCGCGGGCAAACGCTCCGCAAACGCCTCCAGCTTCTTGCGCCGCTCGAGCAGAGGCAGCCCGCTCAAGTCCGTTCCGGCGTCGTACAGCAGATCGAAGAGCATCAGCTGTACCGGAACCGAGGCCCGTGCCCGCTCGATGTCCGCAGCCTTGACCAGGTTCATGCGCAGTTGCAGCCGGCCAAAGTCCGGCCGGGACCCCTTGCCCAGGGCGACGATTTCGCCGTCGGCCACAAAATCGCCATCGGGCCAGCAGGCACGGTCGGTGAGCTCGGGGTAGGTGGCTGTGAGGTCGTTCCCGTTGCGGCTCATCAGCCGGATCCGCCCCTCGGTTCCGGTGATGATGGCCCGGATGCCATCCCATTTGAGTTCATAGAGCCAGTTGCCGCCGCGGAGATCGGCAGTTGTTCCGGACGTAGCGAGCATGGGTGCGTAGTCCCGCAAGGGTGGCGGCTCAGGCTCACGCGGCTTGGCAGCAGGCTTGGCAGCAGGCGTTGCTTTGACGTTCCGTTTGCCGCCCGGCTGCTCCTTCATCAGGTGGATCAGCCATCGGTCACCCGTATTGATCAGGGCCAGCCGCTTGGTCCCGCCGAGGCCACCGCCGGGCTCGCCCGTGAGCGTGGCGATGACTTCCTTGTCATCGCGCCATTTCTCGCACGTGAACTCGCCGCGGTCCCAAATGGTCATGGTTCCGGCCCCGTACTCGCCCTTGGGAATTACTCCCGCGAAGGTCGCATACTCCATCGGGTGGTCCTCCGTATGGACGGCCAGGTTGTTCCGGTCCGGCGTTTCCGGGACTCCGCGCGGCAGCGCCCAGGAAGCCAGGACCCCGTTGTGTTCCAGCCGCAGGTCCAGGTGATACCGACGCGCGTGGTGCTCCTGGATCACGAAGATGCCACCGGGCGGTGCCGGGTCGCCGGGTTTGGGCTGCCCGGCTGACGTTGCGCTGGACACCGCTGTGGAAGCAGCCGACGACGACGGAAACGGCTCCGGGGTTTTGTCCGGATCGCGCATCCCGACGTACTTGGCGAGACGGTTCTCCACCGTCACCACACGCTCCCTGGCCCCGACCGAGCTGCGGGGAGTACCGCCGTCGTCCGTCCCGTCCTCGGTGTGGGGTGGCAGGTGCCGTTCCGAAATAGGCGCAAAGCAATCCTCGCCCGAACTGACCCGCTCCATAACCTCCCTGTAGTCAAGGTGCTCCAGCGAAGGGTCCTCGAGCTCCTCCCACGTGCGTGGTGCGGCGACCGTTGGAAACGCGCGGCCGCGGAGGGAGTAGGGCACGATAGTGGTTTTGTTGCCGCTGTTCTGGCTCCAGTCCACCAGCACCTTGCCCTTGCGCAGGGACTTCTTCATGTCGCTGACCACGAGGTCGGGGTGGTCGGTTTCCAGGGCCCGCGCGAGCTCGTGGGCGAATGCGGACACCTGCTCGGACTTCAAGGTGCCGTCCAAACCGGTGTACAGGTGGATGCCTTTGCTCCCGCTGGTGACGGGAACGGGATCCATGCCCATGTCCTGCAGGATGGAGCGTGCCAGCATGGCAACTTCCACGCACTCCGGCAGGCCCGCGCCGGGGCCTGGGTCGAGGTCGAGGACGAAGCGGTCTGGCCTCAACGGCGTCCCGGACGCGTCCACCTGCCACTGCGGAACGTGGATCTCCAGGGAAGCGATCTGGGCCATCCAGGTGAGCGTGGCCAGGTTGTTCACCATGGGATAAACGTTGGTGTGGTCCGAATGCTGGATGGCGGCCCGCGGAATCCACCGGGGTGCGGAATCCTCGAGATTCTTTTGGAAGAAGACCTGCCCCGGGTGTTCCGCAGTGCCCACGCCGTTCACCCAGCGCTTGCGCGTCACCGGCCTGTTGGCCGCGGCCGGGATGAGGAAAGGGGCCACGGTGGCGTAGTACTCAAGCACCTCAGCCTTGGTGGTGCCGGTCTCCGGGTAGATGATTTTGCCCAGATTGGTCAGGGTGAGTTCGTGGCCTTCCACGTTGACGCGCTCCTGCTGCTTGCCTGCCACCTCTTCTCCTCCGCTGTGTTGTGCTGTTGACTGGGTGTATGAGGGCTATATGGAAGGGATCTATCGCGTTCGGTCTGGTCAACGTACCAGTGAAGCTCTACAGTGCCACGGAGGATCACGATATTGGCCTGCACCAAGTCCACAATAAGGACGGCGGACGCATCAGGTACCAGCGCAAATGCGAAATTTGCGGCGAAGTAGTTGCCTACGAGGATATTGACAAGGCCTACGAGGAAGAAGGCCGCACCGTGGTCCTCACGGCCGCGGAATTGAAGTCCCTGCCGGAGGAAAACAGCCGCGAAATCGAAGTGGTGGAGTTCATTCCCGCCGAGCAGCTGGACCCGATCATGTACGAGCGCAGCTACTTCCTGGAGCCGGATTCCAAGTCGCCCAAGGCCTACATGCTGCTGCGGCAAACACTGGAGGACACGGACAGGATCGCGATCGTCCAGTACGCGCTGCGGCAGAAAACGCGGCTCGGTGCCTTGAGGGTGAGAGGTGACGTGCTGCTGCTGCAGGCGCTCCTTTGGGGTGATGAGGTGCGTGAAGCCAAATTCCCGTCCCTGGAAACGGACATCAAGATCTCGGACAAGGAATTGGAAATGTCCTCGGCCCTGGTGGAATCCATGGCCCATGATTTCGACCCCGACGAATACACCGACGACTACCAGGCCCAGCTGAAAACGCTCATAGAGGCAAAGCTGGAAAAGGGCGAGGCCCTGGATACCGAGGCCACCTTCGGCAATGTCGAAGGCGAAGGCGAGGGCGGCGACGTCATCGACCTGATGGAGGCACTGAAGCGAAGCCTGGACAAGAAACGCGGCAAGGAAAAAGCGTCCGACGACGACGCTGCCGCCAGCAAAGCCGACAGCAAGCCAAAGGCGCGGGCCAAGAAAAAGGCGTGAACCGCCGTCGGGCGCCTTGAGGGGCGCCCGACGGTCGGTCCAGCGTCAGCCCTTCACAGAACCGGCGGTCAGTCCCTGGACAATGAACTTGCTGGCAAAAGCGAAGATCACCAGCGTCGGTACCACCGTCAACACCGCGGCAGCGGACATGGAACCCCAATCGATGTTGAAGCTGGAGATGAAGCCGGCCAACGCCGTCGGGATGGTTTTGTTGCTGTCGCTGTTCATCAGGGTCACCGACAGGAACAGTTCGTTCCAGCAGTTCACGAAGTTGAACACAAAGCTCGCCGCGATACCGGGCAGCATCACGGGAACAATGACCCTGAAGAGCGCGCCCATCCTGGAACAGCCATCGATCATTGCGGCCTCTTCCAAAGCGTCGGGGACGTTCTCGAAGAAGCCGCGCAGCATGATGGTGCAGAACGGGATGCAGATGGCGATGTAGATCAGGATCAAGCCTGTCTTGGAATCCACCAAGCCGAAGTCGGTCATCATCAGGTACAGCGGTCCCAGGGCGATGAACCCCGGGATCATCTGCGTAATGAGGAACGCGCCCAGAACGGCACCTCGCCCGGAGAACTGGAACCGGGCCAGGACATACGCGGAGAGCAGTGAGATGAGCGTCGCCACCGACGCCGCAACCAGCGCCACCACCAGGCTGTTGAGCATGTACTGGCCGAAGTCGGACTTGGTGAAAAGCCCGACGTAGTTATCGAACGACAACTGCCGCGGCCAGTAATCCAGGGGCAGCGAGTAGATGGCCCCCGGCTCCTTGAGGGACGTCACCACGATCCAGTACAGCGGAAAGACAGTGACGATCAGGCAAAGGCCAAGGAAAACCACCTTCGAAATGCGGCCCGCGAGTGTCGGAGTGTTGATCATCGGTCTGCCTTTCGAAAGCGGACGGCCATGAGGTAGAAGGCTGCGAAAAGCATGAGGGTGACCATGACGATCAATCCCAGGGCGGACGCCTTGCCGTAGTCGCCTTCCTGGGTAATTTTGATCATGTAGGTGGTGATGATGTGCGTTTGGTCGGCCGGACCGCCACCGGTCATCGCGAAGATGATGTCCGGGAAGTTGAAGATCCAAATCACCCGCAACAGGATGGTCAACGCCAGCGTGGTGGAGATGCTCGGCAGCGTGATGCTGAAGAACGTCCGAACCTTGCCTGCACCATCCAAAGCGGCGGCCTCGTACATCTCGTCCGACACCGACTGCAGGGCGGCGAGGATCATGATGGCGAAGAACGTCACGCCGTACCAGATGTTGGCGATGATGATCGCGGTCATCGCGAAGCCGGGATCTGACAGCCACGGAATGGGCGAGCTGATGAGCCCGGCCTTCATCAGGAGGTCGTTGACTACGCCAAACTCCGCGTTGAACATCCACCGGAACAGCATGCCGATGAGGAAACCGGACACGGCCCAGGGGAAGAAGATCATGGCCTGGTACGCCCCGCGCATCCGGAAGCGCCGCTTCAGGAACAACGCCACCGCGAACCCGATCACCACTTGCGGGACCAGCGATCCCACAACCCACACCATGGTATTGCGGACGATCGTTCCGAACTCGGGAGCATCGAACAGGCTCTGGAAGTTCCCGAAGCCAATCCACGAGGTATCGGAAAGATCATTCAGGTTCCAGTTCCGGAACGCCATCTGGCTGCCGGCGATCATGGGGTAGTACGTGAAGATCCCCACGAACACCGCGGCCGGAGCAAGGAAGGCCAGCAAGGTCATTGCTGTCCGGCCGTTGAAGCGTCTTTTGGACGAGCTGCCCCTGCCCGGCTCCGGCCGCGCGGCTTTCCGCCCCGAAGGGGGCGGTGCGGCCTGCTTGACGTCGAGAGTCACCGGAGGTTACCCCTTCATCTTTTCGGTCCAGTACGTATCCCAGCTGGACAGCAGTTCGTTCGTGGACATCTGGCCCGTGAGGACCCGCTGAAGTTCGCCGTCGGACTTCTTGATCCATTCGGTCCACCAGGAGACGCTGCGCGGCTGGATTGCCGAAACGTACGTATCCGGGTTCTCCGTCATCTTCACGTAGGCAGCCCAAGGGCCCGTGCTGTAGAAGGTGTCCTGGGCTGCGGACTTCTGGGTGGGTACAAGACTGTTGTCCTTGCTGAACGTGGTGGCAGCGTCACCCTGTGCCAAGTACTTGATGAGCTTGACGGCCTGGGGCTTGGACTTTGAAGACTCAGCGATGCCCCAGCCGGCCGAGGCCACGGGCTGGATGGCCTTGCCGCCCGGCCCCACCAGGAGCGGGGCGACATTCCACTGATCCTGCTTGATGGCTTGGGACTCCTTGACGGTGGCGATCACTTCGGGGTCCTGCAGCAGGAAGGCCGTGGAGCCGTTGCTGAAGCCCTGCACCATCTCGGGGTAGCCCCATGCTACGGACGACGGCGGGGAGCCCTTCTTGAACAGGTCGATGTAGAGATCCATGGCCTGCTGGGCCTTGGGCGAGGAGAAGATCGTCTTGCCATTGGTCAGCTTGAAGGCGTTCTCCCGGTCGATCTCGTCCGCCACGTACGCCTCGATAATGGCTACGGCGTTGGAGTTGGCGTTGGTCCCTCCGCGGAAGGCGTATCCAAACTTGTTTTCGGAGGGCTTGTTAAGGGCTTCGGCCTGCTTCGCCATCTCCTCCCAGCTGCTCGGAGGACCATCGAAGCCGGCCTGCTTGACCAGATCCGTGCGGTAGAAGAGGGAAAGGCCGTAGAAACCGTAAGGGATGTAGTAGGTCTTGCCGTTCTGCTTGGAGTACGTGACGGCGTTCTCGGTCAGGTTGTTCCATCCGTCCCAGCCATCAAGGTCCTTGGTCATATCGTAGAGCCAGTTGTTGGCGCCGAAAGAGCCCACCGTGATGTCGCGGGCCTCCACGACATCGATGCCCTTGCCGGACTGGAGCATTTGCTGGATTTTCTGGTCCGCTTGATCCGTAGGCGGCGAGATCAGGTCCACCTTGATGTCGGGGTTTGCCTGCTCAAAGCCTGAAATGAGTTTCTTCAGGGTCTCCGTGCGGGTGGGGTTGGTGAGGCTTTCCACCATCTTCAAGGTGACCTTGCCATCGGCCGCCTGCTGCTGGCCGCCTCCACACCCGGCAAGTGCAAGAACTGCCGCCAGGCCTGCTGCCGCAGACGCCATAATTCTCGATTTCACGTGGGTCCTCCGTTGATTGGTTGAGTGTTTGCACCGGCTGAGCGGGTGCGGGTGGGGTCTAGAGGGAGCGGGCGAGCCGGACAAGTTCCGGAACCGCCTTCTCCGCGAAGATTTCGTAGTCCTTCGGGGAGTTGTACAAGTGGGCGGAAAGCCGCAGGTATCCCTGCCCGTTGAAAGTGGTGATGGCTGTTTCGATGTCCAGGTGCTCCGATATGTAGCCGCGGACTGCGTGGGAATCCTCGTGGGTGGTGGCCAGCCCGTCCGGCAGGCGGATCAGGCGCAATGGCCCTACAGGCATGCCGACGTCGACCGTCGGGTTCTGGCCTGTTGCATTGGTGAAGGCCTCGCCGATCAGTGACTGGCCGTAGTCGCAGAGTTCCTTGGCGTAGGTCCGGAAGGTGTCCCAACCGTATCGCTCTTCGATGGTGTCAAAAGCTGTTCCGGCTGCCATCCAGGAGGTCACATCCTGGGTACCGACGTGGTCGAAGTTTTCCGGAAAGGTATAAGGGAAGCCCCAGGAGTCGATCAGTGGTTCCAACGAATCTGCGTGTGTTCCCCGCGCCACCAGGGCTGCCGTTCCGCGCGGCGCACAGGCAAACTTGTGGAGATTGCCGACCCAAAAACCTTCAATGTCGGGAACCGGAAACTCCAGTACGCCCGGAGCGTGGGCTGCGTCCACCAGTACGGGAACTCCCAGGAGGGAAGCCTCGCGGGCAATGTCTTCAACAGGGAAGGCGCGGGCCGTTGCGGAGGTGATCTGGTCCACCACGATCAGGGCCGTCCGGGGAGTCACTTCGGCCATTACCAAGGCACAAACTGTCTCTGCGTCCGCATCGAGGGGGATTTCCGCGATCCGGACGCGGCCACCGGCTCTGCGGGCTACGCGTTCTGCCCCTTGCAGTACCGCCCCGTACGCATGGTTGGTGGTCACGATCTCCGCGCCGGGAGCAAAATCCAGCGAGTTGTACACCGTGCTCACTCCGGCGCTGGCGTTGTGGACCAGGGCAAGGTGCTGGGGATCCACACCGAGGAAAGCTGCGACTTCCCTTCGCGCCGCGGCCACCAGATCGTACTGGCTCATGAACCACGGGCAGGGGTTCAGGTCCATCTGTTCCTTGAGTCCTAACTGTTGCGCCTGGGCGGCCCGGGGAACGGAGCCATAGGAGCCGTGGTTGAGGTGGACCTTGGACGGGGTGAGGCTCCAGTCAGCCATGGCGGGTTGGCCCTCGGGGGTCAACATCGGGCGGGGGACTGTGAGGGGTGCTGGGATCACGGCGTCCTTCGTCGGGAGAAATAGGGCAACGCTCTGTAAGTTACATCACAGATACTGCCGAGACAACGGACAATCCAAAATAGTCATAAGATGACTTTGGCGTTTCACGTCCCCTCATCTGCTTATCGGGCCTCTGTATGCGCAAGAGATACGATGTCTTGGTACGAAGGCATGACAATGCTGCCACTCCGCCGCCCGTGCAGTTCGGTGCGGTAGCGTGATACCGGGATCTGAAGGAGGGGACGTATTGGGTGCTGTTGAAACCGCTATGCAGGGCCTGAGGAACAAGATTGCCTCAGGTGAACTTGCCGCTGGCCAGAAGTGTCCTCCTGAAGCCGAGTTGTCCGCCCAGTTGGGTGTTTCAAGGAGCTCCTTGAGGGAAGCAGTGCGAGCCATGTCCGCACTGGGAGTCATGGAGTCCAGACATGGTTCGGGAACCTATATCTCGTCCCTGGAGCCAACGGTGATCCTTCAGAACTTTGCGCTGTTGGTGGATTTGCTGCCACTGGACGGCTTGCTGGAACTCTTCGAAATCCGCAGGCTCATGGAATCCCACGCCGCGGCTGCCGCGGCAGCCAACGCTACGCCTGAAGTGCTGGCGAAGCTGACGGCCCTCGTGGAAGGCATGGAGGCCACTGACAGCCCGAGTGAGTACTCCGAGCTGGATTCACAGTTTCACGAGGAGATCTGCAGGGCGAGCGGGAACTCCACGCTCAACGCCCTGGTCAGGCTTTTTCGCTCCCGGGGCGGCCACTTTCACATTTTCGACGGCGAGGACGGTGCGGCCGTGCGCGAGGACAGCACTACCGGCCACAGCGCAATCGTGGCTGCGATCGCGCGGCGGGATCCGACCATGGCGGCGACAGCTACTGCCGCCCATATCGCCCAGACGGAGATCTGGCTCAGGAAGCTAAGGCCGGAGCCCCGGCTTTAAGCTATGGACTGCCTTTACGAGCCCGTCTCATAATGTGGTTCTGCTACCGGCTTGGACTCGGGTGATCCCCGCTCCCGCAGGTAGACGGATGCTCCCACCAGCACCCCGACGGCCAGGAATTCGCTCTGCCAGTTCTGGAAGGATTCGAACCAGAACTGGCTTGAGGCGATGTACTCCCAAGTGGAGACCTGCGACAGGCCATGGCTGAGTTGTTCCTCGTTGTAGGCGGCGGTTCCACCGATGGCGTGCAGGGCAAAGGATGCCAGGAACAAAAGCGCCAGCAGTCCCGAAAGCGAGTGCTCGTAGACCTTCAGGACCCAGCCGCCCCGCCTTACGGGCCACGGTGTCTTTGCCGTTGGCTTGGCGTTGCGGGGGTCCTCGTCCTGGGGAGCTTTCTTGCCCATGGGTTTGGATTCCGAGGAACCCTTCTGGAAGAGGAAGACAGTGAGGACCACGTACATGGCCATCTGGAGGAATTCCGACTCCCAGTTCTCGAAGACGGCTTCCACGAAGTGACCGGTACCGAGATACTCAAGGACGCCGACGGCGGATCCTCCGTGGGTTTGCTGCTCCTCGCTGTAATCCGCGGCGCCTGAGAGGATCATGCCGCCGAAGAAGACGGCGAACAGTGCGAGATTGGCCAACAGAAGGCCGTGGTCCTTCATCCAAGTGCGGACCGAACCGCGCTGACCCAGCTGGCCCCGGCCCCCGCTCGATGTCTCACGGCTTTGGACGGATCCAGGCATGTTCACTCCTCCTTGGTGTTTCCGTTGCCATTCATGCCGCGGTGGTAGAGCCACAGGGGCATCCCAACCACCAGCAACAGCAGCATCAGAACTATGAAGCCCCCGGCCACGATGCCTGCGATCCGCCCGGCCGTAAAGTCGAAGACCAGGGTGGCGGAGCCCACAATCAGCAACGCGACACCTCCCAGCGCCCATTTGGTGACAACGTCGGCGCTGGAAACGAGGGTGGTCTTGAGCCCGCGGCGGAAGAGCCGCCGGTGCACGCTGACGGGGATGACAATGAGCACGGTGGTAACGGCTGCCACCATGACGTTGAAGAGGTAAAGGCCGCGCTGCCAGTCATCCAGTTCGCCGAAGCGCGATTGGAAGGGAAGCGTCAGCAGGAATCCGCCCAGAATTTGGACGCCGGTTTGGAGAACGCGCAGTTCCTGAATGAGCTCCATCCAGTTGCGGTCCATACGTTCTTCCGTGGACTCGTTCCTGCCGATCCTTGGAACTTGCTCCTGCTCTGCCATTCCTATGCCTCCGCAGCAATTGGTGGACGCCGGGGGTGTGCCGGACTACGGTCGGACTGTCAGCATTCCTCGATATTTTTCGGGGCCTCAAAGGAATTCCAAGGAGGAAAAATGAGTCACGACGAGCATCGGGTTGACCCGGACAGCGAGCCCGGCGGGTACGGTACGCCGACTCCCGAACAGGAACTGCCTGGTAGCGGCAGGGGGAGTGAAACTCCTGAGCGTCCCGCCGAAGGCGTTCCCGAAGTGCCGGGCGACGACTTTCCAACACCGCAGGATCCGGATGCGGCTCCGCCTGCCGCGGCGACAGGGCAGGAGTCCGGGGAAGGGTAGGTGCACCGGAGGGCCGATCCCGCGCCCAGCTGGTGAACGCAGGGAACAGCCCTCGTTGATCTGTTGGAAGTCCCCGCCGCGCTCTATACCGTATGGCCCCGGCGGCTGGACATGAAGCTCAGCAGCCAACCGATGGCCGCGATGACGAGGAGGACAATGCCCACCCACAGTAACCAGCTCAGGGCCTGCGAGAAGCCGCCCACAAGAAGAAGAACAATTGCCACTACACCAGCAATGATCAGAAGCGTATTCATGGTCAGCACATTCCTTTCCGGGGAATCTTCGATGAATCCGGGATTCCCGATTATGCATTCCGGGTTACTTCGATTTGGTTATGCCGGTACCAGGAGGCGTTTCCGCAGCCTCGAAGTGCCTATTTCGCTACCAGCCAGCGGGCTTCGTCGCCAGATGAAGTTCGCCGGTCGTGAACACTAACACTCATCATTGTACTACTAAGCACCCTTATGAAAGGCTTATCGCAGTCGTCACCTGATGATTGGGCAGTTGCCGCAGACGTTTTGCGGCACATTTTTTGGCTCACATGAACGTCCATGAGAGGAACACATGAAAGCGTCACAGCAGCTTGCAGACAACCTTCAAATCGTCTTGACCGACCTCATCGAGCTGCAGCTCCAGGGGAAGCAGGCACACTGGAACATCGTGGGACCGAACTTCCGCGATCTCCACCTCCAACTGGATGAGCTCGTCCTGGCAACCCGTCAGTTCGCTGATGACACCGCCGAACGCATGCGCGCCCTCCATGCACTGCCGGACGGACGCAGCGCGACCATCGCCAAGGGAACCCGCCTCGAGGAATTCCCTGCCGGCCTGGTGAGCACCAAGAACGCCGTCAAGCTGGTCACCGACCGCGTGGAGCGTGCCGTGCAGACCATGCGCGACGTTCACGACGAGGTTGATGAGGAAGATCCGACGACGGCGGACCTGCTGCACGCGTTCATCGCCCGTCTTGAGCAGCTGGTCTGGATGATTAATGCCGAGATCATGAACGCCGGCGCGGCTGTGACGGACCCGGACGAGGCCTGAGCAAAACCCCGTAGGCTCAGCAAAGACAGGGCCCAGACCGTGCCACGGCTGAAGAGAAGCGACCTTTCCAAGCCCGGCATCGTCCGCCGGAAGGTTGGAACGGGGTTCAGTTACCGCCATCCCGACGGGAGTTTGGTCAGCAAAGAGGATCGCCAGCGCATCAATGCGCTGGCGATCCCGCCTGCGTGGACCGACGTGTGGATCAGCCCCTACGAGCACGGGCACATCCTGGCCACCGGGGTGGACGCCGCCGGGCGGAGCCAATACATTTACCACCCCGGGTGGCGGGAGCGTAAAGACACCGAAAAGTTCATCCGAGCGGCCAAGCTTGGCCTTGTTCTGCCATCGGTCCGCCGCAACGTAACGGTCCATCTCCAGGATGACGCGGACCCTCGACAGCAGACGCTCGCAGCAGCAGTGCGGTTCATGGATCTTGGCGCGCTGCGCGTGGGATCCGAGGTCTACATGAAGCAAAACGGATCGTATGGCCTCACCACGCTCCGCTGCCGCCATGCGCGGGTTGAGGGGCCGGATGTGTTCCTTAAATTCCCCGGCAAGAGCGGCCAGCTCTGGGACACCTCCATCCATGACCCCGCCTTGGCCGCCTTCTTGGAGCCGCTGGCGAATCGTCCCGGCAAGGAGCGGCTACTGGCCTACCAAGCGAACGGGACCTGGGTCTCGGTGGATGCTTCCATGATCAATGAGTATCTCCGGGGCATCGCCGGAGAGGCCTATACCTCCAAGGATTTCCGGACCTGGAAAGGCACTGCTGCCGCCGCCCTCTGCCTCATCAAGTCCGGGCACAAGGGAACTCCCAGGCAGGCAATCGTGCGGGCCATCAAGGAAGCGTCGGAGCTCCTTGGCAACACTCCGTCAGTGGCCCGCTCGTCCTATGTGGATCCGAGGATCATCGAGGCGTACCTCTCGGAAGAGCTGAAGGAGGTCAAGCCTACGGAAGCCTCGATTGCCGCCTATTTGAATGGCGAAACCTCCACCTAGCAAGACAAGAAGCGGCCCTGCGATTTTATGAGTACACTCGTACTAATAAAATTCATGGACATGGTGTTTGGGGGCCCTCAATGATTCTGCTGGCAATCGTGGTGTGTGAAGTTGCGTTCTGGGTGGCGATCCTCGCCGGGCTCACAGCGCGATATCTACTGCGCAGCCCCCGCCTTGGCGGGATTCTCCTGATCCTTGCTCCCGTCATCGATGCTGTCCTGCTTGCCTTGGTCGCCGTCGATCTGCTTGGTGGTGCTACGGCCTCGTGGCACCACGGACTTGCTGCGGTCTACATCGGCGTCTCCGTCGCCTACGGCAAGCGCATGGTGGCCTGGGCCGATGCGCACTTCCAGCATCGGTTCGGTGGCGGACCCGCGCCGGAAAGACTCACAGGAGCCCGTTACACCATCAAGTGCTGGCGGGATGTGCTTCTTACTGCGTTGGCGGTTGTCATCGCTGCGGCGACACTGGGAGCGATTATCTTCCTCGTCAACGACGCCGAACGAACTGCAGCCCTCTCGGATTTCTTCCGAATCCTGGGAATCATTTTCGTCATCGACTTCCTCTGGGCTGTGAGCTACTCGATTTGGCCGAAGAAGGCCCCGCTCCCTTCGCCGGCTGCTACGGGTTCGCGCTGAACCGATGCCCCGAAGAATCGACGCAGAGGCACGGAACGCAGCAATAGCAGAGGCTTCTTTACGTGTTCTTGAGCGCGATGGCCTGACCGGCCTGTCAGTACGCGGGGTGGCAGCGGAAGCAGGCATAGCCGCAGCTTCGTTGCGCCGGGCATTTCCCACCCAGCATGCCCTTCGGGAATACTGCCTGCAACTCATTGAGGACCGGGTCACCGCCAGGGTTGTTGCTCTGGAGCTCACCGGCCGAGCGCTGGTGGATGGGTTGCTGCTGCAGTTGCTCCCTCTGGACCAGGAGCGGCGCCTCGAACTGGTTGCGCAAGTCCAGCTCGGCGTCCTTTCGCTGACGGATAGTGCACTGCGTCCTGCCGCGATCAGGCTCAGTACCGCCGTCGACCGCGCGTGCACCGCGGCTCTGCAGATCCTGAGCGAAGTGGGCCAATTCCATCACGGGCGCGATCCCGAGTATGAAGCACAGCGGCTGCGTGCGCTCCTAGATGGAATCGCGATGCACGGTCTGTGGAGCGGCGAACTGCCCGAGGCGGGTCCGATGCTCAGCATGCTCACCCGCCATCTCGACGAACTCGCCGGCCCCTAGCAAGACAGAGAGAGCCTGGCGACACCCATATCCGGGTGTCGCCAGGCTCTTTTCGTGTCGCTGAGGAGTTTGAGTGTCCCTACTCGGCGTCGTGGTCCGTTTCGAGGATCTTCACTAGGGTGTCCAGTGCTTCGTCCGCACCGTCGCCTTCTGCGCGAAGCACCACCACGTCACCGTGGGAAGCACCCAGGCTCATGAGGGACAGGATGCTTGCGGCGTCCATGGCGTCGTCGGCCGGCTCTCCCTGACGGGCGATGGTGACGTCGATATCCAGGTCTCCCGCGGCTTCGGCGAAGATGGCTGCCGGGCGGGCGTGGAGGCCGACACGGCTTGCGATGGTGGCTGTACGTTCTGGCATTGGTGCTCCTTTGGTGGTGGTGGGTGGCTTCGTGGGAAGTCTAGACGCTGACGGTTGCCGGGGTGGCTTCTGCTTCGACAGGCTTCTTCACTGCCCAACGCTTGAGGGCGACTACCAGAAGCGCGGTGATGACCACGCCGACGGCGATCGAAAGGAAGAACAGCAGGAAGTTGTCGATTGCGAAGAAGACGAAGATGCCGCCGTGCGGTGCCTTGGAAGTCACCGCGAAAGCCATGGACAGGGCGCCCGTTACCGCGCCGCCCACCATGCTGGCAGGAATGACGCGCAGCGGGTCGGCTGCCGCGAAGGGGATGGCGCCTTCGGAGATGAATGAGGCCCCAAGGAGCCACGCTGCCTTGCCGTTCTCGCGCTCAGCGAGGGAGAAGAGCTTCTTGTCCAGAACGGTTGCCAGGGCCATGGCCAGCGGCGGAACCATGCCTGCCGCCATCACTGCCGCCATGATCTGCCAGGGAGCCTGGTTGGTGATGGAAGCCGTTCCGAGTCCGGCGACTGCGAAGGAGTAGGCAACCTTGTTGACCGGACCGCCCAGGTCGAAGCACATCATGAGGCCCAGGATTACGCCGAGGATGATGGCGCCTGCGCCGGTCAAGCCGTTTAGTCCAGTCGTCAGGGCGTTGCTGAGGGCAACGATCGGAGCGCCAAGGACCAAGAACATGAGCCCGGACGCAACCAGGGAAGCAAGAAGCGGAATGATCACCACGGGCATGAGGCCACGGAGCCAGCGCGGAACATCGAGCTTGCCGATCTGGTAGGCGATGTAACCGGCCAGAAGGCCGCCCACAATGCCGCCCAGGAAGCCTGCGCCCATGAAACCGGACACTGCACCGGCGACGAAGCCGGGAGCGATGCCCGGCCGGTCGGCGATGGCGTAGGCGATGTAGCCCGCCAGCGCCGGAACGAGGAAGCCGAGGGACAGTGCGCCGATCTTGAACAGCACGGCACCCAGATAGGCGCCCAACGGGCCCCAGGCAAGTGCGGGATATTCGGTAGGCAGGTTGAACAGGTTGTTCTGGGCCAGCATCTTGTCTGCAACCGACGTTATCTCGTAGCTGCCCATCATGAAGCCAAGGGCAATCAACAGACCACCACCGGCCACGAACGGAATCATGTAGCTGACACCGGTAAGGAGGGCGCGCTTCAGCTTCTGGCCGATGTGCTCACCCTTTTCCTCTTCGGCACGCTCTGCCTGCTCCTCGGCACCGAAGTGCGGGACGCGGCGTGCATGCGGGTCCTCGGCGGCCGCGAGTGCTTCCTGGACCATCTTGGTGGGCTCGTCGATGCCACGCTTGACCGGCGCGTTGATCACCGGCTTGCCGGCGAAGCGCTCCTTGCCGCGGACGTCGACGTCGACGGCGAAAATTACCGCGTCAGCCGCAGCAATCACGGCCGGATCCAGCGGCTTTGCGCCGGAGGAGCCCTGCGTCTCGACCTGAAGGTCAACACCCATCTCCTGTGCTGCGGCAACCAAGGAGTCGGCTGCCATATAGGTGTGGGCGATGCCGGTGGGGCAAGCGGTCACTGCCACGATGCGCTTGGGTGCGGCAGCCGCCGTCGTGCTCGCTGCGGGTGCCGCTTCAGGGGCAGGTGCCGCGTGCGCAGCGGGCTTGTCCGCCAAAGCGCCGTCAACCAACTCCACGATCTCCTGCTCGGAGGATGCCGCGCGCAGCGCTGCCGTGAAGTCCTTTTTGATGAGGGAACGGGCCAGCTTGGAGAGCAGCTTCAGGTGTTCCTGGTCGGCGCCGTCCGGGGCCGCGATGAAGAAGATCAGGTCCGCCGGGCCGTCCTTGGCACCGAAATCCACCTTGTGGGACAAGCGCGCCATGGCGAGGGCGGGTTCGGTGACGGCCGCTGAGCGGCAGTGCGGGATGGCGATGCCGCCGGGGACGCCGGTGGCGGTCTTCTGCTCGCGGGCGAAGGCGTCGGCGAACAGGCCTTCGACCTCGGTGGCACGGCCAGCAGCGGCAACCTTGCCGGCCAGGACGCGGATGACGTCGGCAGGGGAGTCGCCCAGGTTCTGGTCGAGGGTGACCAATTGGGGTGTGATCAGCTGGGTCACTGTTAGTCCTTCCGGAGGGCCGTGATGGTTACGGCGTCGGGGGTTGTCTGGTGGACTGCCGGGACAGTGGAGCCCGGCAGCGAAGCGGCAGCGGCACCATGTGCCACGGCTTGACGGAGGCAGTCCTGAGCGGAGCCGCCCTGGGTTGCGGCCAGCAGGTAGCCGGCCAGGGATGAATCCCCGGCGCCTACCGTGCTGACTGCCTTTATTGGCGGATGCGTGGCAAGCCACGCTCCGTCTGCGGTCACCAGGACTGCGCCCTTGGACCCCAGTGTTGCGAGAACGGCACCTACACCGCTGGCGACGACGGCGGCAGCAGCTTCGGCGGCTTTGGCCGGGTCTGCTTCCAGTTGCTCAGCTGTGGAGACGTCCGTGAAACCGGCGGCGGCGGCAAGCTCTGCGAGCTCTTCCGCGTTCGGCTTGAGGAGGTCCGGCTTTCCCAGGGAATCGCCCTCCAAGGCCGCAGCAAGCGGGGCCCCGGAAGAGTCGATGGCGATGCCTGGAGCGGCCGTTCCATCCGCGGCCGACCTGAGTCGGCGTGCGATTGTGGCATAGAAGTCCGCAGGGACTCCTGGTGGGAGTGAGCCTGCGAGAACCACCCAGCTGGCGCCACGGGAGCGTTCCAGCAAAAGCCCGATCAGGGCCTCCTGCTGTTCACCGCTCAGCTCCGGGCCGGGTTCGTTGATCTTGGTGGTGACGCCGTCCGGTTCGGTGAGCGTGACATTGCTGCGCAGCGCCTGACCGATGGGAAGGGCCGCAAACGGAACGCCGCCGTCGTGCAGTCCGGAAAGGACGGGGTCGGCATCTGCTCCCGGAAGGACTGCCAGCGTTTCGAGGCCGGAGGCCACGAGGGCCCGCGAAACGTTGACACCCTTTCCGCCGGATTCCTGGTGGACGGCGACGGCGCGCTGTACCTCACCGCGGGCCAGGGCGCCGGGAAGTTCGACGGTGCGATCCAGGCTGGGGTTGGCCGTGAGGGTGACGATCATGCGACCACCACGTCTACGCCGGCGTCGGCCAAAGCCGCCGAGAGTTCAGCCGAGGGCTGCTGGTCAGTAATCAAGGTGTCAACATCCTTCAAGGTGGCGAACTGGACCAGGGTTTCGGCATCCAGCTTGGACGAGTCCGCCAGAGCCACAACGCGGCGGGCGGACTTGACGAAGGCCGCTTTCACGGCGGCTTCCTCTGGGTCGGGCGTACTAAGCCCGAAGACGGCGTGGATCCCGTTGGTGCCCACGAAAGCGATGTCCGGCCTGAGCCGGTAGGCGGCTTCGACTGTGGACTGCCCGACGGCGGCCTGCGTCAGTCCGCGGACACGACCGCCGAGGATCTGGAGCGCGACGCCCTGCGTTGAGGAGAGCTTGCCGGCGATGGGGATGGCGTGGGTGATGACCACCAGTTCTTCATTGCTGTTGGCGGGAAGGGTCCGCTGGGCGAGCAGGTCGGCGAGGGTCTCGGTGGTGGAGCCCGCGTCCAGAAGGATGCTGCCGGTGGTGGGTTCAGGAATCAGGGCGAGGGCGGCGTTGGCGATGCGGAGTTTTTCGTCCTGGCGCTGCACCGCACGCTCGAGGATGCTTTCCTCGCGGGTGCTGAGGCGGTCCGAGGGGACGGCCCCGCCATGGACCCTGCGGAGGTTTCCGGAAACTTCAAGGGCTGCGAGATCGCGGCGGATGGTCTCAGTGGTGATGCTGAAACGATCGGCGAGGTCGGTGACGCTCACCCGTCCGCGCTCTGCGACGAGTGCGGAGATCAGTTGTTGGCGTTCTTCGGCGAACACTTACCCTCCATTGCGGTAAAGCCGGATTTTCGATGCAGCCACTTGCGTGATTGCTGTCACAACGATGTGGAATTGATTGACTCTATCTTTGTTTGTGTTGGTAAGTCAATAGAAACCAACATAAACACAGATCGGGCTTGGCTCATGGGGTTGCTTTCGGGCACGAAAAAAGGGCATGTCGCGCTCCCTGTAGCGCGACATGCCCTCGTATCGGATCCTGACTGGGGGATTTCTGCCGGGATCCGGTCTGTGGGTGCGAACCTTTCCTAGGTGGACGGGCTATTACCTGGTCCCGGGTTCCCGGGCCCGGCGGGCGGTGGGACCTCCGGGTCAGGGGTGGGCTCCGGAACCGGCGGTGGGCCAGGTTCGGGCAAAGGAACGGGCTCGGGCGTCGGTCCAGGCTCCCGGGGTGGGGCTGGTTGAGCCGGGTCTGGAAAGCCGCTCTCCATCAAGCGCTCGTCCTCCGGGGCAAGTGCGCTGGCCGAAGGCTTTCCGGGGCGCTGGAAGGGTACCGGCTGGAGTCCCATCCGGAGCTCCTGTAGTCGATGGGCAGGTTGTCCGGATCCGGCGGATCGGGCAGCTTGTGCCGACCGGACTGTCCATGCTGGCCAAGGCCCCGCGCCTTGCTCGATGACTCCCTCTTGTGTGATTCGGCGTGCATGCTATCCCTTTCGGTAGCTCCAGAATTACTGCTGCTTTTCCGTGGCCGCTTCGTTGCGGTCAATCAGGAATTTCCATCCGGAAGCCGCAATGGCATCCAAGGATGCGTGTGTTGATGAGAACCTCGTACATACGCAGCTGGCCCCCTGGCTTCAACACCAAAGGCGTCTGTATCCTCCGAAGTTCGCAACTTCTGGTCTTCATGGGTTCGCCGCAGTGAAGGTACTGACCGCCGAACTGAAGTACGCCTTGGGTGATGCCGGGCCGGTTGAGTACCGCAGCCACTCGTTGCACCGAGGCGATCTGCTGGTAGGAGTACCTGCAGGCATGGCATTCATACGCCACATCCACCATGTTGGGCGCCGGTGGATAGTGGGATTGGATCGAATTCACCAGGAGATGCTTGTCCGTATTGCACCGGGTGCACCACAGGGGCTCGTCAGGCGGTTGGTGAGCTTCGTCCGGAACTCTGGACGCTGGCTGGGCCGGCATGGGTCTGTACCTCGGCATCAAAAAATGCGGGTCGCCCGTCTGCATGAGCTGTAAAGCCTGTCCTGGGAATGCGGGACCGTAGCTAGATTGTGCACATAGGTGCACGGCATATGCAAGGATTCTGGTGTCATTCCCTGAAGGGGTGACGGGGAGCTTCCCCCCGATCGTAAACTAAGGCATGGACGAAATGAACGTTGAATTGGCGCTGCCTGATGCCGCATCGGCGCCCGACGATGTTTCGGTACCTGAACGGCTTCAGGACCTTGTAATTGACAGCGAGGATGTCGGTGGATTCCTCGGAGACCTCGCTGTATTTTCGGCTGCGGCGGTGTCTGCGGCTGTCGGCATGAACGTGCATTGCGGCATCACCTTGAGCCGGCGAAGGCGAACGGCCACGGTGGCAGGCAGTACTCATGAAGCCAGGCTGATCGACGAAGTCCAGCAGGCTTACGGGGATGGTCCCTGCTTGGAGGCAATGCGGTCGCACACCACCGTGCATGTGCCTGATACCGCCGCAGAGGAGCGTTGGCCGGAATACTGCAAAGTCATCGCGGACCGCGGTCATCTTTCAGCCCTCTGCGTTCCCCTGGAGCTGGATGAAGGTGCCACGGCCGCCCTGAACTTCTTTGCTCCGCAGGCCGGAGCCTTCAGCGAATCCACCATCAAGGACTGCGAACTCTACGCCAGCCAGGCGGAACGCTCGCTTCGCCTGGCAGTCAGGATCGGCGTGAAGCAGCAGCACGCGGACGATCTCAAGGACGCGATGCAGTCGCGGACCGTCATCGACCTTGCCTGCGGCATCATCATGGGGCAAAACCGCTGCACCCAGGACGAAGCGTTCCAGATCCTCAAGAAGGCTTCCAGTACCCGGAACCAGAAGCTGCGTGACGTTGCCGAGGGGCTGGTCAAGAACGTGGCAAAGGAATCGCCCGTCGCGCATTTTGAGCCCTGACCGGGCGGTGGCCGCGGGCCCGTGGCCATCCTGTGACTTGTGACCCACGCCACTGGTGAACTACATTTTAGGTGGGTTAAGCAGATAGCCTTTGGAGCCTCATGACGTGGTGCCATCCCGGATGGCCCAAAAACTGCACTCCGGCCGCGGTCACTATCGACCGGCCCGCAGCTTCAACGCATGTCCGCTCCTGGTTGTAGCAAAGGAGAACAGCAATGACGCTTGGATCCCTTCCTGTCCCTAAACCTTCCCAAGAGTCCACTACTGCGCCCGCTGTGACGGAAGCGCGGCCTTGGTGCACGGTATGTGCAACAGATTCCTACATTTTCGTGGAGACGGTGGTGGAAGCAGAACCACACCAATCGGAAGTAGTCGACGTCAGCTACACCTGCAGTGAATGCGATACGTTCTACGCCCACCCCGTCCGCCTGGCGACGCTGGTTCCGGAAATCCAACAGGAATTCCTTTCCACCGCCGCGGCAGGCCTGTGGTTCAGCTGCACCCATTGCGGCGATCCGATGACACTTGGCCGGCCCGCGGAACGGGTGATCGAGGCTCCCCGGAGCACCGAAGACCCGGAAAGCCCGAACCTCCTTGAGGTGTACCTGCAGACCCAGGTGCTGCACTGCCGCTGCGGTTTCCAAATGGAGGTTCCACGCCACGTTGGATAGCCGCCGCTTCTGAATAGTCCATGGTGGGAGGGGTGGCTGTGCGTACGTTTGGAGTGGAAGAGGAACTGCTGATCGCCGATCCTTCGGACGGCACACCGTTGGCCCTCGCGGCCGACATCCTGGATGTGGCTGGTCAGGGCGTGGATGCCATGGACGAGGCCGCCTCGCTGAAGTCCGAATTCAAGCAGGAGCAAATCGAAGTCAACTCCCGCCCGTGCCGCACGGCGGCCGAACTCAGGGCTGAGATCCGTGCCGGCCGATCCTTGTCCGACAAGGCAGCAAGGACGCTGGGTGCCAGGGTGGCGGCCCTGGCCACCCCGCCGGTTTTTCACGCGACACCCACTGCGGGAAATCAGCGCTACACGGCCATGGGCGCGGAATTCGGCCTGATTTCACGCGAACAGCTCACCTGCGGCTTCCACGTCCATGTATCCATTGAGTCGCCTGAGGAAGGTGTCGCGGTCCTGGACAGAATGCGTCACTGGCTGCCCGTCCTGCTGGCATTGAGCGCCAATTCGCCCTTCTGGATGGGTGCAGACACCGGCTTTGCGAGCTACCGCACGCAGATCTGGAACCGCTGGCCCACGGCAGGTCCGATGGACGTCTTCGGCTCCGCCGACGGATACCGGAACGTGTTGAATGCGCTGCTGGGCACCGGTGTGCCCATGGATGAGGGAATGATCTATTTCGATGCCCGCTTGTCCCGGGGCCATCCCACCGTTGAACTCAGGATCGCGGACGTGTGCCTTTACGCCGAGGATGCACTCACCCTGGCCGTCATCGCGCGAGCGCTGGTGGAGACTTCGGCGGCTGAATGGCGGCGCGGCGAACCGCCGTCGAACGCCATGACCCACGTGATCCGCATGGCCAACTGGAAAGCCAGCCGTTTCGGCATCAACCGCGAACTCCTGCACCCGCTGGAGCAGACCCCTGTCGCCGCCCCGGAGGTTGCCGGCGCCTTGTTGCGCCACATCAGGACGGCCTTGACCAGGACCGGAGACCTGACTGTCGCCCGGGCGGGAGTGGCCAACATTCTCCGCCGCGGTTCCGGCGAGCGGCTGCAGCGCCAGGCCTATGCGCGCCGCAAGCGCCTCTCCGACGTCGTGACCGCAGCCATCGCGTCCACGCACCAGGACGGTGAACTTTCCGACGCCGGCTTGCTGACCTTCTGACATCGAGAGGTTCGACGACGGCGTACCGGTGCGGCGCCGTCGTCGAACCTTATGTCCGGGGCCGGGGCAGTCAGCCCTGATTGATGCGGATCATGTTGCCGGAGGGGTCGCGGAACGCGCAGTCGCGCGGTCCCCATGGCTGGTCGATGGGCTCCTGGAGGACCTCGGCGCCGGATGCGCGGAGCTTCTCGAAAGTGGCGTCGAGGTCGTCCGTGCTGAAGACGAGCATGGGCATGACGCCCTTGGTGAGGAGTTCCTGGATGGCGTCGCCGTCGGCCTGGGAGCGGCCTGCATGCGGCGGGGAGAGAACGAGTTCGAGGTCCGGCTGGGCGTCGCTGCCCAGGGTCACCCAGCGCTGGCCGTCGGAGCCGACGTCGTTGCGGACCTCCAGGCCAAGGGCGTCGCGATAGAAGGCGAGCGACTCATCGACGTCGTTGACGGTAACGTGTGCGTACTTCAATGAAATGTTCATGAACCACACGCTATTGCAGCTGTGACGTGGGCGCTTCTTCGATCCTGCTCAGGTTGTTGCTGCCTTTTCTGTCCGGGCGCGTGTGCTGTTTGGCGATGCAGTTCGGCATGGCCTTGACCGCCTGGTGCTCGCGGGATCGGTACTCGCTGGGTGTGATTCCCACGATTTCGGTGAAGCGGCTGCTGAAGGAACCCAGGGACGTACAGCCGACCTCCATGCAGGCGTCGGTCACGCTGGTTCCTGCGCGCAGGAGGGCCATGGCCCGCTCGATCCGCCGCGTCATCAGGTAGTTGTAGGGTGATTCCCCATAGGCGGCCTTGAACTGGCGGGAGAAATGCGCCGGGGACATGAGGGCGCCGGCGGCCAAGGTGGGCACATCCAAGGGACGCGCGTACTCGCGGTCTATGAAATCGCGGGCGCGCCGCAGATGGGCCAGGTTGGCCAATTCCTGCGGAGTCATGGCGTCAGTCTACTAGGCTCGTGCCCATGGATTCAGTGGTCTGGTCAAAGCCCGAAAACCAGCGCAAAGGCACCCCTCTGCTGGTGATGCTTCACGGATACGGCACCAGTGAGCAGCGCATGGTCAAGCTGTTTGATCACCTGCCCGCGGAGTTCTCGTGTGCGGCGCTGCGTGGACCCAAGGTCATTGGTGATGACTATGGCTGGTTCCTGTTGGACTACTTCCTCACCAACGACTTCGCGGATGTGATCGCTTCGACCAATGCAGTGTTCAACTGGATCAACTCAGTGAAGGACAACCACAGCAGCGTCAGCTTGCTGGGGTATTCGCAGGGCATGGCCATGGCCAGCACCCTTCTGCGTTTACGGCCGGAGTCCTTCAAAGCGACTGTGGGACTGTCCGGGTTCGTCCTGGACAACGACCTCCTGTCGCTGAGTGAATCGTTCGACACCCCGCCGCCCTTCTTCTGGGGTAGGGACAAAGCGGATCCCGTCATCAACGAGGACGCAATCGCCTACACAGAGGAATGGTTGAACGCCAACACGGCACTGACGGCGCGGACCTACCCCGGGATGGGACACAGGATCGAGCCGGCCGAACTGGTCGATGTCAGTGCGTTCCTCAAGTTCTACGTGCTCGGTTAGCCGAGGATTAGAAGGCATTCCCGCCCCGCGATCAAACCCGTGGTGAGATTCGCGTCACATTCTCGCATTCAACCGCACTCTATTGAATGACAAAATTGTAAGCGCTTACACTTTTGGCTGTTGTCCCGCTCCGGGACATGCGCCAAGGCGTCAGGCGGGAATGGAAAGGGTTGAGGCCGTGTTGCATGGTTAGGACTGACAGGGCGACCATCCAGGACGTAGCCGTCCTCTCGGGATTGTCTATTTGCACGGTGTCGCGTGCGCTCAGGAAGCTCCCCAACGTTTCCGATAAGGCCCAGGCGAGGGTGGCCGAAGCCGCAAGCAAGCTCGGTTACAAAGCCTCAGCCGCTGCCTCCAGATTGGCCGGTGGAAGTACAGGGTCCGTAGCCATCGTCGCCCCCACCGCCACGTCGTGGTTCTTCGCACAATCCGTGGAGGCCGCGGAGGAAGTTTTGGGTGACAGCGGCTACGACACTGTCCTGATCAGCCTCCGGAACAAAGCCAGTGTCCGCAGGCAGTTTTTCGGGAACCTTGAAAACCTTGCCCAAAGGGTGGATGGGCTGCTGTTGCTCAATATTGACGCCACCCCCGAAGAGATGGAAGCGTTGGAAGCCTGCGGACTTGCGGTAGCCAGCGTAGGCTTGCGAAATGTTCCGTGGGACAATGTAGGTATCGATGACGAACATGCGGCCTGGCAGGCAACCCAACACCTGCTGGACCTGGGCCATTGGGATCTGGCGGTTCTCTCGAGTGCTGAACCCGTTCTGACCGACGTCCCCAGATTCCGCGGCTTCCGGCGCGCGCTGGATGAACACCACCTCACCGTCCATCCGGACCTTGTGGTCTCCTGTGATCCCAGCATCGACGACGGGCGACGCGCGATGGCTGAGCTCATCACCCGAGGCGCGCGACCCACCGCGGTGTTCGCCCATTGCGACGAAGCTGCATTCGGCGCCATGACCGCGCTCCGCGAATACGGTTTGTCCGTGCCGAAGAATGTGTCCGTGATCGGTATTGACGACCACCCCATGAGCGGGTTCCTCGGCCTCAGCACCGTGGCGCAACCGGTGGCTGACCAAGGCGCCTTCGCAGCGAACCTGCTGTGTGAACGACTCCTGAATAACGAAACCCCCCATCAACCCTCCCACCACTTGCTCGACACCAAGCTCATCGAACGCAAAACCACGCGCCACAAGCGCTGAACGGAACCATGCACATGACTGATCTTCGTAATGCCTGGACAGGCGCCTCAGCCCTTTTGTTCGACCTCGACGGCGTGCTGACGCCCACTGCAGTGGTGCACGAGCATGCCTGGCAGGAACTGTTCGACGGTTACCTGGATGGAATCGGACACAAGGAGGGCTACCAGGAAAGCGACTACTTCGACCACATCGACGGCAAACCGCGCTTCGATGGTGTCCGGGACTTCCTGGCCTCCCGCGGCATTACCCTGCCCGAAGGTCCAACCGACGACGCGCCCACGAACGAGACAGTCCAAGGCTTGGGCAACCGCAAGAACGCCATCTTCAACGAGATCGTGGACACCCGTGGCGTCGAGCCGTACGAGGGATCCGTCAAATTCATCAACGCGGCCCTGGAACGGGGACTCAAAGTGGCCGTGGTTTCCTCCTCGCGGAATGCTCCGGCTGTGTTGAAGGCTGCGGGACTTGACCACCACTTCGAGGTGGTCGTCGACGGCCAGGTGGCCGCCGCCGTCGGACTTCCCGGCAAACCGGACCCGGCAACGTATGTGTACGCAGCAGGTCTCCTGGGGCTGCCTGTGGAGGAATGCATCGTGGTGGAAGATGCTGTGTCCGGGGTGCAGGCCGGCGCGGGAGCTCCGTTTCATGCCGTGATCGGCGTGGACCGTGGTGCAGGACGGCAAACTCTGCTGGACGCAGGCGCCACGCTCGTGGTCGATGACCTTTACGAACTTCTCTGACCCTACTTTTTCGAAGGATTTCAACTGCCCATGGCACTCATCAGCTCCGATCGGCTGCGTTTCCCCTGCGAGCCCTGGAAGCTTGTGGAAAACATTCACGTTCCCGGTGACGAGGGAACTTTGGAAACGCTGTTTGCGCTTGGCAACGGCCATCTTGGCATCCGTGGTTCGCATTCCACGGCCGGAGACGGGGAACTTCCCGGCACGTTCATCAATGGTTTCCATGAGATCTGGGACATCAAGCACGCCGAGAATGCGTACGGCTTTGCCCGGACGGGGCAGCGGATTGTGTACGTTCCGGATGCCAACAACTTCACGGTTTCCATCGACGGTGAAGCCCTGAGCCTGGCCGAGTCCACGGTTCTGGACTACCAGCGCAGCGTGGACTTCTCCACAGGCGTGTATGAGGAGCGCATTGTGTGGTCCTGCCGGTCCGGCGCTACGGTCACCACCTTGGAGCGCCGCGCCGTCGGGTTCGATTCCCGTGGATGTCTTGGCCTGGAACTGTCACTGTCCGCGGACCGTGACGTGTCCGCAGACATCACCTCCGGCGTCGTGAACCGTCAGGACCAGCCTGTTGAGGACCATTCGGTCCACGATCCCCGACGCTCGGGCCGGCACGCAGGCCGTGTACTGCTGCCACTGCACCTGCACGGCGCCGATGGTTCGCTGCGCCTTGCCTGGGAGACCTCCGAGTCCCGCCAGCGCGTAGCCATGGCTGTGGACCACTGGATTTCCGCGGAGGGCCAGCCCTTCGAAACGCTGGTGGCGGAGGACGAATCATCCGTCCGTTACGTTTTGGCCATCCACGACGGCGACACTTTCCGTCTCGAGAAGTCGGTCAGTTACGTTGTGGCCGGCTCTTCTGACGCGGAAGACCGAGGCGAGAGCCTGGCGGCGGACGCCGAAGCCAACCTCGTGCCGTTCTCCGAGGTCCTTGCCCAGAGCAAAGCGCACTACGACGAATACTGGACCACGGCGGATGTCTCCATCGGCGGCCAGCCGGAGATGCAGCAAGCCGTGCGTTGGGGCTTGTTCCAGTTGGCGCAGGCTACTGCCCGTGCCGGCGTGGCTGGTATCCCGGCCAAGGGGGTTAGTGGTTCCGGCTACGAAGGCCACTATTTCTGGGACCAGGAGGTCTACCTCCTGCCTTACCTGACATACACCAACCCGTGCGGTGCCAGGAAGGTCCTCGAATCACGGCATGCGATGCTGCCGGATGCCCGCGTCCGCGCCAAGGAGCTGAGCGTGGACGGTGCCCTGTTCCCGTGGCGCACCATCAACGGCCTGGAAGCCAGCGCCTACTACGCGGCGGGAACGGCCCAGTTCCACATCGCAGCGGCCATCGCCTTTGCTGCCAACCGCTACCAGTGGGCAAGCGGCGATGAGACGTTCAGCGCGGAGCTGGGTGCAGACCTTTTAATCGAGACGGCGCGCATGTGGGCTTCGCTGGGCTTCTTCGGCAAGGACGGCATGTTCCACATCCATGGCGTCACCGGGCCGGACGAGTACACGGCGGTGGTCAACGACAACCTCTACACCAACGTCATGGCGCGCTTTAACCTCCGGGCCGCGGCCGCACTGGAGCATGAGGGCATCGCCGAAACCGAGCGCATGGTCTGGAGGCAGGCCGCCGAAAGGATGTCGCTGCCCTACGATCCGCATCTTCAGGTGTTCAGCCAGGACAACGACTTCATGACGTTGGAGCCCTGGGACTGGAACACGCCAAAGTCGAAGTACCCGCTGTTGTTGAACTTCCACCCGTTGGTGATCTACCGGCACCAGGTCCTCAAGCAGGCCGACACGGTGCTGGCCATGTTCCTTCAGTGGCAGGATTTCAGCTCCGAGGAGAAGCAGCGCGCGTTCGACTTCTACGATCCCATCACCACCGGCGACTCCACTCTTTCCGCGTGCGTCCAGGGAATCATGGCAGCCGAAGTTGGGTACGGCGACGTCGCACTGAAGCACTTCACCGAGGCATTGTTCATTGACCTCGACAACTCGCACGGCAACACCATAGATGGCGTCCACATTGCTTCCACCGGCGGTATCTGGAGCTCCCTGGTCTGCGGTTTCGCCGGCATGCGGGACCAGGGCGAGGTGCTGCGCTTTGATCCTCGACTGCCCGCTGAGTGGGAAGGGCTGTCCTTCAGGCTCAAGGTCCAGGGGCGCTTGCTCGCCGTGGACCTGGCACAGGGGTCCATCGCGCTTACCCTTGTGGACGGTCCCGGTTACACTGACCAGCCGCTGCAGGTGAAGGTGCGGGACCATGACGTCACCGTCGGTGCCGAGACCGTTACGGTGTCGCTGGACGATGTTCCGGTTCCGCCGCCGTCGATCTTCCCCAGCGTCTTCCCGACGGCGGGACTTCCGATCATTCGGTAGCCGCCAGGGGCTACGCGGCCCCCTGGCGGGAGGCGTCCGTCGCCGGCGCATCCTTGCCCGGCGTAGGCATGCGGTCTTCCTTGGTTCGACGCCGGTCCAATTCGCTGTTGATCAGTTCCAGGAGCGCTTGGGCCGGCTCGGACAGGTGGTGGGTGTCAGGGGAGCCCAGCTGGTCGCAATGGAGGAGCACGTGACGGATCCGCTCGAGTTCGCGGGAAGGCACCAAAGGCCAGCGGTGAAACAGTTGCCTGACCGCTATCGCCCCCAGCAGGGCGTCGGGTTTGTTGGCTGCGCTGTGGGTTCCGTGCGGGGTTGCTGCTGCTCTTCGTCGAGCCATAGAAGCCGCGGAAGCCGCTGCACCGTGGGTTTGCAGAATGTTGGCTTTGAGGGGATTGGGGGCCATCAGGACCTCCCTGTTCGAAGCGAAGGTAGCCGGCTGCCTGACTTAAATGTAGCTTACTGAATGTGAGTTATGTCATGTCAATCATTACGGCGGGCAGCTGACTCCCGGATGACCGAAGGTCCGGTAAATGAGCTAATTGGAGGCAAGCAGCCCGTTGTGGGCAACGGCTGCTCACTGCCGGATTGCTAGTCTTGACTCATGACCCGTCGCCTCGCTGCCCTTACTGCCGTTCCTCTGCTGCTGCTGCTCGTTGGATGTGGAGCGGTGGAGGAAGCGGCTACGAACGCAGCCAGTGATGCCGCCTCAAAGGTGGCCACTGCCGCCGCCGACGAAGTAACCAAGCAGGTTTGCGCTGCGGTCCAGGACGGCGTGGTCAGCGTTCAAGACAAGCAACTGCTCGCCGGACTGGTCTCGGCCGCCAGTTCTGCCGGTGTCCCTGCGGAGATTACGACGCCGTTGAACCAGATCGCGGAGGCAGGAGACGACGTGCCGGCCGAATCCGTTAAGGCACTCAAGGACGCCTGCGCGCCGTAGCGGTCGGTCCTACCTGTCAGGCGCCGAATCGTCTACAGGAGATACTTTGGCGCGCGCGAGACGGCGGCGTTCGGTTTGAGCCGTCCCTGCCTTGGAGCTGTGGCGGAGACTGGGCGTGTCTAGATCGCCGCAGCCGGAAATGGAAGCCCTTCGCCGTCGAAACCCGGAGTTCGTGCATATCCCGGTAGGGGTGGGGCTGTGGATTGGTAGTCGTGCCCGGTGGGGGTTTGGAGTGTGAGGGTGTGGCGGGTTCCGGTGGTGGGTTGGCCGGGAGTGGTGGTCCAGCCGGGGTTTTCTTTGCTGTGGTTGCAGGCTTCGCAAAGCCCGGCGCCGTTTTCCAGGGTGGTGGGCCCGCCCTGGTGCCAAGGGATGATGTGATCGGTGTGGCGGATGGGCGCGTCGCAGTAAGGGGTCCGGCAGGTGTGGTCGCGGGTTTCGATGAAGCGTCTGAGCCTCGGTGGGAAGAGTCTGGCTTTGGAGTCGGTGCTGATCAGGTCCCCCGTGGCCGGGGCGGTGTAGAGCCGGCGCAGCCACAGACTGTACTCAGAGTCCACGGCGGGCTTTTCTCCTCCTGAGGTGGCCTGGACGGGGTTCGTCAGTTCCCTTGCCCACTGGGCCGGGACGATGCCATAGCCCTGGAGCCGGGCCGGTTCACTGTCGCCCTGGAACAGCGTACGGTCGGTCATGACGAGCTGAATCTCAACCCCGTTGATCCCGCCGGGCTTGCCCGTGAGGCGTTCAACCAGGGTGTCGGCCATGACCTGGCCACGGGAACGTTCCACGGCACCGGGCCGCGCCCGGGCCGTGTCCGCAGCCTTGGACAAGGCCGCAAAAACCGCCACGCCTTGGGCCACCGGAAGCAGCGCGGTCAGGACGGTCATGGTGTCGGGGGCAGGCCGCAGGCTCACCGTCCGGTCGGCAACGGCCCGGCCCGCGCGTTGGGCGACTGTCCGCGGATCCCTACGGTACGCGGCAGCCCTCGCGGCGGCGACAATGACCTTATCCCCGGCTCCCTCAAACGTCCCGGTGTCAGCTGCCAGTTCGGCATCTACGCCGGCACGGTCCTCCACCGAAAGGCACGCTGTCTCGCGCGCCAGCAACGTGGCCCGCCACTCACTCAACTGACCCGACTCCAGGGCAGCCATGGTGTGCGGCATCTCCGCCACCAACGCCTTGGCCAATCCGAACAGCCGGGCTCCGCGGTTCGGGGACTCCCGCCGCGCCAACGCCACCTCAGCCCCAACGCCCCGGCCCTGCTCCGCCACGGGAACACCCAGCGCGGCCTCACAGGCGCGCTGGGCCGTATCAAAAGCAACAGCAACCCTGGCCTGCAACCCACAGATAGCAGACTTTAAAGCCTCCAACTCTCGAAGTTGAGCTATCAGCTCCCCGGTATCGGCGCTCAAGGGAAACGAGCCGATGGCAACGATGCAATCAGCTATGCCAGACAAGGGCGCGGCAGTTCCTTTCGCCTCCCCGACGTGTATCTGCTTCATGACCATCTGCTCCATGCCCCGACTCTTCCAGCCGGCAACAGGCGCCATAAGGCCCAACCGGCCCTATGTGGAAAACCCCGCTACCGCCCGGCCAGCACGGCAACCAACCACACCTCGGGCCGCAGACCGAAGCCGGAGAAACCGAAGGCCTTCAGCGGCGCCGGATGCCTCCGCAATAGGCGTCCCGCCAAAGACGCCGACGCCGATCATCGAACCAACGATGCAGACAACCAGGCTGGCCGTCACAGTGATTTGCCGCCTGAAATCGGGTCTTCCGGTTGCTATGTGCTGAGCCTCTTTCCGTACGGGATGTGCGGTTTCATGCATTCACGGGGTCCGTGACTTAGTATCAGATTGCTAGTGAAGCGAGCTTTACGCTTATCGAAGGAACATCGGATGGACACGGAAGGCCACGCAAGGGGCTATTGGTACGGAAAAGACCCTGGTCAGAAGGCCATCGCCATCGATGTCCTGAACGCATTGAGGGACTATCGGGCCTCCGAACAAGCGATGCGCCGGCGGACTCGTTCCTCTATGGGGATGGGCGAGAAAGACTTGCTGGCACTGCGATACCTGTTTGAGGCTGAAGCTGCGGGCAAGGTAATGAAGCCGAAGGACCTTGGGGACAAGCTCGGGATAACGTCGGCATCCATGACCACATTGATCGACCGTTTGGTGGAGTCGGGCCATATCCTGCGGGAGCCGCACCCCACGGATCGCCGCGCGCTGATCCTGAAGGCAACGCCCGGGTCGGACCAGGAAGTGCGCCACACCTTGGGCGGGATGCACCGCAGGATGCTGGACGCAGCATCTGCGCTGAGCCCCGACGAGTCCCGCGTAGTAGTGGACTTCCTATTGCACATGCGCGAGGCGATGGACACCATCGACGAGGACCCCGAGGAGCCGGCCGGCTCATGACGTGAGGCTCCAGTGCAGGATGAAGATGAGCGTCACGAGGAATCCTGAGCCGTAGTTGAGCCAGATGAACCGCCGCCATGCCGTGTTGGTGCGTGCCGCCGTCGTGTCCGTCACGTTCCAGTACGGCGCGCAGTTGACGATGTACGGGACGGCGATGATCGCCGCGAGCGGCCCGGGCCACGGCGTCGCCAGCATGGCCAGGCCGGCTACCAGCCACAGCACGACGGCGAGGCGCACCGTCCGGCGGGCACCGATGACTGTCGCTATGGAGCCGATGCCGGCCTGCCGGTCCGGTTCGATGTCCTGGACGGCGCCGAAGGCATGGGCGGCCATTCCCCAGAGGAAGAATGCGGCCAGCAGGATGACGAGTCCGGGCGTCACGTCGGCGCCGGCGATTGCAAGGCCGACGACGGCGGGACTCACGAAGTGCGTACTGGACGTTATCGAGTCCAAGACCGGGCGTTCCTTGAAGCGGAGTCCTGCGGCGGAGTAGGCCACCACCGCGAACGCGCTCACCAGCAAGGGCAGCCACGACGCCGGACCTCCTGCGAGCGCCAGTACCACCAGGAACGGAATGTTGGTGATCGCGGCGAGCCACAGCATGGGCCGGTGGAGCCTTGGCTGGAGGAGGGCGCCTTCGATGCCGCCTTTGCGTGGGTTTTTCAGGTCCGATTCGTAGTCGAAGACGTCGTTGATCCCGTACATGGCCAGGTTGTACGGGATCAGGAAGTAGATCGTTCCCACCACCAGGACCCAGTCGATCCCGCGGGTGGTCAGCAGCATGGCCGCAGCGAACGGGTAGGCGGTGTTGATCCAGCTGACGGGACGGGAGGCCAACAGCGCCTGGGGGATGAGGCCCTTGAGCCGGGACGACTTTCCCAGCGTCGCGTCGCCGTTGCGCTCGTGTCGTCGTGTCAGCCACATCCACAGGCCGGGGAGCGCCACTGCGCCGGCCAACGGATAGGCGAAGTCCTCGATGGGTGCCAGGCCAACGGTGAGGCCCAGGAGGTGGGAGGTGTCGTAGTGGAAGAGCTCCATGCCGATCATGACTGAGTCGAACACTGCGGTCAGGACAGCGAGGGCAGCGAAGGCAACCCCGACGGCTTGCCAATGCCGCCGGGACTCACGGGTGCGGGACCCCTGCCGGGCAAAAGCCACCCCGGCTACCGCTGCCATGGCCACGAAGATGAGTGCGAGCCAAAGATAGGTCATGCGTTCTCACGCTCCCTCTCGCGACGCTTCCCGGGCACCCGGGACAAGAACCGCCGGGCGCCGGTGTAGAGGACCATGGTGCACAGGGTCAGGAACAGCAGGAACACTGGTTCCTCGATGGGCAGCTCCGGCGCGAGCAGGATGCCCGTGGCGATGTTCCCTTCCCCACGGAGGAAGATCCCCAGCCCGATGCCGGCCGCGTCCCAGCAAAGGAAAAACAACAGCCCGACGGCGGTCACGATCGCCGCTGCTTTTGCGTCCTGCCAGAAAAACAGGCGGAATCTGTGGTCAAGCAGCAGCATGCACGTGATGCCAAGCAACAACGAGACCAGGTAAAGGACACCCATCAGCCAATCCTGCTGGCTACGGGCCTCACGGTGACTGGGCCGGTGCTGTGGTCGCCGCGGATCCTTTTCAGCACCAACTCGGCACTGATCAGGCACATGGGTACGCCCACGCCCGGGGCAGTAGTGGCTCCCGCATAGTAGAGGCCCTGAACCCGCTTGGAGGCGTTCTGGGCCCGGAACATGGCGCTCTGCCCCAGGGTATGGGCTGGGCCGAGCATTCCGCCGCGCCAGGAGTTGTAATCGCGGGCGAAGTCCGCCGGTCCTGTCGTGTGTCGGACCACGATCCGCTCGCGAAGGTCGGGAATGTTGGCCCACTCGGCGATCTGGTCGATGGCGGCGTCGGCGGCACGCTCTATGAGGACATCGCCGGTTCCGTCCGGGCCACCGGCTCCCAGTGACGGATCAGCCGGGACGGGGACCAGGACAAAGAGATTCTCATGGTCCGCGGGAGCCACGGCAGAATCCGTGGCGCTGGGTTTGCAGACGTAAAGGGAAGCAGGATCAGGGATGCTGGTTTCTGCTCCGAAGATGGAAGCGAAGTTCGCTTCCCAGTCCCGGGTGAAGAACAACGAATGGTGGGGCAGCTCCGGGAGTTTGCCTTTGACTCCCAGCATCACCAGGACGGCGCCGGGCCCGCTGGTACGCCGCTGCCACCACGAGGCCGGGTAGCTGCGGTCCCGTACACCCAGCAGCTTGGTTTCGGTGTGATGCAGGTCAGCACCTGAGACCACCAGATCCGCCACAATGTAGTGCTCGTTGCCCGAGGCGTCGCGCCACGTCACGCCCGTCACCTCGCGGCTGTCTTTGCCGGTCAAGGCGGCTGGAAGTTTTACGCCGTCAAAGCGACCTACCTTTTTGGTCCTTGTGGTTTCGCGCGTGGTGATCTTGAGGGCTTCGGCTCCGGTGTGGATGCGGACCCCGGCGTCCACGGCTAGGGCTTCAAGCCGGGTCACCAGCTCCCGGAATCCGCCCATGGGGTATTGCACACCGTCCCCAAGGTCCAGTGCGCTCATAAGGTGGTACATCGCGGGAGCGTCGGAGGGGCTGGTACCAAGGAACACCGCCGGGTAGCCCAGGACCTGCCGGAGGACCGGATGTTGGAAGCGCCGGGCCACGTACTTGTCCAGGGGAGTCAGGAGTAGCTGCGCCAGCTTGGGCAAGCTCCGGAGCACCTCGGGCTGGAGCAGGGCCTGGAGCTTGGTGAAGGGGTTGTAGAGGAAATAGCGCTCGGCCATCTCTGTGGTGTGCCTTGCCGATGCCAGGTACGTGGCCAGCTCCTTGGCGCTTCCGGGCTCCAATTTTTCGAACGTCTCCAAAACCTGCTCGCTGCCCAAGGGGACGGTCAATGGCTCCGGCCGGCCGTCGTCGTCCGGTTCGCTGAAGACCCGGTACGCGGGACTCAGGGTGCGCAGGTCCAGCTGTTCGGCGGTGCTGGTGCCCAAAAGCTCGAAGAAATGGTCGAAAATGCCGGGCATGAGGTACCAGGAGGGGCCCGTATCAAAGCGGAAGCCAACGCGCTCGAGGCTGCCGGCCCGGCCGCCTACTTCGCTCCGCTGCTCCAGGAGTTGGACCTCGTGTCCTTCGTGGGCGAGCAGTGCGGCGGTGGCAAGCCCAGCGATGCCACCGCCGATTACGACTGTCCGTTTCATCGGTGCAACTCCATCCAGGTTGAGGCCACTGCCCTGGCCGCGAGGCCGGCTTTCACGGCATCCGGAACACGGACCCGTGAGCGGTAGAGCTCGTCCACGGTGGTCTGCTCGATCTTGTCTGTCAGGGCTGTGAAGAGCGAAAGTGCGCTGCGGACAGCTGCCCGGGCGTCACGCGGGAGGAGCGGGATGACGGCGTTGGCGTCGGCCAGTTGGGCCCGGATGGTGCGTACCCATTCCATGCGGTCCCGGTCCACCAGGTGCTCCGAGGTGCCCAGGTAGCTGCGGCCCAGGCGTGTGGTGTCATCGGCGAGGTCGCGGAGGAAGTTGATGTTCTGGAAAGCGGCTCCCAGGCGGCTGGCGCCGTGCTCCAGGGCCGCGGCATCGCCGTCGTCGATGTTTTCATCCCGCATGAAGACGCGTAGGCACATCAGGCCCACCACCTCGGCGGAACCGTGGACGTAACCCTGGTGGGCGTCGGCGTCGAAGCGCAGGGGACCGGCAGGGGCCGAAGTGCGCTCGCCGAGGTCGGTGCGCATCGATTCGAAGAACGGATCGATCAGGGAATCGTCTATGCGGGCTGCCCGGGCGGTCTGTGCGAACGCGTGGATGATGAGGTCGCTGCTGTAGCCAAGTTTCACGGCGCGGTGGGTTTCATCAATGAAGTGCGAAAGGGCATCGCACTGCTCCTGGTAGCTGAGGCCGGCCTCGGCGGTGACACCGTCCACGAGTTCGTCCGCGACCCGCACCAGGGCGTAGATGTTGCGCACATGCTGGCGGTGCCGCGGGCCCAGCAGTTTGCATGCCAGGCCGAAAGAGGTGGAGTAGGCCGCAATGACTTGGTTGGCGGCCCGCTCGGCAGTCCGGGTGAAATGGCTGAAAGAGGTGTCCATGGCGACGCTCATGACTGCCGTCCTTCCAGTTGCCCGGCGAGATCCAGCAAAACACGGCACACACCCGGTGGAATGGTGCTGGTGAGCAGCTCGTTGAAGGCCCGCATCTGTTCCTGAATGAGCCCGTTGACGAACGTTTCGGCCCCGCAATCGGCCAAGTGGCGGCGCACATACTCGCATTCAGCGCCATCGAGTTCGGGCCTGCCGAAGAATGGCTCAATGTCCGGCCACGACGCGGTAGTGCGGGCGTGGGCGATGATCGCTGTTTCCTTGCCCTCGCGTAGATCAGAAAAGGGGTCCTTGCCGTGCCGGCGGGGATCACCGAACGTGGACAAGAGGTCGTCTTGGAGCTGGAAAGCCAGGCCCAGATGGCGGCCGGCGGTGGCGAGCGCATTTTCGACGGCGAAATCAGCACCTGCCAGCGCTGCGGCAGCCCGCAAGGGAAGCTCAAAGGTGTAGGTGGCCGTTTTGTAGCCGCACATCACCAGGATGGTTTCAAGGCGGGGATCGATGATGCCGTCACCCAAGCCGACATCCAACTGCTCACCGGCCACCGTTTCGTTGATGGTGTGTTCCAGGAGATCCAGGAGCCGCAGTCTCAGTGCGTGGGGGAGTTCGGCCCGGGCGAACGCCTGATGGGTGGCCGCGAGGAGCATGTCGCCCATGAGGATTCCGCCTGTTTGGGCCCAGTGGAGGTCGTTGCCTTCGCGGGCACCTTCAGTGGTGTTCCGGGGAAGCGCCTGGGCCTCGGCGAGGAGGGAACCAATGAGGTTGGGATGGCCGCGCCGGACGAGGTCGCCGTCGATCACGTCGTCGTGCAGCAGGAAGGAGTAGTGGAGCATTTCGATCGCGGCTGCAATGCTGATGGCGGTTTCCCGGTGCTTCGTTGCGGGTTGCCGGAGCGCCTCGTAGCATTCCATCAGCAGCAGTGGGCGGACAAACTTTCCGCCCAGGACGTTGCGGCCCGCGAGCTCCCAGAGCCTGCTGAAGTGGGGCCCATAGGCCGTGGCCGCGCTGGCGCGTTTGCCAATAAGCCCGCTCAGCTCGTTCTCGATCGCAGTGCAGAGGTCGGTGCGGCTGCGTAGGGCGCCTGGGATGACGGTCATGCCTTGGCTCCGGTTCCTGGCTGGAGCACCCGCGACTCAAGGAGTTGCGGGAATTGAAGGCCCAACCACGGGCTGAAGACCGAGGGGCTGCGCTCCAGGGACTTGGCCAGCATCGCTGGGGACATCCAGGCCCAGTCCGCCACCTCGGCAGGGTTGGGGTCCACATCGCCGCCGATCCTGGCGACGTAGACGGGGCAGATCTCGTTCTCCACGATGCCCGAGGGGTCAATGGCCCTGTAGCGGAAGTGGGGGAGCGCCAGCTCGATCCGGTTGGCGTCCACGCCCAGTTCGAAGCGCGCACGTCGGGCCACTGCGTCCAAGGGATCTTCTCCCGGACCGGGGTGCCCGCAGAAGCTGTTGGTCCAGATTCCGGGCCAGGTCTTTTTCTCCGGCGAACGGCGGGTCAGGAGGATTTCGCCGTCGTCATTGAGGAGGTAGCAGGAGAAAGCGAGGTGGAGTGGCGTATCCCGTGTGTGTACCCCCGCCTTGGGTGCTGCGCCGATTGCCCGGCCAGCATCGTCAAGGAGGACAACCATTTCTGTCGCGTTCATACTGCGTCTTCCTCCCGGGGTGAATATTGCTAGACAAGCTAGAAGAAAGGCTACCATGTAGGAAGTTAGGTGTAACATACTCAGCATGTCCAGTCCTGAAGAAAAACCCGAGGAAACCGGCTTCCCGGTATCAGCGGACATCTATCACCTGGACGCCAACGATCCCCATCAGGAGCTGATGGACCGCTCCGGGCTCGCGGACACCGACGTCCAGCAGATCAGCGAGCTTATGGCCGCGCTTGGAAAACTTCGCGACGCCGAACAGCGCCTCGCGGAGGCTTCCCTGCGGTACATGAAACTCAACCAGTCGGACATGCGGGCCCTGCATTACCTGATTGTTTGCGCCAACCATGGGGTCATCGCCACGCCCGGTGCGATCGCTTCCCACCTGAACATTTCGACGGCGTCCACCACCAAGCTGCTGGACCGCCTGGAACGCGCCGGCCATGTCACCCGCCAATCGCACCCCTCGGACCGCCGCGCACTGGCAATTGCCATTACGCCCGAAATGCACGACGCCGCGATGCGCACGGTGGGTAAGCAGCAGGCCCGGCGCTTCCTTGCCGCTGCACGCCTGACTCCGGACGAGCGTGTGACAGTGATGCGGTTCCTTGATGACATGGCGCGGGAAATTGAGGTGGCGGACGAGGCCTGGGCGGGAAGCTGGGGGACCTAGTACAGGAAGATCGGCAGCCAATCGCGGTTGTGCGCGTGAACCAGTGCCAGGAACAGCACGAGGTCAAAAAGCAGGTGCACTGAAACCACGTAGGTGAACGACTTGGTCAGCTTGAACGTGTAGCCCTGCAGCAACGCAAAAGGGAACGTCAGCAAGGGACCCCAGGATTGATAGCCGATCTCCCATAGGAATGAGGAGAAAACCACAGCTTGCAGGAGGTTTGCCATCCAGTCCGGGAAGTGCTGGCGGAGCAGGGTGAACGTGGTGCAGATAAAGAACAGCTCGTCCCAGATCCCCACGGCATTGACACCCAGGAAGAGCCGCCAGAAGATGTCGGGATCGGAAGCGTCGGGCCAGTTTTGGTAGACGCCGGTGCTGATCAGGTAGACGGGCAGGATGAAGTAGCCCAGCGCCACAACCCCGATCAAGTACAGTTTCGCGGCAAGAGGCCACTTTCGACCGGTGTTGACGGGGAACTTGATGATGTCTTCGCGGAACAAGAAGCGCGACAGCAACCACGGCACCAGGACTGCCAGTGCGAGGGCGCCTCCCATGAGTGCCATATGTTCCGTGCTGAGGTCCGCATTAAGGGGAACCTGGCTGAAGATGAACATGCCGGCAGCTACCAACGCGAGGTGACGCATCAACAGGTGGTCGATGAAAGCGGCTGTGGCAACGCTCGCGAGCAGCAGGCCGTATCCGAGCAGCTCGTTGCCCACAGCAAAAAGCGGCACGCCGGATAATGAGAGCAGCGCCGCCGGCAACAGTTTCCAGCTGAGTGCGGTGCGGGGCGCTTCCGTTGAGATGGACGTCACCCCCTAAGCATCTCAGGGCTGGCGCCCCCGCGACACGTTTTTGCCCGCGTGTACAGGCACACCACCACAACGGCGATGGGTTCTTCTGTATCATTCGTGACAGGGCCCACAGATGGGTCGGTCGGGTAGTTGTCTGGCTTAGCCAGCGGGGGATACACATAAAGGAATGGCTGATGGCTCAAGAAGAGGGCTCTCTTTCACCTGATGGCGGGGCGGACTCCGCACGCCCTAACGGCGCAGAAGTGCCAGTATCTGCTGAGGCGACCATGCGTGAGCAGGTGAAGGACATCATTGATTCCATCCTCGCCGATGGCGAACCCCGCAGCGAGGACGCCAGGACCAGGCTCCGCGCGTTGCTCGAGACGCATCCCGATGATCCTGCGGGCGCCCTGCTGGAGCACTTGCTCGAAACCCGCAAAGGGAGTCCGTCGCCGGGAGCCGTGCCGGTTCAACTGCAGCCCTCCAGCCTCCACCTCGAATCCGCTGATGCGGCCCGGACCGTATCGGTTCCCGTGAGCCACGAAGTGCGGGAAGGCATCCAGGCGATCCTGGCCGACAAACTCCTGCTGACGGCCTTCCAGCCTGTCCATGCGCTGCCAACAGGTGATGTGGTGGGAGTTGAAGCACTCACCAGGTTCGTCGGTGAAGATGGCGCCGGTGCCGATGTGTGGTTCAGTGAAGCAGCTGCAGCAGGGTTGGGGACCGAGCTGGAGATTGCCGCCCTGCACTGCGCGCTCACGGCCGCGCATGACGTTCCCGACACTATGTCTGTTGCACTGAACCTCACCCCCGCAACTTCCAGTGACCCGAGGGTCCGGAACTTGCTTGCCGCGACGTCCCTTGCGCCGGACCGGATCATCGTTGAGCTCACCGGCAGCCTGGCAGATGTCGAAGGTCAAACCGGCAACGACGGACTGGGCCCGTTGCGTGCGCTGGGTCTGCGACTGGCCATCAGTGCCTCCGGCGCGGCGTTGGTCTCCTTGGAACGCGTCGACCGGTTGCGCCCGGACATCATCAAGCTGGACCGCCACCTCATTGAAGGTATTGAAGGCAACGAGGGGCAGAGGATCCGGGCCCGGGCCATCGTGGAACTTGCCCGGGAGATCGGCGCGGAAGTCATTGCCGTAGGCATCGAAACTGCCGAAGAGCTTGAGGAAGTCAGCGCGCTCAAAATCACCGCAGCCCAGGGATACCTTTTGGGGCGGCCGTCGGTTCACCCGCTGGACTGGTCGGCGTGGAGCATCCGCGCGCAAACGGAAGCGCAGCCTGCCGGCTAGATGTCCGCTGCGCCGCTCCCCTGAGTCTCCATCAGTCGCTGCATCTGGCCGCCGGCGTCACTCCCGGGCGCCGGCGTATAGACCACGATATGAAGGTCCGGCCGGTCCGACGGCGACACCTGGTGGTGCTCAAGCTGCAGCACTCCCACAGCGGGATGATGGAACAGCCGCTCGCGGGACTCAAAGCCAAGGATGTCGTATCGGTCCCAACTCTCCTGGAACTCCGGACTGGCTTCCTTGAGCCGTTCCACTTGGTAGGCAACATCCGGATCGCCCAGCCGTTGACCTGTTTCGGCCCGGAATTCGGCGAGGAACCTTTTGCTGGTGACATCCCAGTCCGGCAGCAGGTCCCGGACATAGGGGTCGGTGAACACCAACCACAAAAGGTTCCTGTCGGCGGCGTCGAACGTTCCAATGTTTGGATACAGCGCCTCATAGGCGCGGTTCCACCCTGCAACCCCCCAGTCCGGGGAAAGAGCGTACGAAGGGTTGGGATCAAGAGCGTCCAGCAGCCGCTGGACGTGGGCGGGGGCGTCGGCGGCGACGGGCCCTTTGGGAAGGGCAGAGGAGTATCCGCCCAACGAGAGCACGTAGCCCAGCCCTGTGTCCGAAAGGTGCAGGGCGCGTGCCACGGACTCCAGCACCTGCCTGGACGGGCTGATGTCGCGGCCTTGCTCCAGCCAGGTGTACCAGGTGACGCTGACGCCGGAGAGAAAGGCGACCTCTTCCCGTCGGAGCCCGCGCTCGCGGGAGCGTCCTACGGGCGGGAGTCCGTAGTCCGATCGCAGGGCCTGGTTCCGGCGGGTCCTCAGGTACAGCCCGAGTTCCTTGCGCCTCTCGTCTTTCACGCTGACAACACTATTACTCTGGTACTTTCACTACTAGTAGCAACACCGTCTTCCCGGGACCGGGGAAGACCAGCATGATGGTACTCATGCCTGCACTTCGCTCCAAAACAGTTACCCACGGCCGCAATATGGCCGGTGCCCGCGCATTGCTGCGCGCTTCCGGCGTCGCCAACTCCGACATCGGCAAGCCGATCATCGCCGTGGCCAACTCCTTCACCGAATTCGTCCCCGGCCACACGCACCTGGCACCCGTGGGCAGGATCGTCTCCGACGCGATCCTTGCCGCCGGCGCCGTGCCGCGTGAATTCAACACCATTGCCGTGGACGACGGCATCGCCATGGGCCACTCGGGCATGCTCTACTCGCTGCCCTCCCGCGATTTGATCGCGGACTCCGTTGAGTACATGGTCAACGCACACTGCGCCGACGCACTGGTCTGTATCTCCAACTGCGACAAGATCACCCCCGGCATGCTCATGGCCGCGTTGCGCCTGAACATCCCCGTGGTGTTCGTCTCCGGCGGGCCCATGGAAGCCGGCCGCGTAACCCTGACTGACGGCTCCGTGCGCTCCCTGGACCTGGTGAACGCGATTGCCGACGCCGTAGACGAATCCATTTCGGATGAGGACATCAACCTCATCGAAGAGAACGCCTGCCCCACGTGTGGTTCCTGCTCCGGCATGTTCACCGCCAACTCCATGAACTGCCTCGCCGAGGCCATCGGCCTGGCACTACCGGGCAACGGCTCGGTGCTGGCCACCCACACCGCCCGCAAAGCGCTCTACGAGAAGGCCGGCGCCACTATCGTTGACCTCGTCAAGCGCTATTACGACGGCGACGACGACTCCGTACTGCCGCGCAACATCGCCACTGCCGAGGCCTTCGACAACGCCATGGCGCTGGACATCTCGATGGGTGGCTCCACCAACACCATCCTGCACCTGCTGGCAGCTGCGCAGGAGGCAGGCGTGGACTACGGCCTGGCCGAGATGGACGCCAAGTCCCGCCAGGTTCCCTGCCTGGCCAAGGTCGCTCCGAACGTCGCCGGAAACAAGACGTACTACATGGAGGACGTGCACCGCGCCGGCGGCATCCCCGCACTGCTCGGCGAGCTGAACCGCGGCGGCCTCCTGCACAAGAACGTCCACTCGGTGCACTCCAGCGACCTCGACGGCTGGTTGGATGACTGGGACATCCGCGGCGGCAAGGCCACCGAGGAAGCGCAGGCCCTGTGGCACGCCGCTCCCGGTGGCGTCCGTTCCTCCACGGCTTTCTCGCAGTCGAACGAGTGGACCTCATTGGACACTGATGCCGAGGGTGGTTGCATCCGCTCCGTGGAGCACGCCTTCTCCAAGGACGGCGGCCTTGCCGTGCTGCGCGGCAACATCGCCGTGGACGGTGCCGTGGTGAAGACCGCAGGCGTGGACGAGTCCATCTGGAAGTTCGAAGGCCCCGCCATCGTGTGCGAGTCGCAGGACGAGGCCGTGGAGATGATCCTGAACAAGACTGTCAAGGAAGGCGACGTGGTGGTCATCCGGTACGAAGGCCCCCGTGGTGGTCCCGGCATGCAGGAAATGCTCTACCCGACCTCCTTCCTCAAGGGCCGTGGCCTGGGCAAGAAGTGCGCCCTGATTACGGACGGCCGCTTCTCCGGGGGTACCTCCGGCCTGTCGATCGGTCACATCTCACCGGAGGCTGCCTCCGGTGGCGAGATCGCCCTCGTCGAGAACGGCGACATCATCAGCATCGACATCACCCAGCGCTCGCTGGAGTTGAAGGTCTCCGAGGACATCCTGGCCGAGCGCCGCGAGAAGCTCTTGGTCAACGGCGGATACAAGCCGAAGAACCGCGACCGCCAGGTGTCCCCGGCGCTGCGTGCCTACGCTGCCATGGCGTTGTCCGCTGACAAGGGCGCCGTCCGCGATGTCTCTTTGGTGGAGAACCTTTAGCCAGTAAACCTCTAACCCCGGAGCTGCGACTCTCCTTCGGCGTAGCTGTCCAACAGCTTGCGTGCATGCTCGCCGTCGGGACCCTCCTGGGACAGGGCGGACCTCATGCCCTCAAGCTTCTCCTCTCCCGCCGGGAAGGGGGGAAGCAGGGGGATGTTGGGGTCCGTCCTGACTTCCAGGACCACTGGCCGGTCAGCGGAAAGGGCGTAGTCCCACGCCTCGCCGAGCTTGCTTGGATCTTCGACGCGTATTCCGGCCAGGCCCAGCAGCTCGCCGTACGCGGCGAAGGGGAAGTCCGGAAGTTCCTGGCTGGCGGGGAAGCGCGGTTCGGCCTCGGTTTCGCGCTGCTCCCAGGAGACCTCGGCCAAATCGCGGTTGTTGAACACGCACACCACGAACCGTGGATCCGCCCAGCTCCTCCAGCGATGCGCCACAGTGATCAGCTCGGCCACTCCCAGCATCTGCATGCCTCCGTCCCCTGCCAGCGCCACCAGGGGCCGGTCGGGGTGCGCGAGCTTGGCCGCCAGCCCGTACGGAATCGCGCAGCCCATGCTGGCGAGCGTTCCGCTGAGGTGACGGGGACTCCCTGCGGGAGGATCAATTGGCGCGCGTACCAGTAAACGCAACTGCCGACGTCGATACTCAACTGGGCATTGTCGGGGAGCCTTCCGCTGAGCTCGCGGACCACCAACTCCGGATTTACCGGCTCGGCAGGAAGGTTGGCGCGTTCCTCTGAAAGGTGCCGCCACGCGCTGACCTGGGTTTCGACGTCGGAACGCCACTGGGCGCGCTGGCTTTCCTTCTCCTGTTGTTTGGCGTCGAGACGGACCGAGAGCTGCCGCAGGGTTTCCCCGGCGTCGCCCACCAGGCCAAGCTCCACCGGGTAGCGGTTGGCGATCTTGCGGCCATCGATGTCGATCTGGACCGCCCTGGCCTGTCCCGGCTTGGGGTAGAACTCGGTCCACGGGTCGTTGGAGCCGACGATCAGCAGGGTGTCGCAGTTCTCCAGATGGTATGCGCTGGCGGTTGTGCCGAGGTGGCCCATGGTTCCGGTGGCGAAGGGGAGGGTTTCGTTCACATAGGGTTTGCCGAGCAGGCTGGTGGTGATGCCGGCGTTGAGTTTTTCGGCCAGCTGAACCACTTCCTCCCGGGCCTTCCTGGCGCCCTGGCCAACGAAGAGTGCAATCCGCTCACCTTGGGACAGGATTTCGACGGCGGCATCCAGTTCTTCGTCGCGGGGCATCACGCGGGCCGGGTGCCAGATGGGGGCTGTCACCACAATGCCGTGATCGGGCTCGAGCTCCGGTGCCTCGGCGGTCTGCAGATCGTGCGGGACGATGACTACGCAAGGCGTGCGGGTTTCGAGGGCAGTGCGGAAGGCCCGGTCGATCAGCATGGGAACCTGCTCCGGGGAACTGGCCAGCTGCGCGAACTGGGCGGCAACATCCTTGAAGAGCGTGAGCAGGTCGATTTCCTGCATGTAGGCCGAACCCAGCACGGTCCGGCTCTGTTGCCCGATGATCGCGACTACTGGAACGCCGTCCATTTTCGCGTCGTAGAGTCCGTTGAGCAGGTGGACCGCGCCAGGGCCCTGGGTGGAAGTGACCACGCCAACGCCGCCGGTGTACTTCCCGTGGCCCACGGCCATGAATGCTGCGGCTTCCTCGTGCCGGGCCTGGACGAACTCCACCTCGCCTTCGGTGCGGCGGAGGGCACCCATGAAGCCATTGATGCCATCGCCGCTGTAGCCGAACACCCTGTCAACGTCCCATGCCTTGAGCCGTTCCACGATCAGATCCGAAACTGTTCGCTGAGTCATGAACCCATAGTAAGCATACTGATGGATCTCGCGGCAGGGCGCGGCAGGGCGGCACAGGACGCTCAGGCGTACACGAACTCCAGGAGCTGCACGATGGAGGCACATTCCCGGGGTGGGTCTTTCGTCAGCCACGCGGCGTACACGGGGAGCGTTGGAGCGTCCCTGACCGGGCGATAAACGACGCCGCGCCGGCGGTATTGGTGGGCCGTGGACTCTGCCGTGATCCCGCGGGCGGAACCGCTGCCGATGACGGTCAACCAATCGTCGATGTCACTGATGGGAATCACCTCCTGTGGTCGCCCACCCTCCGGCCAGAGCTCCACAGTGGTGCTTCCGGTGCGCAGGTCCATCGCCACGGGCAGTTCGGCAATTTGGGCCAGGCTGACGCTCCGCCGCGAGGCCAGGGGGTCGTCCGCGGACATGGCGCAGTAGCGCTTTTCCGTACCGATCCGGACATGTTCGACGCCGGTCGCTCCCGGAAGGCGACGAAGGATGGCAAGGTCTGTGGTTCCGTCCAGCAGCCCACCGCTGGGTGTGTTGGAACGGACCAGTTGCAACTCGGTAGTGGGGAAGCGCTCCCTCCAGTTGCGCTGGAACGCGGTGGTGTGTTCTCCGAGCGCTGACCAGGCGTAGCCGATCCGTACCCGTCCGGCGTCTCCCCGGGCTTCGCGTTCAAGGTCCGACAACAGTGCCAGGATCCGCCGGGCCTTTGCGACCGTGCGCTCACCGGCGGGGCTCAGCTTGACCATGCGCGTTGTCCGCTCCAGCAGCGTTGCCCCGAGGGCCTGCTCGAGGGCTGCGATATTGCGGGAAACGGCTGCCTGCGACATTCCCAGTGCGATCGCGGCGTCCGTAAACGTCCCCTCATCAACTACTGATGCCAAGCAACGCAGCTGCCGCAATTCCACATCCATGGAGTCCATCCTATTCATGCATTTTCCGTATAAATAGGTTCATTCATGCATTTAGCGAATGATTCTTTTCGGCGCACACTCTCACCATGAACAGAAGTGCAGCGGCGGGCGGAACCGCCACTTTGGTGGCCAGTGCTCTCTCCAACCAACTCGGAGCGGCGACCGGATCCCTTGCGTTTCCCGTGATGGGGCCGGTGGGCGTGGTGGCAGTCCGCCAGCTCGTGGCTGCGGCAGTACTGCTCCCGACCGTGCGACCCAAGCTGCGCGAGCTGAGCTGGCAGCAATGGTGGCCCGTGCTCCTGCTGGCACTCTCCTTCGGAACCATGAACCTCGGACTGTATGCCTCGATCCAGCGGATTGGCCTGGGCCTTGCCGTGACCCTGGAGTTCCTGGGCCCATTGGCCGTGGCTTTGATCAGCTCAAGGCAGAAGGCAGGCGCCGTAAGCGCCGTTGCCGCAGCTGCTGGAGTAATGCTCATTACCCGCCCCGAGGCCTCCACCGACTTCGTGGGCATTGGGTTCGGCCTGATGGCGGCATGCAGTTGGGCCGCTTACATCCTCCTCAACCGGGTGGTGGGCCGTCGGATCCAAGGCATCCAGGGCACGGCTGCCGCCTCGGGAGTGTCGGCGACGCTCTTCCTGCCTGTCGCCGTCGTCGTTTTCCTGAGTCGGCCGGTGGATGCCTTGGCGGTCCTGTGCGCGGTGGGGGCTGGCATCCTTGCCTCGGTCCTGCCCTACGTTGCGGACCTGATCGCGCTCCGGCGGGTTCCGGCGAGCCTGTTCGGCATCTTGATGAGCATCAATCCCGTCTTCGCCGCGATCATTGGTGCACTGGTCCTGGGTCAGGAGTTGGAGCTGGTGCAGTGGGCGGGGATTGCTTTGATTGTGGCCGCCAATGCCGGGGTGTTGCTGCTGGGCAGGCGGTAGGGGCTTGGCCAGGTAGGGAGATTTGGCTAGGAGGGCACGTCCCCTGAGGATCCCCGTACCTGCAACTGGGAGGGCACTTGGTGAACCCTCCCAGGCAGTTCCGGCGCGGCAAGGCGCTGCAGGATGAACTTTCCGGCCTCGACGCCGACTGCCAGGTTGCCGTTGTCCACAGATGTCAGGGAGAGGTGCCGGATTTTGGCCAGGTAGGTGTTGTCGTAGCCCACGAGTGAAAGGTCTTCGGGTACGGACAGGCCAAGGTCGTCGGCCGCGGACAGTGCGCCAATGCAGGCGATGTCGTTGTAGGCAAAGATCGCGGTTGGCCTGTCTTTTCCGGATAAGAGCCGGCTGGCCGCGGCGTAGGCGCTTTCCTCGCTCACGCCGCCGGACACCACCACTGGCGCGAGTCCGGCGTCGCGCATGGTCCGTTCGAACGATTCCCGCCGGATTCTGCCTACCTCGGCCGGCCCCTGCAAATGTGCGATCCTCCGGTGCCCCAGTGCAAGGAGGTGTTCGGTCGCCTGGCGTGCACCGGCGTCGTCATCATTGACGACTATATCGACGCCGGGCAGCACGGGTTCGCGGGTTCCAGCCAGGACCACCGGGATGCTCTGCGCGGCCCTCTCAATCGCGGCGGACTCCACGGTGGTACCAACCACCACCAGGCCGTCAATCCGCTGCTCCAGAAGGGTCTCCACGGAACTGCGGCCCACCCGGTTGTCGGTGTAGGAATCGGCCAGGACCGGTGAAACTCCGGCCGCATGGAGGGACGCCGTAAGCCCTTCCAGCAATTCCACGAACCACGGGTTGCGGATGTCATTGAGCATTACGCCGATGGTTCCGCTTCGAGGGCCGGACAGGCGTTGGGCCAGTCTGTTGGGCCGGTAGCCCAGGTGCTCCATGGCTTCCAGGACGGCACGACGGCGGCTCTCACTGACGTTGGCCGACCCCTGCAGGACCAGCGATACCAAGGATTTGGAGACCCCCGCAGCGCTCGCGACATCGCGGATGGTGGGCTTGTTGGGCGGTGCTTTCGGCGCGTCGGTCACTGCGTTGCTTCCTCTCTGACGTCCATGATCACGAGCGAAGGTATTGACGAAGCCCGGGGATGGCGAAGTCGAACTTGCCGTAGCCGGCGATCTCGATCAGGCCAGCGGCGATAAGCCTGTTCCTGTACTTGGACACCACATTGGGTTTGGACTTGATGATCTGTCCTACCTGGCTGGCCGTTGACGGGCCATCCTGCATCGACATTGCCTTGAGAAAGTCGCGGTCCTTGCCGGACAAATCCGACAATGCCGACTCCACCACCACTTGGATGTTTCGGCGCTCAGCTGCCGCGATCGCCGTGCCAACGGCATCATCGCTGAGTGTCCACCCTGCTTTGTCGGCTTCAATCCAGAGGTAATAGCCCACCAATTGGATCAGAAAGGGGTAGCCCGCTGTCGCCTCGGCTGCCCGTCCGAGTAGCTCATCAGGGATACTTGCACCGCCGGCGCTGAAGAGTTCGCGGTATGAGGCAGTGACTTCGTTGACTGCCGCTTCGTGGAGGTTGATCCGGTCAGCGCGCCTCAGGAAGGTGGCTACCCCCTCGTTGAGCAAGTCCGAGACGGCGGCAGGGAGTCCCGCAAAGATCAGCCCGATAGGCAGACCGTCACGGATGAAGTGCTGGACATCGGAAGCCAGCTGGGAGATTTCGGTCCGATCCACGGCATGAATTTCATCCACGGTGATCAACAGCCCAGTGCCCTTGGCGTCGAGGATGCGTAGCAGCGACTCTCCTGTTCGCCGCCAGTCCACGGCGCGCTCCGGCGGCAACTGCGTTGTGAGGCCAAAGCCTGCGGCAGAGAACGCTGTGATCTTGCGCGTGGGCGGACCGTCGCCCAGTTCATCAACGAGGCGGAGCATGTCGTCGCCGATCCTGGCCAGGAAGCCCGGGTTGGCAGTTCTGGAGATGACCGCCCAACCATGGTCGCGGGCGATATTCTCGGCCGTGGTCAGCATGACGGTCTTCCCGATGCCCCTCGACCCGGTAATGATGGTGAGCAAGCCCGGGGCGCCGGATCCCTGCTGCAGCCCATACTCGAATTCATCAAGGAGCCCGGCCCTGCCGATGAGCGCAGGAGGCGTGGCTCCAGCCGTTGGCTTGAAGGGATTCTGCATCGGATCTCCGGGGTGAAAGTAGGTGAAACTGGTGAAACTGGTGAATCCTCCAACATTCTAGCAATGCCTCCGAGTCCAGGCCTCGTGCGAAAAAGGATTGACGTCACGGGTCTTTTACCTCCATTATGGACCGGTCCAAGTAAATTCCAAAGAGTCAATGAGGATCATTCAATGAGTGCACCGAATTCGCGGCAGTTGCTCGCCGGCATGGTTGGAGGCGGTCCGGGCGCCGACATCGGCAAGACCCACCGTTACGCCATGCGGCTGGACGGCCACTACGATCTCCGGGCGGGAATCTTCGGGCGCGATGAGAGCAGTTCCCGCGCCACCGCCGTCGAACTTGGCGTTGAGCCGGACCGCAACTACCGCGACAGCCAGGAGATGGCCGAGGCCGAAGCTGCCCGCGAGGACGGCGTGGATGTGGTGGTGGTGGCGACGCCCAACGACAGCCACTTCGAGATCGCACGGACGTTCCTTGAGGCCGGGATCTCCGTGGTGTGCGAGAAGCCCCTGACCCGGGACTCTGCATCTGCGGCCGAGCTGGTCCGGGTTGCGGAGGAGAACAACGCCATCCTTGCCGTCCCGCACTGCTATTCGGCGTACGCCATGGTGCGCCAGGCTGCCCGGATGGTCCGCAATGGTGAGTTGGGCGCCATTCGTTTTGTCGACGTCGAGCATGCCTCCGGCTGGGCAGCAACACCCCTCGAGAACGAAGGCCACAAGCAGGCGAAATGGCGGACGAACCCCGACATCGCGGGTTTCCCGAGCGTCGTGGGAGACCTTGGCACCCATGCATTCCATCTTCTCCGCTACATCACGGGATTCGAAGCCGAGCGCTTGACCGGCCGCTTGCAGACGTTTGTGCCCGGACGCCGCGTCTTCGATAACGCCACCGTTGAACTCGAACTGACCGGCTCAGTTCCCGCGCGGCTGTGGGCCAGCATGGCTGCAACCGGCCATAACCACGGCCTCCGCATCCGGGTTTACGGCGAAAAGGGCAGCTTGGAATGGCAGCACGAGGACCCGCACCACCTCAAGGTCCAGGACCTCGCCGGCACCACCACCATCCTCACCCACGGCCTCAGCACCCTGCACGACGACGCGTCCCGGCTCACGCGCGTCGGCCTCGGCCACCCGGAGGGCTTCCTTGAAGCTTTCGCCAACTTCTACTCCGACCTTGCCGAAGTGCTCAGCGCCCGCCGCGACGGCACACCGCTCCCGGAGCGTGAACTGTCCCTCCCGACCGGCGTTGACGGCTTGATCGGTGTCCAGTTCGTTGAAGCAGTCGCCGCCTCGCACCATGACGACTCCGCCTGGAAAATCCCCGCCTCCTCCTACCAGAAAGCAGCACTCTGACATGCCCCGTTTCGCCCTCATCGGGGCCGGTTTTATCGGTTCCGTCCACGCCGCCAACCTTGCCGCCCACCCCGGGATCGACTTCCGCCTGGTGTACGACGTCGACCTGCCGCGTGCACAAACCCTCGCCGCCGCGCACGGCGCCACAGCCGCCACCACCCTGGAGGAGGTCTTCGACCCCGAAGCGATCGACGCCGTCTTCATCGCCTCCTCCACCGATACGCATGCCGAGCACCTTCGGCGGGCCGCCGACGTCGGAATCGCGGCGCTCTGCGAGAAGCCCATTGACTTGGACCTGGACCGCGCACGCGAGACCGCCGCCTTCGCGCAGGAGAGCGGCGTGCCCGTGATGGTGGACTTCAACCGCCGTTTCGACCGCGACTATGCCGAGCTTAAGCGCGTGGTGGACTCGGGGGAGATCGGCACAGTGGAGCTCATCCAGCTCACGTCGCGGGGCCCGTCCATGCCGCCGTTGTCCTACATCGCCGTGTCCGGCGGGCAGATGCGCGACCAAACCGTCCACTTCTTCGACCTCGCGCGTTGGCTCTCCGGCCTGGACCCGGTGGAGGTTTTCGCCACCGGCTCGGCTTTGGCGGAGCCCGGCATTGCGGAGTACGACGACGTCGACACCTCAGCGGTCACGTTGCGGCTCCCCGGAGGGGCGTTGGTCCAGATCGATTCCGTGCGCCGCACCGGCTACGGCTATGACGAACGGATCGAGATCATGGGCTCCAAGGGGATGGTGGAAGCCCGCCGTCACCGCAACGGAGCGGTGTCCCGCTACTCCGGCACATCCGTGGTGGACGACGGGCTCCACCCGGGCTGGTTCGAACGTGTGCAGCCGACGTATGCCGCGGCCCTGGCAGCTTTCGTGTCCTCGTTGGAAGGCGGGTTGTCCCCAACCCCTTCCCTTGAGGACGGCCTGAAAGCCCAAGCGATCGCCGAAGCAGCCGTGCTCTCCCTCCGTTCGGGCCGCATGGAACCCATCAAGTACTGAACCCAACTGAGTAACAGCACCTGTCGCAATGAGCACTCATAGCGACAGGTGCTGTTACTCAGTTGGGGGAGAAGGCGGCGCGGAAGGCGGCGAGGGCTGCGTCGCCGGCTTCGACGCCTGGTCCACCCACGGCTCCGGCCTCCATCCCGATCACTCCCGCGTACCCCACCTCGCGGAGTGCCTTGGCAATGGCCGGGTAGTTGATCTCGCCGGTACCTGGCTCGAAACGCCCGGGAACGTCGGCCACCTGGATCTCGCCCGTGAACGGTTGGGCCGCCCGGACCAGTTCGATCAGGTTCCCTTCGCCGATTTGCGCGTGATACAGATCCAGCATCATCTTGACCTTCGGATGATCCGCGGCCTGCACCAATGCCAGAGTGTCCTTCGCCCGGGCCAAGGGAATGCCGGGGTGGTCGAGGATCGTGTTGAGGTTCTCCAAGGCGAAGGTGATGCCGTGCTTTTCACCCAGGGCGCCCAGCTGCTCCAGGGTGCGGAGGCCGGTCAGCCACATGTCTCCCGTTGAGCGATGGGTGGGCCGGACAGCCCGTCCGCCTTCGCCGAGCTCGGCCGGGTGGACCACCATCCGCTCCACTCCCAGCTCCAAGGCGGTGGGAATCAGCTTCTCTGCGGAGGCGAGCACTTCGTGCGCGCTGACAGGGTCGATCACGCTGCCGCCGAAGTAGCCACTCATGGACGAGAACCTGGCGCCGGTTGCTGCAAGCGCTGCAATGTCCCGACCGCGTGTGTCCCACAGCTCCACTTCGAAGCCTTGATCGTGAATCCGGCGCACGCGGTCGATGAGTGGCAATTCCCCGTAGACCATTTCAGCGCACACGGCGAGCCGGAAGCTCATGCCCCGGCTCCCTGCAACTGCACGGCGTCTTCGGCCGGGCGGAGTTCGGCGATCTCCGAAACCTCAACGGGCAGGCCGGTTTCCGAGGACCTGAACGCAGCCAGGGCCACGGCCAACGCGTTACGCGCGTCCACCCCGCCGGGCGCTGCCACGGCAGGTGCGGCGGCCGCCGTCGTGCGTCCATAACCGCGGCGCGCTGCGACGTCGTCCGCAAAGTGGGCGAGTTCGGCCGTGTAAGCGTCGTGGAAGAGGTGGATGTTCAGGCGCGAGGTCTCGGAGGCAATGCCTGCGGCGGTGTAACTGGTGGCGTTGGTGGCTTGGGGCGTGCCGGCGGTGACCATGCCGGCCGAGCCAAAGACCTCGCCGCGGACGTCGTAGCCGTAGAGGGCGTTGAAGTTCGCTTCCGCCACCGCGATGGCACCGTTGCTGTAGGTGACGGTCACGACGGCGGTGTCCAGCAGTCCGCCCGCCTTCGCCTCGGGTGCCACCAGGGCATCGGCGACGGCGTGGACGGTGACCGGGACGGCGCCGGGGTTGAGCCAGTTGAGGGTGTCGAAGTCGTGGATCAGGGTTTCCAGGAAGATGGTGCCCGGTGCGATGCGCTCCGGATTGCTGAGTCCGGCTTCGGTGCCGGGATCGCGGGTCAAGGAGCGGAGCAGCTGCGGTGTGCCCACGGCGCCGTCGTCGATCAGCTTGCGTGCTGCCGCGAAATCGCTTGAGTAGCGGCGGTTGAAGCCAAAGCGGAGTACGACGCCGGCACTCGCCGCTGCGTCGATGGCTGCGTCCAGTTCCGCGATGGTCCGTCCGCCCGGCTTCTCGCAGAAGATGTCCTTGCCCGCGTGGGCAGCGGCAGTATTGAGTTCCGCATGGAAGCGAAGGGGCGAGGCGATGAGCACGGCGTCAACGTCCGGATCCGCGAGCACATCGGCAGTATCTGTACTGATCTTGGTGGTCCCAAGCTTGGAGGCAAGCTCCTGGACGGCAGGAAGTACGGGATCGGCGATGGCTTCCAGCCGGGCATTCGGGACGCGGCGGGCGATGGACTCGGCGTGGAATTTGCCGATCCATCCTGCACCGATGACGGCTATGCGGACGGGGCGGTCTTCGACCAGCGGGTGCTGGAGGTACGTCATTGTGGCTCCTTTGAAGGCTCTAGATCGTTCTAGTCACTTTCATGGTTGCATGGGGATGCGCGCACTGTCTAGATCGTTCTAGTCTGGCCGGGCTGAGTAAGCACGATCATTGCGCGGTTCGAAAAAGTCTCAAAGCAATCCCCGAAAGCAGCTGAATCCCTGCGCAGAAGACCTTGTCGAAAAATATTCTTCGGAACTCCGCGTCACGTTTTCGGAGGTCAGAGTACATATCCAGTGCCCATGTCATTGACCCGCGTACAGCGCCGTTGCCCTTTTCGGCTGCGTCGCGTGTCATCGGCACAGTTGGCAGCGATGGGTGTGGCGGGTTCTGGGGCCCGCCCGGGGCGCCATCGCTGCGTGAACGGGCTAGTGCGGTCGGTCGTCTGAGTCGCGACCGACCGCACGACTCGTTCAAGGCCTGCGCCGGGCTTCACCAGAGTAGATCGTTCTATAGACTGGCTCCCGAACAGAGGAGGGCCATGACGGGCAAACGGCCTACGCTGATGGACGTAGCGGAAGCTGCAGGTGTTTCGCGAGCGCTGGTTTCCATCGTCATGCGGGATGCTCCGGGTGCGTCGGATGCCACGCGGCTCAAAGTGCGTGAAGCAGCCCGCGCACTCGGCTACAGACCGGACAGCCGCGCCCGCCTTCTCCGAAGCAGCCGCACGAGGCTCCTGGGCGTGAGTTTCTCCACGGCGCAGGCCTTCCACGCCGAAATCGTGGATGCCGCCTATGCCGGTGCCACCCTCCGGGGCTACGACATAGCACTGAGCGCCGTGGCTCACGGGCGCTCCGAAGAACGGGCCGTGGAATCGCTGCTGGATCTCGGCTGCGAAGCCCTCATCATGATTTCCCCGACCCTTGCAGAGCAGGAACTCGCCGCCTATGCTGCCCGGTTGCCCGTAGTCAGCCTCCTCCGGGACGACGTTGGCGATTCCTTGGACTCAGTGAGCAGCGACGACCACGCCGGCATCCACCTGGCGATCGAGCATCTCACCTCGCTGGGTCATCGGCGCATCGCCCACGTGGACGGCGGAGTGGCCGTGTCGGGCCCGCAGCGCAGGGAGGCCTTCGAGCAAGAGATGACGCGCCGGGGACTGCCCGCCCGAATCGTCCCGGGCGGCCCCACGGAAGAAGACGGTTTGCGCGCCGGACGTGAGCTGCAGCAGGACTTGCCCACCGCCGTCGTGGCTTTCAACGACCGCTGTGCGCTGGGTGTTTGGGAGAGTTTCCGCGCCGCCGGACTCCGCGTCCCGGACGACGTGTCGGTCCTGGGATATGACGACAGCCAATTCGCCCGCCTCAGCTACGTCCAGTTGTCCTCCATCAGCCAGGACGCGCCACTGCTGGCCCACGCTGCGGTGGACCGCGCCGTCGACCGCTTGGAAGGCACGACGCCGGCCACCCACCTGGTGCGGACGCCGCACCTGGTGACCCGCCGCACCACGGGGCCCGCGCCTGCATAAGGCAGCGGTGCCCAGCTAAACGGCGTCGGGCTGCGTATCCGTCGCCTCGGTCTCGGCAGGCGTCAGCGGATTTTCGATTTCGTCCGTCATCATGCGCGCCGCGAACACGGCCACGAACGCCATGATCGGGCACACCAACCCGGCCACCAGGAAAATCAGCCAGATCGGAACCACCTCGGCGACGGGTCCGGCGAGCGCCATCGACACGGGCATCAAGGCCAGGGAAACAAAGAAGTCCAGGCTCGAAATCCGTCCCAACAGATGCCGTGGGACGCGGCGTTGCAGGAGCGTGCCCCAGATGACGGTTCCCATGCCCTCCGTAACGCCGAAGATGAGCATGGCTGCTCCAAGCAGCCACACACTGTCCATGAACCCAATGGCGGCCACGGGCAGGCTGCCCAGTCCCCACGTCACCACCATGACCGTCAGGTAGCGGCGGGGCAGTGGGAAGGAGGCAGTTGCCAATGCGGCCACCGCACTTCCTACACCCATGACCGCAAGCAGGAAACCGAACATCCTGGAGTCGCCCCCGAGCTGGTCGCGGACCACGAACGGCAGCAGGACCTCGATGGGCCCGATCAGGAACAGCACGGACAGGCATGCCCATACCAGTGTCCAGAGCAGCCAGGGAGTTCGGACGGTGTAGCCGAAGCCCTCGCGGAGGTCACGGAAGAAGGACCTTGATGCGTGCTCCGGGGATGTTTCGGGGACGCTGGGATTCTGCCGCCCCAGGAAATTCAGGATCGCGAACGCCAGGAAATGGCAGGCGGCCACCCCTGCAATTGAGTGCGCAGGCGAGAAAGCCGCCACCAGGATGCCGGCGATCGCGGGTCCGGCGGCCTGTTGGAGGATGGGCCTGACCGTGCCTTCCATGCCGTTTGCGGCCAGGAGGTCCTCCGCGGGCAGGATACGCGGAAGGATGGCGGAGTAGGCGGGGAAGAAGAAGGCCTGGCCCACGCCAAGGACGAAAGCGCCGATGGCCAAATGCCAGAGTTGAAGGACGTTGAGCATCGCCAGGAGCGTTACCGTGGCGATCACGGCCAGGTTGGCGCCTTCAACGGCGATGATGAGGAGACGCTGGGGGAACCGGTCTGCGGCGATGCCACCTGCCAGTACGAAGCCGACCAGCCCCACACTCGCGGCCGTGGCCACCAACGACAACTCCAGCGGGCCACCGCCCAGGTGGATGACCTCATAGACCATTGCCACTGCCCACATGCCGGATCCGAAAATGGAGATGGACAGAGCGGAGATCAACACCCGGAATTCCCGGTGCATAAATGGGCGCAGCGCTCTCAGGGCGGCCATTTCACCAGCCTAGACCTGGGGCAGGCGCTGCGTAAGGTGGTCCCGCGCCGACGCGGGGACGTCAGGTCAAGAAGCGCCCGACGGCGGGGCGTCGCCGTCGTCGATGTCCGGGCCTTCGGCCGGGTCCTGGCTGTGCAGGCCGGTGTCGTGCGGAACCCAGCCTTCAGTTTCACCCTCTGCCGGGGCGTCGGTGTGATGCCGGATGACGTGTTCGTTCTTGTCCGGGGCGTTCATGACGGATACTCCCTGTCCTTGCTGGACTGCTTCCGTAAGTGCCCTCAGTCTACGCCGGGGAGGCCAATTGTGGGGTCCGCTCTGCGCGGAATAGTGTCCACATAGGGCGCAGATCGGGCCTCGCAACGCAGGAGTGTGGCATAGGCTAAAACCATCAGTTCCCTGAATAAACAGAGCTGCCAAGGAGAGGTGAACATGCAAAAGCGCCCCAACCCGGCGGTGAAAATCGCCCAAGAGACAGCGCACAACGCAGTCTTCGATGCCGAAGGCAACACCAAGCCGGGAGTGCACAACGTGCTTCTGAAGGCAGTGGAAGTCCAGCGCCCCCTTGTCCTGGCCAACCTTCGCAGGCTTCAGCGGCGACACCCAAACGATTCCCCGGCACAGCTGGCTGCCAGACTGGAGCGCCACTACCTCTTCGCCATCTCCGGCGGGGGAGCCGGGGTGGGGGCCATCGCCGTCGTGCCTGGGATCGGAACAGCGGCGTCGCTGGGACTCTCCGCGCTCGCAACGGTGGGCTTCCTGGAGACCACCGCCCTGTACGCTTCTTCGTTGGCTGAACTCCACGGCATCCGGCTCACTGACCCCGTACGGGCGCAAACCATGGTCATGGCCATCATGCTGGGTGAGGAAGGAACGTCCATGCTCGGCGCCCTGAGCGGCCAATCGCTTGGACGTGGCAAGGGTGTCACAAACGCTTGGGGCAAGACCCTGACCAAGAAGATTCCCGGAAGCGGCTTCGGCGTCATCCGCGACACCATCCAGCGCGCGTTCCTCAAGAACCTGTTGAAGAAGCAGGGCTCGGCCTTCCTGGGCCGCGCACTGCCGTTTGGCGTGGGTGCAGTCGTGGGCGGTGCGGGCAATATGATGATGGGCCGTGCTGTTGTGGCCACAGCCAAGGAAGCGTTCGGCCCCCTGCCGGACACCATTCCAGGCGAGTTGCTGCCGAATGCACGCAAAAATGTCCTTGAGAACCCGACATCGGAAGGCGATAACAGTGGATTTGAACGCTGATCTGGGAGAGTCTTTCGGCTCCTGGACCATGGGCGACGACGCTTCCATGTTCCGCATCGTGAGCAGCGCCAACGTGGCCTGCGGATTCCATGCCGGTGATCCGCTCACCATGCTGGACAGCTGCCGCGCCGCCTTCGAACTCGACGTGCGCGTCGGCGCCCACGTGGGCTACCGGGACCTGGCCGGTTTCGGCCGGCGTTCTCTCGATATGACCTTCGATGAGCTCTTCGGGGACGTGCTCTACCAGCTCGGAGCCCTGGACGGGATGGCGCACGCCGTCGGAGCCTCGGTCGATTACGTGAAGCCCCACGGCGCTTTGTACAACAGGATCGTGCGCGACGCGGAGCAAGCCGAAGCAGTGGTCGCTGCCGTCCACGCCTACGATCCCGGTCTTCCCGTGCTGGGCCTGCCGGGCTCGGCCTGGATCTCACTGGCCGACGAAGCAGGGCACCCGGTCTTCCGCGAAGCATTCGTGGACCGGGCCTACCTGCCCGATGGCACCCTGGTTCCCCGCACGCAGGAAGGCGCCGTGCTGCACGATACCGCCGCTGTGGTAGCGCAGGCCGTGCGGCTGGCCACACGCAAGGAAGTTGTGGCCATCGACGGTTCGGTTGTACCCGTCCAGGCCGATTCCCTGTGTATCCACGGCGACACCCCCGGAGCGGTCAACATGGCAGCGGCTGTGCGCGAAGGCCTTGAGCAGGCGGGCGTGAACATTGAGGCGTTTGCCTGATTTCGAGGGAACGGCAGAATTCGTGAGGAGGGAGGTCGCATGGGTGCGGTAGTGGTGGATCCCGGGCCCTCAAGCCTGGTCCTTGACCCTGAGCACGTCCTGGACCGCGCGTCCATGGACCTGGCCAACGCCCTGCTGGGCAACTCCGCCACGGCGCCGGGGCTTGAGGTGTTGGTAGGGGGCCTGAAGCTGCGCTTCGTCACGGGCTCTGCCATCGCCGTGACCGGTGCCGAGGGCGTAGTGACCCTCAACGGCGACGAACTACCACTGAACAAACCAGTCCGCGTGGCTCCCGGCGCCGTGCTGGTATTTGGTCCCGCCAGGTTCGGGATCCGCTACTACGTTGCCGTGCAGGGCGGATTTACAGGGCGCGGAGCGCTCCAGACGGGCACCACCGTCGCCTTCGGCAAGGCTCCAGGCCAGGGATTCCCGCACATCCACCAGCCGGCCCGGCGCGCACTGGACCCCGAACGGCCGGTGGTCGCCCGGATTACGCGCGGACCGCGGGTGCCAAATTACGACGCCGGATTGTGGCTTCGGTTGACCACGGAACCATGGATTCTCTCACCCGAGTCCGACCGCGTCGGTGCGCGGCTGGCGGGGCGGCCGCTGGAGGTGGCCTCGGCTCCAGCACCCCAGGCCCAACCGTTGGAGGCAGGCTCTGTGGTGCTGCCGGCGTCGGGCCTTCCCGTCATCGCCCTCGCCGACCGACCGGCCACCGCGAAGTCGCCCGTGATTGCAGTGGTCCGCGACGACGACCTTGACTTGATCGGGCAGGCCAGGCCGGGACAGATGGTGCATCTCTTAGGCTAAAGCGGAGCAGTCAGCCCTGCAGCTTCTGCGCCAGCATGACCAGGATGCCGCTGGGACCGCGGAGGTACGTCAGCTTGTAGACGTCCTGATAGTTGGCCACGCCGCGCAACGGGGTGCATCCGTGCTTGGCGGCGATCTCCAGGGCGGCGTCGATGTCGTCAACGGAGAAAGCCACGCGGTGCATGCCGATCTCGTTGGGAAGCGTTGGGCTCGTTTCGATCGCATCGGGGTGAAGGTACTCGAAAAGCTCCAGTTGGCCCTGGCCGTCCGGGGTTTGGAGGACCGCGATCTTGGCGTGGTTTCCGTCGAGTCCCACGGCGGTGTCGGCCCAGTCGCCGCTCACAGTGTCCCGGCCCAGCACCGTCAGACCGAGGTCGGTGAAGAAGGCTATGGTCTCTTCGAGGTTCCGGACAGCAATCCCGACGTTCTCAAGTTTGATAGGCATGCGTCGAAGGTACGAAGGCCCACCCGGTAGCTCCAGGGTGCCGGGCTCAGCCGAAGAGCAAGTGGGCCACGGTGAAGATCGCCAAACCGGCCAACGCGCCCACCACGGTTCCGTTGATGCGGATGTACTGGAGGTCCTTGCCCACCTGCAGCTCGATCTTCTGCGATGTCTCCTCGGCATCCCAACGCGCCACCGTGTCCGAGATGACGCCGGCAATGTCCGAGCGGTACGTGTTCACCAGATACCCGGCGGCGTCGCCGATCCAGGTGTTGACCTTGCCGGCCAGTTCTTCGTCGTTTACCAGGCGCGTACCGAAGTCGCGCACGGCGCTCTTGAAGCGCTGGCTCAGCTCGCTGTCGGGATCGTCGACGGCGTTGAGCAGCGCGGTCTTGACCGTCCCCCAGGTGCGGGAGGCCAGTTCGCGGACCTCAGGGTCGCCGAGGATCTGCGCTTTGATGCCCTCCGCGCGCTCGATCATCACCGGGTCGTACTGAAGGTCTTGCGCGAGGTCGGTGAGGTAGGCATCGATTGATTGGCGGACCTGGTGGTTCGGGTCTGCCTGTACGGCGCGGACGAACTTGGAAAGCTCCACGTGCACCCGGTCACCCACCAGTCCATCGACAAACGTCGGCACCCACAGCGGAGACCGGTCCGACACCAGCCGGTTTACCGTCGCATGGTTGGCGTCCACCCAGTCTGCGGCGCGGTCCACCAAGAGGTCCACCAGCCTGTGATGATGACCGTCGGCGAAGATCCGTTCTGCCATCCGCCCTACGGGAGGGCCCCACGGGGGAGTGAGGAGGTGCTTGCGGACCATGCCCTCGATGACTGCCTGCACGTCGTCGTCGTTGAGGACCGTAAATGCGCCGCGGATCGCAGCGCCGCCCTCCTTGGCCACGCGTTCAGCACCTCCGGGGCCGGACAACCACTGCCCGGCCTTGCGGGCAATATCGATGCTCGCCAATTTCTCCTGCACAACCTCCTGTGAGAGGAAGTTGCTCTCGACGAATTCGCTGAGTGACTCACCGATCTGGTCTTTGCGTCGGGGGATGATGGCCGTGTGCGGGATCCGCAATCCCATGGGGTACTTGAACAGGGCCGTCACGGCGAACCAGTCGGCCAAGGCGCCCACCATGCCGCCCTCGGCCGCGGCGCGCACATACTCCAACCACGGATACTGCTTCTGAAGTGCAAAGGCCACGGTGAAGATCACCGCCATGGCAAGCAGCAGGGCCAGCGCCAAACGCTTCATGCGCAGGAGCGCGGCCGCTTTTTCCCTCTCACTCGGGGAAAGATCGACGACGGCGGAACGGCCCCGCGCGTCCGCGTCACCCCGCCGCGTGGGGTTCGGCTCCGGCGTGGTGACGTCTTCAGTTGGGATTCGCTCAGAGTTCACCTGCATTAGCCCAGCGTAGTCCCCGTTCGGACAGCGGTGTGGGCTACCGTGTCTGCATGACCACCGACGACTTCGCTCCGCTCCGCCCCAAGGTTTACGCCCACCGCGGCGCCAGCGCCGCCTACGCTGAGCACACCAGGGCGGCCTATCTGAAGGCGATCGCCGACGGCGCGGACGGTGTTGAGTGCGACGTCCACCTGACCCGGGACCAGCACGTAGTCCTGCTGCATGATGCCAATCTGGACCGCACTTCCACGGGAACCGGGCCTGTTTCCGAGCACACCTTGGAGCAGCTCAGGTCGCTGGATTTCTCATCCTGGAAGGGTGCCCGCATTCCTGATGCCTACGGGGGAGTGGCCGACCAATTCCTGACGCTGCCTGAATTGTTGGACATCCTGCGTGGAGCCGGCCGCGATATTGGGCTGGCGATCGAGCTCAAGCACCCAAGCCCTTATGGGCTCAAACTCGAGGAGCGGGTCATCGCGCTCCTGGAGGAAGAAGGATGGTCGCCCGAAGAATCCCGGCTGGAGAATATACAGATCTCCTTCATGAGTTTCGACTCCGATTCGGTCCAACGACTGCTCCAGTCCGTTCCCGGGCAGCACATCTGCCAGTTGGTGGATGACTTCACTGTCCAGGAAATTCGCCAGGAGCTTGGCCTCGGATTCCTCACCGGCGGCGCCGTGGCCAACGTCATGAAGGCGGCCCAGGAAGACGCGGAGCGTGTGCTCGACGAAGGGCAGGTAGGCATTGCCGGTCCGGGCATTGACTACGTGCGCGAACATGCCCGGAACGTGCAGCGCTGGTTGGAAGCCGGGCGTATATTTCGGGTGTGGACTGTGGATTCCGAAAAGGACGTTGCACTGTGCCAGGGGTTGGGCATCCACGAGATCACCACCAACAGGCCGGCGCAGGTGCTCGCCCAACTGATGGTCTCCAACTAGAACGCAGCTTTGGGGGCCACCCCGCTTGTGATTGAGTGGTCTCATGTCTTTTCGCTGGTCAGTCCAAGCACGCCGCACCACCTCCGCAGTTGCCCTGAGCGCTTTGCTTCTGGCCAGCGCTGCGAAGCACGTCCGCACGCCGTCCTTCTACAACCCCGTGGTGCCGGATTATCTGTGCCGCAAGGACGAGCCGGGCGCCGCTTCCAACGGTCCCTTGGCAGTTATGTCCCGTGAGGAATGGATTGCGTCCTCGGGCCTGCTGGAGGCGGCTGCCGCCGTCGGACTCCTGATCCCCGCCACACGCAGGGCCACCGCGACCGCAACCACCGCCATGTTCATTGCATTCCTTGCCGGACATATAGATGCGTCGCGGCGGGCTTACGGGCCTGGCGGCACAGAGAAAGAGCGCCGTATCCACACCCTCCGCTTGCCTCTGCAGCTTCCCCTCATCCTGTGGTCCTGGAGTCTCCGGAAATGAGCAGCAGTTCCGCTCCCATGAAGCTGCGGGAATCGCCGGCCTTCAAGATTGCGCTGTCCCTGAGCATTGCGACGGGCTTGTACGGCGTGTCCTTCGGGGCATTGTCCGTGGCGTCCGGTTTCGACTTCTGGCAGACAATGGCACTGAGTCTCCTGCTGTTCAGCGGGGGATCACAATTCGCGTTCATCGGCGTCGTGGCAGGTGGCGGCTCAGGTGTTGCAGCAATGACCGCCAGCGCCCTGCTGGGTATGCGTAACGGCATATATGGCATGCAGATCAATGCCATGCTCCGCCCGAGGGGCTGGAAGAGGTATGTCTCAGCGCACGTCACAATCGACGAGTCAACAGCCACCGCCTCCGGCCAATCCGATCCCGGCGAGCAAAGCCGCGGTTTCTGGACTGCAGGAATCGGCATATTCGTCTTGTGGAATATCTTCACGGCCGTCGGAGCCTTGGCGGGTGACGCCATGGGAGACCCCAAACAGTGGGGGCTGGATGGGGCAGCCGTGGCCGCATTCCTCGCACTGTTGTGGCCACGCCTCAAGGGACGCGAACCGTGGGCGATAGCTGCGGCTTGCGCCTTGGCCACGATCCTGGCCGTACCTTTCGTGCCCTCCGGCGTTCCCATCCTCGTGGCCGCAGTGGTTGCCGGAGTCATTGGATGGTTCAGCCATGCACGCATGGACGAGGGGCTGGAGCCCGACGTGGATCCCTACGCGGAGAAGCGCCGGCACGGGAATGAGGGCAGGAAATGAACCTTTGGCTGTGGATCCTGATCGCCTGCGCGCTGGCCTACCTCACCAAACTGGTGGGCTACTTTGTGCCTGCCAAACTGCTGGACAACCCCCGGATCATGCATGTGGCCGGGACCATGACCATCGGGCTGCTCGCGTCCCTGACAGTGGTGAATGCCGTGGCCTCGGGCCAGGGTTTGGTCCTGGATGCCCGGATCGGCGCCCTGGTGGCTGCCGCCGTCGCGCTGTTGCTTCGTGCACCGTTCCTGGTGGTTGTTATCTCGGGTGCAGCAGCCGCAGCGCTGCTGCGGCTGCTTGGCTGGGGCTAGCGGTACTGGCCGCTGGGCGCCACCCGGAGGGGTTCAGGCGCCTTCGCTAAGGGTCACTCCGGGAATGCCCGACTGCTCGGGAAGGGGGCGCGAGGGCCGCTCGGTCCGGATGGCGTCCTCGATCAGGGCCACCGGGCGCTTCCACGCTTCGGAGCCTGGTTCCATGGTGTCGACGGCGCCGATCAGCATGGCCACCAGCCTGACCATGTCCTCGATGGTGATGTCACGGCGAAGCGTACCTTGGCCCTGTCCACGTTCCAAAAGGGTAGCCATGGCGCCAACAAGGCCCCCGGTGATGCCCATGAGAAGGCCGCGGCGGCCGGCAACGGCATCCAGGAGGTTTGCATCTTCGCTGGCAACCCGCATCACGGCGTCGATGACGTTGATAAGTCCTTCGGCGGCGTCCATGCCGTCAGTTGCCGCAGCGGCCACAGGATCCACGTGCTGGCGCAGTTGCCGCGACAGTGCGGCGAGGACCAGCTGTTCCTTGTCGGAGAAGTTGCGGAACAACGTTGCGGGGCCAACTCCAGCGGTGGCGGCAATGGTCTGCAGGGGCACGTCGGGGCCGTATTCACGGAAGCACTGCCGGGCGGCGGTAATGATCTTGTCCACATTGCGTGCGGCGTCTGCCCTGAGGGGCTTGCGTTCAGAGGGCTGTTCCATGTTTGTCAGAGTAGCAACGCAGGCGTTCCGGCCCGTTGTTACGCGGGAGTACGTTCTTATATGACAAACCAGCACATGAAACACTGGATTCATGTTGCTTGCATTCTCCGTAGCCCCTTCAGGCCAGCCCGCATCCGCCACCAATGGGGGACCCGCCCCGGATGCGTCCGTGCACGACGCTGTTGCGGCCGCCGTCAAGATCGTCCGTGAATCCGGACTGCCCAACCAGACCGACTCCATGTTCACCACCATTGAGGGCGAGTGGGACGAAGTTTTCGACGTCGTCAAGCGCGCCACTGAGGCGGTTGGCCGCTACGGCAGCCGTGTCTCGCTGGTTATCAAGGCGGACATCCGGCCTGGCTACAGTGGTGAATTGACCGGCAAGGTCGAACGCCTGGAAGACGCGATCTCCGCTTCGGAGTAGGTGCTTTCCCCAGCAGGCCGCGGGTGCCAGACTGGGGGCCATGATTGAACACGTGGCTGAACCCGGGTGGGTCGACGTCGAGCGTTACCTGACTGACGTCGTCGTGCGTCCTGAGCCTGCCCACCGGCGCGCGGTGGATTCCGCGCTTGAGGCGGGCATGCCCGCAATCGAGGTAGCGCCCAATGCAGGCAAGCTTTTGAGGATGCTCGTGCAAATGACAGGGGCCAGACGCGTACTTGAGATCGGCACGCTGGCCGGATTCAGCAGCATCTGGATGGCCCAGGGACTGCCCGACGACGGCAGGATCGTCACGTGCGAATACCTCCGGAAGCATGCCGACGTAGCGCGTGCCAACCTCGATGCCGCCGGCGTGGGGCACAAGGTGGACATCCGGGTGGGCGCTGCCTTGGACACGCTTCCAACGCTGGCCGGGCAGGAATCGTTCGACCTTGTCTTCATTGACGCAGACAAGGAAAACGATGCCAACTACCTCGACTGGGCCATCAGGCTTGGCCACCCGGGGACGGTGATCGTGATGGACAACGTGATCTGGGACGGGGCCATCCTGGAGCCGGGCCGGGATGAAACCAACGCGCCGGGGATCGTGAAGGCCTTGGAAATGATGGGCCAGGACCCGCGTCTGGATGCCACGGCCATCCAGACGGTTGGCAGCAAGGGTTGGGACGGCTTCGCGATCGCACGGGTGCTTTAGGTGGATTTCACGCTTCGCCCTGCAACGGTGGATGACGCTGTGCCCATGGCCGCCATGCATCTCCAGTCCTGGCGGGAAAGTTACGGGCATCTGCTGCCGCGCGAGTTCTTCGAGCGACAGGAAGCGGGGCTGGCCCGACGCGCCGACAAATACCGGGAGTCCATTGCGGCCGGTCACACCCGGATGCTGGCCTTCGGCCCTGACGGGGATCTTGTGGGACTGGGCGCCGCCGGTGAAGGCAGGGATGATGACCGCCCCTGCGACGTGGAGCTGTTCATGCTTTATACCTTGGAGCGCATCCACGGCCGCGGAGTTGGGCAGGCTTTGGTGGATGCCTTGATCGGGGACGGCCCGGCTTATCTGTGGGTACTCGACGACAATCCGCGGGCACAGGCTTTCTACCGCCGCAACGGTTTCGTCCCTGACGGCACACGCCAGCTGTGCGACCCGTCCTGGTACTCGCTGCCGGAACACAGGATGGTGCGTCCCGACGTCGAATCCTGACTCAGCGTTCTCTGTCCTCGGGCTGTCCGACCTCAACAGGCGCGTCCGGCGGCGTCTCAAGAACGGGCGGCGCGTCGAGCAGGCTGGGAGGTTTGGGCACCCGAGTGAGCAGGAGGAAGACAACTGTCAGCCACGCGACTGCCGCAGTCAACACCTCCGCCCAGACAGACGCTTCAACGTTCATGATGCGATCATATGGCTCAACCGGCCCAATCTGTAAGTATCCTTACTAATATGTGACCGAACCGGGTAATACGGCATTCCACTAGGCTGGGGGCATGAACCAGGCGGGATGTAAATAGTGGCAAAACGCGTAAAAAGATCGACGGCGGGAGTCGTCGAGGTGCCTTCCGGCGCCCGCCCCGTTGGTCCGGTGGAAGGCGTGTACTACATCGACACGGGCGACTGTGAATTGCTTCAGGACCAGGACAACTCCAACGGGTGGCTCTTGAAGATCAACGGCGTCATGAGTTCGCACATTGATCTCGCGGATCCCCTTTTCCTGGACTTTGAGTACATGCGTTGGATCGCCGCCCTGGTGGAATCGCGATGGCCGCGGGAGCACAAACCGAAGCTGCGCGCACTCCATCTGGGTGGGGGAGCGTGTTCGATGGCACGGTACTTCCACTCGGCGTATCCGGAAGCCCGGCAGGTCGTCGTCGAACTCGACGGCAAGCTGGCCGACTACGTCCGCGGCTGGTTCGACCTGCCCAAGGCGCCGTTGCTGCGGATCCGCGTGGGCGAAGCCCGGGCGGTCACCGAGTCCCTCACTCCTGATACGCGTGACCTCATCATCCGTGACGTCTTCGCAGGCGCTTTCACGCCGCGCGCCCTGACTACGCGGGAATTCACGGCCCACGCCGATGCTGTGCTGGCCGCTGACGGGCTGTACGTGGTCAATTCCGGCGACGCGCCGGACTTGAAGAATGCCCGGGCCGATGCCGCCACCATCGCCGACACCTTCGAGCACACCATGATCATCGCCGACCCCGCCATGCTCAAGGGGCGTCGTTACGGCAACATGATCATGGCCGGCAGCCATGTCCCGTTCGGTGATGATCCAACGCTGGCCCGGAGGTTGCTGGGCGGCGGCGTGCCCGCCCACATTTGGGACGACGCCAAGGTCCGTGCCTTCGCCGCAGGAACCCCCGTCCGCCACGATCCCCCCACCGACTAACCCACCCCCATTGGAGTTTTTGTACAGATAACGCCCTTATAAACGGCTTTTAAGGCCATTATCTGTACAAAAACTCCATGGGAGGGGGCTAGTTGCGGCTCAGGGAACTGTTCCAGGCCTCCCAAAGGTGCGCGTACCGGCCGCCAGCTTCCACCAGTTCCTGGTGCGGGCCGGACTCGACGATCGCACCATGCTCCATCACCACCACAGTGTCCGCTGAGGCCGCTTGTGACAGGCGATGCGCAATCACTACTGACGTCCTGCCGGCCAGTGCTGCCTCCGCGGCCTGATCCAGCATGGTGGCCGACCCCGTTCCGGCCTCCGCCGTGGCTTCGTCCAGTACGGCGATCGGGGGATCCTTCAACAACAGCCGGGCAAGGGCCAGCTGCTGCGCCTGCTCGGGAGTTGGCTGGTGGCCGCCGGCGCCTACTAAAGTTTCCAGTCCGTCGTCGAGCGTGTCCACCCAGGTAGCCCCAACAGCCCGCAGCACGCGCGCGATGTCCCCGGCAGAGGCTTCGGGCCTGGCCAGGCCAAGGTCCTCGGCGAGCGTCCCGGAAAAGACGTGCACTTCCTGGCTGACCATCGCGATCTGCCGATGCAGTTGCGCGGCGGGCGCGGACGCGGCGTCCACCCCGCCTACCCGCGCCGTCCCGCTCTGCGGGTGCTCCAAGCCCATGATCACCTTGGCCAGGGTGGTCTTGCCGGCCCCCGAGGTTCCCACGATCGCCATGCGCTCTCCAGGGCGCACGGTGAGGGAAACGCCGTTGAGGGCCGGGCGTTGGCCGGGGTAGGCGAACGTCACGTTGTCCAGGACGATGCCCGACGCTTCCCACGAATCAGGGGAAACCCACGGAGCAGGGGAAACGGACGCTGCGCCCGGGCTGGTTACAGCGGACTGCGTCAGCCCGAACATCCGGCCCAGACCGGCGGAGGCTTTCTGGAGTTCGTCGAACTGCCCCAGGACCACACCAATGGGATCGAACAAGCGGTAGAAATACAGTGCGGCGGCGGTGGCCGCACCGATGCTCACGGCGCCCTCGGCGTGGAGCAGGAAACCAACCAGCAACACGGCGGACAGGCCAATGAGTTCGGCCAGGTTCAGGCGGTTGTAGAAGCGGGTCAGGTAGCCCACGCCGCGTAGCGAATGACCAATATTCTCGTGCGATGCAGCCGCAACCAGGCCAGCGTGCCGCTCGCCCAGACCCAACGCCACCACCGACGGTGAACCGTGCACGGTTTCGATGATTTGCTCGGTCCGCCGTGCCTCCGTGATCCGCACGGTCCGGTAAATGGGGGCGGTGCGCCGGAGGAACCACCGCAGTGTGAGGATCTGCAGGGGCGCAGCAATCAGCACCGCAACCGCGAAACGCCAATCGATCACGCCCAGGCCCAGCAACGTCACACCAATGGTGAAAGCTACGCTGGTAAAGGCCGGCAACACCCCGGAGATCGCCTCGCTGACGGCCTCCACATCGCCGGAAACGCGGGCCACGACGTCGCCGATCCCCGCCTTTTCGAGCTCCGGCAGCGGCTTGTGGACCGCTGCGGCGAACACTTCCTCCCGCAATCCGGCCAATGCTTCCTCGCAAATCCGGGCCAGCAGGTTCTGGCCCAGAACGCCCAGGAGGGCAGCCAAACCGCCGGCCACCAGCAAGGCACCGGCGAGCCACAGCAACCACATGACGTCTCCGCCCGAGGCCGCGATGTTGACCATCACCCCCAGGATTGCCGGTGCCGCCAGGCCGCAGCAAGACGCCGCCAGCAACACCAGAATGGTCAGCGTGAGCCTTCCCGGGCGCTGCGCCAGAAGCCGCAACATGGCCTTCCGGGTCTCACGGGGCGAGGCAATGGGAAGAATCTCCGCGCTCACGAGCCCACCACGTGACGGTAGCCGGCGGACGTGGCAAGGAGTTCGCGGTGCGTGCCGGTTTCCGGCGGTCCATCCGCGTCCGCTATCACCACCCGGTGACAGACTGCGAGCAGCGTTGGGCTTGTGGTCACCAGGACCAGCGCTTTGTCCGGAAAGTTCCGCAGGCCGTCCGCGATCATGGCTTCCGTAGCGGTGTCGACGGCGGTTGTTGGGTCGTGCAGGACCAGGACCGGTTGTTTCTGGTGCAGTGAGCGGCCCAGGACCAGCCGCTGCCGCTGGCCACCGGACAGGCTTTGGCCGTGACCTGTCAGTACGGTTTCGGTGCCCTCCGGCAGTTGGGAGACAAAATCCCCGACGGCGGCAGCGGCCATGGCGCGGTCCTCGAGTTCGGTGCCGGCTACTGACATGTTGTCGCGGACTGTGCCATGGAACAGGACGCCTTCATGGTTGTCGGCAAAGATTTTGGAGCGGACCAGGCTGGGGTCGAGCCCGCCCGCATCGCGGCCATTAACGGACACCAGTCCCGGCGGTGCGGGTGTACGGCAGCCGAGGGTGTCCACCAAAAGCCTGGCTTTCGTGCTGTCCGGAAGGACGACGCCCACGATTTCCCCGGCTGCCGCCGTGAAGGAGGGCAGGCCACTGCCGGGCGTTCCGCCATGGAGCTCGAGCAGCGGGGCTGGCTCTCCCGGATGGGTGAGGGGCGCCGCTGACCCGGCGTCCGGCGTCGTGCGTTCTGCGTTCCCGAGGGTGGGAACCGCATCAGCTGCCGGGATGGCGGCCGGTTCCTCCAGCACTGCTGCAATGCGTGCTGCCGAGGCGCGCTTGCGGGCGAGTTCCACGCTGAGGAATCCGAGCCACGTCATTGGTCCCTGCACAAACTGGGCCACCCCTACAACCGCCACCAACTGTCCCACGGTGATGCTGCCTTGGACGGCGAACCAGGCGGCGAAGAAAGCAATGCCGGCCAGGAACGCAGCGGAGAGGGCCGAGCTGGCTCCCGTGTAGGCGGACTTCGCGCGGATGGCCTTCAACGAAGAGGTCAGTGAGTCCCGGCTGGCGGAACGGTAGCGCGTGATGGCAGCGTCCTCGGCGCCGAGGCCTTTCAGCGGACGGGATCCGGTGATGAAGTCGGTGGCCAAGGCTCCGGCTCGTGCGGCCGTGGATTGCTCTACATCGCTGCGGTTTTCGAGTGGTTTGGTGAGTCGGTGCATCACCAGCAGCATCACCGGTGTTGCCAGGAGGACGGCCAGTCCCAACGGCACCGAAATCAGCAGGAGCGTGACCGCTGATGTGACCAGTCCGGCTGCTGCAGCAAAGCCGCCGCCGATCAGCCAGGAAAGCCCTGCGACCCTGTCGGCGTCGGAGGAGGCGATGGCGACGATCTCACCGGGTGCGCGTCGGCTGGCCATTCCGCGGTGGTGAAGGGTGCGTTCCACCACCAACTGGCGCAGGTCGTGGGAGCCGTAGTTGAAGGAGCGCTCGGTGGCCAAGGTTCCCAGCCGCCATGACAGCGCCAGCACCACGAAGACCGCAGCCAGTGCACCAAGCCACCCAAGGAGGGCGCCGGCGTCGTTCGGTTGTATCGCGTTGTCCACTGCGGCGCCGATGGTGGCCGGCACCAAAGCTTCACTGACCTGGTGCAGGGCCAGTCCGGCGCAGCCTCCAAGCAGGAGCTTCCAGCGGCCGTTCGCGAACAAAGCGAAGGTGAAGATGCGGGAAACCTTCCATGGGGCTTGCTTGTTACGCCCGGGCGGGCAGGACAAAAGAGCGGATCTGGAAGGCATGCTTACCATAGTAAGGCTCACCTAACTTCAAGAAGGCCAGATGACCAGCCAAGCCGTATCGCAATCCGGACAGACCGCACCGCTGGTCCGCGGCGTTCACACCGGATACTTCGAGTGCGCCACGCCAGCCACCTGGACGGAACACGTCCACGATTGCCATGAGCTGCTCTGGGGTGCCCGTGGGGTGCTCACCGTGGAAGCCGATGGGGGATTCTTCGCGGTCCCTGCAACGCTGGGTTTGTGGATCCCCGCAGGCGTGGTCCATGCCGTGAAATCCACCCAGGGCACGGGGTTCTATTGCTCGCACATTGACGCCGAAGTGGCGCCCGCGTTGACTGGCCGGACCGTGGCTGTCACTGTCCCTGCGGCTGCCCAGGAACTGCTGCGGCACATGAGCACCTTTGACATGGATGATTCAACCCGGGAGCGTTCCGGGCATGTGGTGGTGGGTTTGCTGGATGTGGTGGATGCGCGGCCGATGCTGTTGCCCATGCCCACTGATCCGCGTCTGGAACTCATCGCCCGCGCCCTTCTGGACGATCCCGCCCTGGACCGCTCGCTGGAGGAATGGGGCGCGGTGGTGGCCATCAGTGTGCGCAACCTTTCCCGCCTGTTCCACAAGGAAACCGGGATGACGTTTGCGCAGTGGCGCATCCATGCCAGGGTCCGGGTGGCGCTGGGATTGCTCGCGGCAGGCTACCCGGTGTCCTCGGTCAGCAGGAGGGTGGGCTACAACAATCCCAGCGCCTTCGTGCAGGTGTTCAGGAAGGTGATGGGGCACACTCCGGGCTGGTATGTGGCATGGCTTAAGGCCGGAAACCACCACTCTCTGGCCGGTTCGGAATAGAATCCGGCGGTTTCCTTTGATCACTCGTTGTTAGGGTAGGAATACCTAACTTCGGCGGTCCGCCGTGAAACCAGCGGCCGCTACCGGGAGCTTCCCCGCCTCCCCTGAGAATCATAAGGACCGCAGTGATTTCACGCCCAAAAACCATGTTTGCCGCCTTCGCGGCCCTGGCGTCCGCCGCCCTTCTCCTCAGCGGCTGCGCCACCACCGACGCCAACGCCAGCGCCAAGTCGGAAACCCGCACCGTCACCAGTGAAGTCAAGGAAGTCAACATTCCAGCAGAGCCCAAGAAGGCCCTGGGCATGTACACCACGGACCTGGACATGCTGATCACCCTTGGAATTCCACTGGCAAGCCAGCAACCCATCCGGGACAGCGGCTACAAGGGTTTCCCCTACTTCTTCGACCAGAAGGCCCTCGAAGGAATCACCCCGTTCACCAACTACCCGGAGTTCAACTTCGAGGCCATCCTCAAAGCCCAGCCGGACGTCATTCTCAACGGCCTGGGCTACGAGGAGGAGCTTGACGGCAAGCTCTCCGACATCGCTCCTACCTATACGTTCAACGGCTTCGACGGCAGCGACTGGCGCACCAAGTTCAAGACAGTGGCTGAGGCTTTCGGCAAGACCGGTGAGTACCAGGCGTGGATGGACAAGTACCAGGCCAAGGTTGACGACGTAAAGAAGCGCCTGGCCGAGGCCGGCAAGAGCGACCTGGTGATTGGCCCGGTGGACTACTACGAGGACCAGGTGACGGTCAGCTGCTACGGAACGCCATGCCTGGTCATCAAGGACCTGGGCCTGAAGGTTTCCCCGCTCGCGGACGGTGAAGGCGCCAAGCTAAGCGCCGAGCAACTCGAGCAGCTCAACGGAATCGACGCCATCATCACCACCGAAGTTCCCGAGAAGGGTGGTGCCAACCCGGATGCCTTCGCCCCGCTGGCCAATAACAAGCTCTGGACCTCGCTGCCATTCGTTGCCAACAAGCAGATCCACACGTACGACCTTGAGATGATCTACGGCTCCCCGAGTGGCCAGTACGCCCTGCTGGAGAAGTTCGAAAAGGCGCTCCTGTCATGATGAGCATCTACCGTGCGGAGGTCGTTTCCACGCGGCCGCTCACACCGGGGATGGTCCGCATCACCTTTGGCGGACCCGGGCTGGCAGGCTTTGACAGCACGGGAATCGGCGACGAATACCTCCGCGTGTTCCTTCCCGATCCCGGCACCCACCAGGCCCGGCTGCCCATCTCCACCGGAGATTCCTGGGACTGGGAGCCCGGCGTCGAGCCATCCGCCATGCGGACCTACACCGTCCGCGCTGTGGATGCGGCCGCCGGAACGGTGGACATCGACTTCGTAGTTCACGACGGCGGATTGGCAGCTTCCTGGGCGCAGCGGGCCCAGGTGGGTGACGTCGTCGGGCTTAATTCCCCAACCGGCCTGTACGAACCGCCGGCGGACCTTCAGTGGCAGATCCTGTTGGCCGACGCTACCGGTCTTCCGGCTGTTGCCAGGCTCGTGGAGCAGACACCGCCAGGTGTACGGACCAGGGTGCTGATCGAAGTGGAGGATGCCTCGCACCAACAGGATCTCGTCCTCGGCGCAGGAACAGAGCTCGCCTGGATCCACGGCGGGAACGGCCACAGCCAGTCCCAGCTGGAGGATGTGCTTCGTTCCGTGGAGCTGCCCGGCGGGGTGGGCTACATCTGGGTGGCCGGCGAGACCAAGGTCCTGCGCGGGATCCGCAAGTACCTCCGGCATGAGAAGAAGCTCACGCCCGAGTCCTACAAGCTGATCGGCTACTGGACGGACAAGAGCGAAGCCTGGGAGGAGCGCTGGGGCAGCCTCGACGCCGAGACCCGGCGCTGGTTCGACGAACTCTGGACGAACGGGAAACGGGACCACGAGGAAACCGTGGACCTGCAGGACGCCAAGTTCGAACTGTTGGGGTTGTAGTGTCGGCTGGAACCCTGGCTCGGGCGTCTGAAGCGTCCGCGCCTGCCGCCCGTCACGGGACTCCGGGCCTGATGGCCGTGAACCGGTACAGGTTGCTGGGCTTGCTCACATCCGTTGCCGCGCTGGTCCTTGTCCTGTGGCTGAGCCTGGTGGTGGGGTCCAAGGACGTGGACCTGGGCAACCTCTGGCCAGCCATCACCGCCTATGATGGCTCACCGGAGCACGTGATCATCCACGATCTCCGACTTCCCCGGACCGCCACAGGCGTGGTGGTCGGGGTGGCACTGGGCCTCTCCGGTGCACTGATCCAGGCTTTGACCCGCAACCCGCTGGCGGACCCAGGCATCCTGGGCGTCAACGCGGGCGCAGGCTTCTTCGTGGTCCTGGGGGTGGCGCTGTTCGGAGTCACCAGCATCCAGGAATACATCTGGTTCTCGTTCTTTGGGGCGGTAGTGGCCACTGTGGCTGTGTACTTCATCGGGTCACGGGGGAGGGGCGGGGCAACCCCGCTCCGCCTCACCCTTGCCGGAGTTGCCTTGGGGGCAGTCCTCGGCGGCATCTCCTCCGGTATCACCCTGCTGCGCCCTGCCGTGTTCGACAGCATGCGCAGTTGGAGCGCCGGTACCTTGAGCAACCGCACTTGGGAAATCTTCACCACGGTGGCGCCGTTCATCCTGGTGGGAACGGTGATCGCACTGTGCATGGCCAGGTCGTTGAACGCCGTGGCCATGGGTGATGACACAGCCACCTCGCTCGGTGCCAATATCCGGGGCACCCGGATCTGGACCATCATTGCCGTGACCCTTCTCTGCGGTGCCGCCACGGCAGCGGCCGGGCCCATCGGATTCGTCGGGCTCATGGTCCCGCACGTGGTCCGATGGATCGTAGGCCCGGACCAGCGCTGGATCCTGGCCTACACACTGGTGCTCTCGCCCGTGCTGCTTCTGGTTTCGGACATCCTGGGCAGGCTGGTCCTGCGCCCCGGTGAAATGCAGGTCGGAATCATCACGGCATTCGTGGGAGCCCCCGTCCTCATCTGGCTCATCCGACGCCGGAAAGTGAGCACCTTGTGAGCAGTATCGATTTCGGTCGGCGGACCTTTGCCGTACGCCGCTTTGACGGGCGCCTCTCACTCCGAGTGGATGTCCGCACCCTGGTTGTCACCGCCGTCCTGGTAGCCGCCGCCCTGGCGCTCGCCGTCGTCGCCCTTGGCCTTGGCGAGTTCAGCATCGGGCTACCGGACGTCGTTTCGGCACTGTTGGGACAGTCCAGCGGCGCCGTGCACATGGTGGTGGTGGAGTGGAGATTGCCACGTGTCCTCCTGGCCCTGATATTGGGGGCGGCCATGGGGGTCAGCGGGGCAATCTTCCAATCACTGACCCGGAACGCGCTGGGCAGCCCGGACGTGATCGGTTTCAACACCGGCGCCTATACGGGTGCGCTGGTGGTCATCCTGCTGATGGGCGGCGGCTATTTCGCGGTGTCCGCTGGTGCGCTGGTGGGTGGGCTGGTCACTGCGGCACTCGTTTATCTGTTCGCCTACAAGAGGGGTATCCAGGGGTTCCGGTTGATCATCGCCGGCATCGCGGTCAGCGCCATGCTGGCATCCGTGAACACATGGATGATCCTCAAGGCCTCGCTGGAACAGGCAATGTCAGCGGCCGTTTGGGGTGCCGGTTCGTTGAACAAGATCGGCTGGGAGCAGGTGCTGCCGGTGGTGATCGTTTTTTTGGTGCTGCTGTTCGTGTTGTCCCTTTACGGCAGGCGGTTGGGCCTTTTGGAAATGGGCGACGACGCCGCCAGGGCCTTGGGCGTCCGACTGGAAGGTTCGCGGCTGGTCCTGGCAGTGGTGGGCGTGGCGTTGACCGCGATGGTCACCGCTGCGGCGGGACCAATTGCCTTCATTTCCCTGGCCGCCCCGCAACTGGCGCGCAGGCTGACCAGATCGGCTTCGGTGGGAATGGTTCCCTCGGCCGCCATGGGCGCGTTTCTCCTGGTGGCCAGCGACATCGTGGCGCAGAACCTCTTCGCCCCGGTCCAACTGCCCGTGGGCGTGGTGACTGTCAGCATCGGCGGCTGCTACCTCGTGTGGCTGCTTGCCCGTGAGGTGAAACGGCAATGACTTTCAAGGAGATGGCAATGACTGAAGTTCCGGCTGCACCTGTAATGGAGGGTGCGTGTGCCGGCCGGCCTGCCCGGCTCAGCGCTGAGGGGGTGAGCCTGGGCTACGCCGGACGCACCGTGTCTTCGGCGCTCGACGTCAGCATCCCGGATGGCGAGTTCACGGTGATTGTGGGCCCGAATGCCTGCGGCAAGTCCACTTTGTTGCGGGCACTGTCCCGGCTGCTGGAACCGGCGTCCGGGGCCGTGCTCCTGGACGGCAAGGGCATCTCCTCCTTTGGCGCCAAGGAAGTCGCCCGCCGGCTGGGCCTGCTGCCGCAGACTTCCATCGCACCGGACGGCATCACCGTGGCGGACCTCGTGGCGCGCGGCCGCTACCCGCATCAGAAGCTGCTCCGCCAGTGGTCCGAGGCCGACGAAGCCGCGGTTGTTGCCGCATTGGATGCAACCAACGTCACGGAGCTGTCCGGGCGTTTGGTGGATGAACTCTCCGGCGGTCAGCGGCAGCGCGTGTGGGTGGCCATGGTCCTCGCCCAGCAGACTCCCTTGTTGCTACTGGACGAGCCCACAACCTTCCTGGATATCGCCCATCAGATTGAGCTCCTGGACTTGTTCCGGCGCTTGAATGGCGGAGGCAACACCCTGGTGGCCGTGCTCCACGACCTGAACCACGCCTGCCGCTACGCCACGCACCTGATCGCCATGAAGGACGGGGCCGTGGTTGCCGAGGGCCGGCCCGCCGATGTGGTGACCGCGGAGTTGGTGGAGCACGTGTTCGGCCTGCCGTGCATGGTCATCGACGACCCCGTCAGCCACACGCCCCTGGTGATTCCGCTCTGATCCCTCCCCGCGAGATGGCATTTGATGACAATGTTTGTGCCTCGGATTGTCATTAAGTGCCACCTCGGCGCTCAATCCGCCCCCAGCAGCTCCTTCCGGCGGCTCTCCGTCTCCTCGCGCAGGGCCTGCACGACGGCGGCTACCGCGGGGCGGCGCATGGAGTCGGGGCGGAGGACCATCCAGTAGGGGAGGAGCTCGGCGAAGTCTTCGGGGAGGAGCCTCACCAGGTCCGCGTGCCGGTCCGCCATGAAGCACGGCAGGAAGCCAACGCCTGCCCCGGCCCGTGTCGCTTCCACATGCACGAACACGTTGGTTGAACTCAGCCCGTCCCGCATGGTGGGCACCAGCCTTCGGGGCGCATCCAGATCGTCCACCTGCAGCATCGAATCCACAAAGTAGACCAGTTGGTGCTGTGTGAGCTCCTCGACGCTGGAGGGAGTCCCGTGGTCTGCCAGATAGGCGCGGGAGGCGTACATCCCCAGCCTGTACTCGCCCAGCCGGAGCGCCTCGGCCCGGTGTACCTGCGGCGTCCCCACCACCACCTCGATGTCCAGCCCGGACCTCTGCTGCAACGCCCGCCTCGTCACCGTCACGATTTCGACGCTGAGGCCAGGGTGTGAGGTCCGAAGCCGGGCAACCGCCGGTGCCGCGATATAGGCGCTGAAACCATCAGTTGCGGTCATGCGTACGACGCCGGTAATCGGGTCGGGTGCGCGGTCGCTCGGTCCCAGGGCGCTCACCGCAGCTTCGATGCGTTCGGCGACCAGTACGGCTTCGGCGCCCAGGTCCGTCACCTCCCAACCACCGGCCGCACGCGCGAGGACCCGGCCGCCCAGCGCCTTCTCCAGCGCCGCAATCCTGCGCGAAACGGTGGTGTGGTTCAGTCCCAACGCTTGGGCCGCCGTCGTGAATTTTCCTGAACGTGAGACGGCCAGGAAGATGAGAAGGTCGTCCGGATTTGGATTCATATCTGCAATTCTGCACACCTAAGGTGCCTTATTGGTCATTGAGGCATAACGAATCTGCGGCAATACTCAGTGGAGCATTTCGTGTTGTGGTTCACATCACGTTCAAAAGGGTCGAAGAAGACACTGAGGAGATGGATATGAGCGTAGAGCAGCGCTCCGCATCAAAAGCCGGAAAAGACTCCGGCAAAGGCTCCGGCCTGAAGAAGATCGTCGCGGCCTCAATGGTGGGCACCGTGGTGGAGTGGTACGAGTTCTTCCTGTACGCCACCGCCGCCACATTGGTGTTCGGCAAGTACTTCTTCCCGAGCACCGGCAACGAACTGGACGGCATCATCCAGGCCTTCATCACCTACGCCGTCGGCTTCGTCGCCCGGCCCTTGGGCGGCATCGTATTCGGCCAGATCGGCGACAAACTCGGCCGCAAGCCCACGCTGCAGCTGACCATCGTGATCGTGGGTGTCTCCACGTTCCTGATGGGCTGCCTCCCGGGCTTCGTCGAAATCGGCTACTGGGCCCCGGCGATGCTGGTGGCTCTCCGCTTCATCCAGGGCTTCGCGCTCGGCGGCGAGTGGGGCGGCGCGGTCCTGCTGGTGGCTGAGCACAGCCCCAACAAGTCGCGCGGTTTCTGGTCCTCCTGGCCGCAGGCAGCCGTGCCTGTTGGCAACTTGCTGGCCACGCTGGTGCTGTTCGTCATGTCCACCACGCTCAGCAGCGAAGCGTTCCTCGGCTGGGGCTGGCGCGTAGCGTTCTGGCTCTCCGCAGTGATCGTGTTCGTTGGCTACTACATCCGCACCCACGTCACCGAAGCCCCGATCTTCCTCGAAGCCAAGGCACAGGTGGAGGAATCCAAAGCCATCAGCTACGGCGTCGGCGAAGTCATCCGCAAGTACCCCAAGGGCATCCTCCAGGCCATGGGACTCCGTTTCGCCGAGAACATCATGTACTACCTGGTGGTCAGCTTCGCGATTGTGTACCTCAAGAGCGTCCACAAGTACGACACCTCCTCGCTCCTGCTGGCACTCCTGATCGCCCACGTGATCCACTTCCTGGTGATCCCGCAGGTCGGCCGCCTGGTTGACTCCTGGGGCCGCAAGCCCGTCTACCTGATCGGTGCCATCACCGGTGCGGTCTGGCCGTTCTTCGCCTTCCCCATGTTCGACACCAAGAACGCCGTGATCATCGTGCTCGCCGTGACCATCGGCCTGTGCCTGCACGCCTTCATGTACGCCGGACAGCCGGCCATCATGTCCGAGCTCTTCCCCACCCGCATGCGCTACTCCGGTGTTTCGTTGGGCTCCCAGGTGACGTCCATCTTCGCCGGCTCGCTCGCGCCGTTGCTGGCGACCCAGTGGCTCAAGGACACCGGCTCGTGGCTCCCCACCGCGATCTACCTGGTGGTCGCCTGCGCGATTACCGCCGTCGCCGTCATTTCCTTGAAGGAAACCAAGGGCATCGCCCTCGAATCCGTGGACGAGGCCGACGCCGAGCGCCACGGACTGACAACCGCCGCGAAAGGCTAATGAGATGGACAACTCCTTGAACGGACGCAAAGCGCTGGTGACCGGAGGCGCGAGCGGAATCGGGGCCGCCTGTGCCCGTGCGCTCGCCGCCCGCGGGGCGAAAGTAGTAGTGGCCGACGTCGATGCCTCCGGAGCCGCGGCCCTCGCCGACGAGCTGGGCGGCACGGCTTGGACGGTGGACCTGCTCGACGTGGACGCCCTGTCCGCGCTGAGCCTGGACTGCGACATCCTCGTCAACAACGCGGGCATCCAGAAAGTCGCACCGATCGAGGAGTTCGATCCATCCGAATTCCGGCGGATCCTGGCCTTGATGCTGGAGGCCCCGTTCCTCCTCATCCGGGCCGCCCTGCCGCACATGTACGCCAACGGCTTCGGCCGCATCATCAACGTCTCTTCAGTGCACGGGCTCCGGGCTTCCGCCTACAAGAGCGCATACGTTTCGGCCAAGCACGGGCTTGAGGGGCTCAGCAAAGTCACGGCCTTGGAGGGTGGCGAGCACGGGGTCACGTCCAACTGCATCAACCCCGGCTACGTCCGCACGCCGTTGGTGGAGAAGCAGATCGCCGACCAGGCCCGGCTCCACGGCATCCCCGAGGCAGAGGTGCTCGCCAAGGTGATGCTTACCGAGTCCGCCGTGAAACGGCTGGTGGAGCCTTCCGAGGTGGCGTCCCTGGCGGCCTGGTTGGCCTCCGACGACGCCGGTATGGTCACCGGCGCGAGCTACACCATGGACGGTGGGTGGTCGGCGAGGTAACGCCGGCCACCCCCGCCCCCGCCACACCCCCCCGCGAGATGGCAGTTAATGACAATGTTTGGCGCTCAGACTGTCATTAATTGCCATCTCGGCGCAGGAGGTGGGGGTGGGCGCGAGAATCAGGCCGTTTCGTCCACCAACTCGGCCCGGCGAAGGCCACCACCACGAACCCACAGCTTGTAGGCCACGAACAACAGCACCAGCCACGTTCCGCCCACATACAGGGCAACCCGGGTGTCCTCGAAAACGCCGAGGATCACGATCACCATCGCCATGAACGCCATGGTCAGGATGGACGCCGTCGGCCACAGCGGCGAACCGAATTCCGACGCCGGCAGGCCCGTGCGTTTGATTTCCCGCTTCATGGCCACGTGCGAAGCGAGGATCATCACCCACACCCACACGGTGGCGAAGGTCGCAATGGAGGCAATGACCAAGAAGACGTCTTCGGGGATCACGGCGTTCAGCACGACGCCCACCAGCAGAATGCCGCCCATCATCACCACGGTCATCCACGGAACGCCATGCCTGGAGATCTTGCCAAAGCTCTTGGGCGCATGCCCCTGCTGTGCCAGCCCAAACAGGATCCGGCCAGCCCCAAAGATGTCGCTGTTGATGGCGGACAACGCTGCGGTGATCACCACTGCGTTGAGAATGTGCGGTGCGGCGGGGATGCCCAGGCCATCGAAGATCTGCACGAACGGACTGCCGTTGCTGCCGATTTCATTCCACGGGAAGATGCTCATCAGCACGCCCAGGGTCAGCACGTAGAACAGCAGCACACGAACGGGCACTGTATTAACAGCCTGCGGAATGACCTTCTTTGGATCGGCAGCTTCGCCAGCGGTGATACCAATCGTTTCGATCCCGCCAAAGGCAAACATCACGACGGCGAACGCGGCCAGGAGCCCCTCGAAACCGTTCGGGAACAAACCGCCGTGGTTCACAAGGTTCCCCAGCCCCGGTGCTACGCCACCGCCGTCGGCCGTTTGGAAACCGAACACGACGATCGCTGCTCCACCAACGATCATGGCGATAATCGCCACCACCTTGATCAGTGAGAACCAGAACTCGAGTTCGCCGAACACCTTGACGCTCAGCAGGTTCATGGCCCCCAGGAACAGGATGATCGCGAGCACCCAGATCCATCTGTCCACCTGCGGGAACCAGAAGCCCATGTAGATACTGAAAGCAGTGACGTCGGCGATCGCCACGATGGCCATCTCGAACACGTACGTCCACCCGGTCACGAACCCGGCGAACGGGCCCAAATATCGGCTGGCGTACTGCCCGAAGGAGCCGGAGACCGGGTGTCGCACGGCCATTTCGCCGAGCGCGCGCATCACCATGAACACGGCTGCGCCACCGATGATGTAGGCCGGGAGTACGGCCGGTCCGGCTTTTTGAATGGCCGACGCAGAGCCGTAGAACAGGCCCGTGCCGATGGCGGATCCGAGTGCCATGAAGCGGATGTGTCGGACGTTGAGGCCCCGGCTGAGTGCCGTACCTGCGGCCTGGAGGACAGAGCTCTCCGCAGCCAGCTTGGTTTGTTGCATGGTAAAACCTTCTCGTCTTTGGGAGGGGATCGCTATCCAGCAGATCACTTTTGGCGGCTCTGTGATCGGACTCACGGGGCTTTGGTGTCTTTGATCGCAGACACTCCGGATCCCAGACAGTTTCCTGCTGGTAAATGTCATAGTTCCCGGTCGGATATGATGACCGCGGACAGGACTTCAACACGGTCAGGCATCCCTCGCACTCGCGTCGCCCCCCTTGAACTCTGTGCTGACTCGCATCTGTTACCTGGGGGACTCATGATTTCCGTAATCCGCACTACCCGACGCCGTTGGGCCGCTGCCGTTGTTGCCGTCGTGGCGGGGGCTTCCTTGCTCTTTGCCGCGCCCGCCCAGGCCTATGACATTCCGAAGTTCGAGGTCCCGAACGCGTCCCAGGCCCCAGTTCCGTTTGTGGAGCGGGCGAGCGACGCCGCTGGTGTCGTTGAACTGTGGAAGATCGGTGGCCCCGCCACCCGCGCCGCCGCCGCTGCAGCCCTGGTGGGTGGCGCTGATGCGATTCAGGATTTTCTCGACGGCGGCCAGGACGTCGCGCTGGCGGCCGACCGGAAGCAATTGGTCACCGAACTGACGTCGCGGGGGAGTGAGCACGTACGATCGGCGGCCGCTGAAATTCTGGCATCGAACGACCCTTCGAAGATCGACGAATTTCTGGCCATTGGGTGGGGCCAGACTTGGAGCGGTGATCTCAGGACTGCCGCGACCTACTTCCTCGAATACGGCAATGTCCACGTCGCACAGGCGGCTTCCGCGAGCCTGGACAACGGCGACGCTGCCATTGAGAAATTTGTCCTCGAAGGCTGGCGTGCCAAGGTCTTCATGACAGACCGCCAAGCGGCTTACGCAGTGCTTGCTTCGTCGAACGCCGCGGTTTCTGCGGCTGCGGAGGCAGCACTTAACACCGGTGATGGAGCTGTCGTTGCTGACTTCCTCCGATACGGCCAGTTTGTAGTCGCCGATCATGACGCAGAATCGTCGGCAGTTTCGGCGTTGCTGCAACAGGTCAAAACGGACATCGCATCCAACCCTGCTGGTGCTGCCGGCGTCGCTGACCGGGCCAAGACCGCCGTCGGGAAGGCCCGCAATACTGCAGCTGCCGCGAGGACCGCGGACACTGAGCGATTGATGGCGGACTGGAAGTTCCAGTCGACGCAGGCAAAGCCGCGCGCCATCATCGACGGTGCCACCATGAGCACCAACAAGCCTTTCCTGAAGGCTTTCGGAAGGGCAGCGCGGGAAGTGCCCGGACTTCTCACTACGCTGGCGGCGCCCGGAGCCGACCTCGACGCGCTGGCCAAGGAAGCCCGCCAGGCCACCTTGGATCTTGCTCTCGTGGGCACGCCTGAAGTCCGGAAATCCGCGGAAGCTGCCCTGCTTGGCGGAGACGCCGCCATCAAGGATTTCATCGCCGTGGGACACGATGCCGCATTCGAACTGGACGGGGCCGCCCTGGTCGCGGACCGGCAGCGAGCCTTCCAATACCAAGCGACCGGGGGCAAGTATCTCCAGGAAGCGGCTCTGAATGCCGTGAAGTCGACAAACCACGCAGACGTCCGCTTCTTCCTGGAATACGGATTTGCCATGGCGCAGGACCTCGATAATCGCATCTTCGCGTATCAGAAGCTGAACGATGCTGGACTCGAACTTCGGGTAGCCGCGAACCTCGCCTTGGAGGGAAGCCGGGCAGATACACATGCATTCGCTACCGTTGGGCAGTTTGCAGCCGCCGACCGGGACACCGCAACCGCCACCCACGTAGCCTCCATCGACGCCATGATTACCGAGCTCGCCGGGCTGGCGAACCAGGCAACGGTCGACGCCGGCAAGGCGGCTGACGCTGCGAAGTCCGCTCAAGCCGCGGAAGCCGCCCGTCAGGCCGAGGCCGCCCGCCAAGCGGGGAACTCCCCGTTTGCGTCGGGCGGTGTCGAGGCACCTCAGGGATTCGCAACCGGAGCAGCCCCGATCGTCATTCCGTGGCCGCGTGACTCAAGTGCCGCCGTCGGACTGGGCGAAACTGGTACACCCGCTGCCGCAGCAACACCGTCGGCCGCGCCGAGCATTTCCGTGCCCCCGGCAGCATCCGCCGCCCAGGGTTCCACGTCGGTAGACTCCCAGTCGCAGGAAGCGGCTGCTCCACTGGCTGCGTCCTCGACCGGGATAAGCGGGTGGACCATCGGGCTGATTGTGGCACTGGTGCTGGCAGCGGCCGGTGGCATCACCCTCCTGCTAAGGCGCAAGGGCGAAGCCGGGAAGGGCTAGCCCCAGCCAGCGCCTGAGCGCGGGGCCACCGTACGGTATCCCAGACGCCGATCCCCGTTTCCCCGCTGGTGTTCCCCCTCCAAAGGGTGCACGCTTGAGTACGGGATACCGGACAGTTTCGCGCGGTAGCCCTCAAGGACCCACAGCAGCGAGGAACAATGACCAGCACGCCAACCGCGCCCGGCAAAGCCACGTCCAAAGTCCCGGCTGCCGAAAACACCCTGCGCATCCTCAAGCTGTTGGCCTCGCGGCGGGGGCCCATGGCGGCGTCGAACATTGCCACGGCGCTTGGCCTGCCGAGGTCCAGCGTCTACCACCTGCTCGGTGTGATGGAGGCGAACGGCTTCGTCCTGCACCTGCACGAGGAACAGCGCTACGGACTGGGCATCAGCGCCTTCGAGCTCAGCTCCGCGTACTCGCGACAGGAGCCGCTGTCCCGCTTGGGCCGGCCCATGCTGGCTTCGCTTGTGGACGTGATCGGCGAGAGCGCACACCTGGCGGTGCTCCACGGCCGGGACGTCCTCTACATCGTGGAGGAACGCGCCAAGAACCGCCCAAGTCTGGTGACCGACGTCGGCGTTCGCCTTCCCAGCCACCTCACGGCAAGCGGCCGCGCGATCCTTGCTGCCCTGCCGAAGTCGCAGGTCAGGGCCCTTTACCCGAACGCCGCTGCGTTCACTTCCCGGCACGACGTCGAATTTCCCATCATGAAGTACTCGGCACTGTCATCCCATCTCGATCAGGTCCGGCAGCGCGGTTACGCCACCGAAAACGGCGAAATCACGCCGGGGTTCGGATCCATCGCCGTCCCCGTGACGGACCATGTTGGATGGCCGACGGCGGCAGTCGCCGTTACGTTCCTGGAGGACAAAGTGCCGGCTGAGCAATGGCCGGTACTGGCCGCACGGATCAGGAAAGCTGCCGACGAACTTTCCGTCCGGATCCACGGACGTCCGACGGCGGGCTGACGCGCCTTGCGGTGCGGGCGCGCCCTGCGTGCCGTCCGCTAACGGCCCTCGGCCTGCGGGCCGCCCGCTCCGGGCGAGTCGCGCTCAACCATGGCGCGGAACGTTTCGAGCTCACCGCGGAAACTGCCCCGGTAGGACCCCATGGCAAAGACCCGGCCGACCACCGAGGCCACCAAGCCACGGGTCTCGAACACCTGCTGGATGCGTGTCCCAGCCCCCTCCGGCGTGAAGGTGACGTCCGATTCGCCCTTGAGGATTGCGTTGCCGAACGTGGAACGGATGTGCCGTGGCCGTTCTGCTTCGATGACCTCCGTGGGGCTCGCCATGCGGCCAAACCACACCGTATAGCTGCTCCCGGCCTGGCCCGCGGAGCCGACACGGTCGGTCACCCGGGTGACGCCGCCGATCCACTCAATAAAGCGGTCCGGGTCCGTCCAGGCCTCGAAAACCCGCTCCGGGGGCGCTGCGACGAACGTGGACACTCGATACGTTGCCATGGGTCCAGCATGCGCGTATCAGCGACCGAAAGCGAGACCCTGCGCATGTCTGTAATACCGGACAGCACCCGTCAAAAAGCCGTTTCCGGCAACCGCGGAACAGGCTCTACTGGATACAGAAGATCTTTCACCCAGACATTTACCGAGAGATGAAGGAGCCATCATGGCACCCGCCGATTTCACTACTGGAGCCCGTCCGGTCAAGGCTGCCCGGGGTACTGAGCTTTCTGCCAAGTCGTGGCAGACCGAGGCGCCGCTGCGCATGCTGATGAACAACCTGGACCCGGAGGTTGCTGAGCGTCCGGATGACCTGGTGGTCTACGGCGGCACCGGCCGCGCTGTCCGTTCGTGGGCTGCCTTCGATGCGATCACCCGGACCCTGGAAACCATGGAGAAGGACGAGACCCTCCTGGTCCAGTCCGGCAAGCCGGTGGGCGTGTTCCGCACCAACGAGTGGGCACCGCGCGTGCTCCTGGCGAACTCCAACCTGGTGGGGGACTGGGCAACGTGGCCCGAGTTCCGCCGCCTCGAGGCCGAGGGCCTGACCATGTACGGGCAGATGACCGCGGGCTCGTGGATCTACATCGGCACCCAGGGCATCCTGCAGGGCACCTACGAAACGTTCGCCGCGGTGGGCGAGAAGCTCAAGGCCGACGGCCGCCACCCTGCCCCCGCGCCGGAGGGCTCCACCGAGGGACCGCTTGCCGGGACCCTGACCCTGACCGGTGGCTGTGGTGGCATGGGCGGGGCCCAGCCGCTGGCCGTGACCCTGAACGACGGCGCGTGCCTGATCATCGACGTCGACGAGACCCGCCTGCGCCGCCGCGCCGGGAAGCGCTACCTGGACGAGGTCGAAACGGACCTGGACACCGCGATCGCGAAGGTCAATGCGGCTAAGGCTGAGCGCCGTGGCTGGTCCGTCGGATACGTGGGTAACGCCGCCGAAGTCTTCCCGGAACTTTTGGCCCGCCATAAGGCTGGGGAGCTGACCATCGACGTCGTCACGGACCAGACCAGTGCGCATGACCCACTGTCCTACTTGCCGGAGGGCATCACGGTTCAAGAGTGGCACACCGAAGCAGAAGCTGATCCGGAAGGGTTCACGAAGAAGGCCCAGGCTTCCATGGCCCGGCATGTGCAGGCGATGGTGGAGTTCCAGGACGCCGGTGCCGAGGTCTTCGATTACGGCAACTCGATCCGTGACGAGGCCCGCAAGGGCGGTTATGACCGGGCGTTTGAGTTCCCCGGGTTCGTTCCGGCGTACATCCGGCCCCTGTTCTGCGAGGGCCTGGGCCCGTTCCGCTGGGTCGCCCTGTCCGGGGACCCGGAGGACATCCGCGTCACGGATGAAGCCATCAAGGAACT